>JANYKI010000009.1 GCA_025361645.1 Methanothrix sp.
TTTTAGAGACCGCACCATTTACTTTTTTCTCAGAAGATTTAATGTGTTTTCCATTTGCTTCTTGCACTTGTAGAGTCCCGAATGTTTGGAATTTATATCTTATCTAATTCCACAGTCACTCTGCACTCGATGAGGTCGTCCTCTACGGGAACGGGCTCGCCATCCTCAATGAGGCTCTCCACATAACCCGTGATTGCATCCCTGGACATCTCGATGGCCTCTTCCACCGTCTTTCCATAGGTGACACATCCTGGAAGTGCAGGGACCAGCACGGTATAACCTCCTTCAGGCTCTTTTCTAAGAGTGATTCGATAACTAAGAGTCCTCATAGTAGGCATAAACTACTGATAATGAAATATAACTTGCGGCCAGTTAATTCTCTCTGCAAGGTAGCCTTCCCATCTGGCCAAAGGTCGTGCCATGGTCGAGAGCCTGGGCCCGCATGACCGGGCCCGAGAGCGTCCGGACGGGCCGGCGGTCGGGGCGGAAAGCTGCACGGGGCCAGCGGGCACGGCCAGGAGCACCCGGATTGTCATGGCGCGGACGGTGGCGGGATTTGTGGCCGGAGAGACGCGGATCGACAGGGCGGAGGCGGTGGATGCGAGCTATCCGGGATTCTTCCAGCTGATGGCTGGGAGCGAGGGCAGAGATTGGGTGAAGTGGCACGTTAAGGATCTTCGCTATCTATTTTTAAACGCAATACCCCGCAGCTTGCTGCGTTGGTGTATCGCCGCCGTTTCACTCCACTTTCCTCAGATTTACTGTGATCGTTGCCCTCGATCACGAGGCCCGCCTGCACGATGATCTTTTCAGGGCCATGCTGGAGGAGCTGATGATCGGAAGGCGGGCGGCGAGGAGATTGGTGGACAAAGGATCTTGAAGGAGCAGTGTCCAGGGGAGAAGATTGAATAGCAAGAAGTTGAAATATACAGATTCTACGCGAAGAAGGAGACTTGAGCATGAGTGCCAGTGAGACCATTGAATGTGTATACGAAGGCGGCGTCTTCAAACCGGTGGAAAATGTAAATCTAGAGGAAGGAACCAAGCTAAAGATCAAAATCGAAAAGGTAGATCTTTCGAAATACTACGGCATGTTTGGCAAAGCTTCTGCAGAGAGGCTCGAAGAGCTTGAGGGCGAGGTCTACCTTTGATATTTATTGATACTAATGTATTTTATAATGCCTTCTTTGACACAAAATTTTCTAACTCAGCCAGGAGATTTTTTGATCAGAATCACAAACTTGTCACATCATCTACGGTCATACATGAGCTGATTCTTGTATCGGTTCGGGATCTGTGCGAAGAGCGTTATGGAACTAAAAACCATACCTCATTCAAGAGGTTCATCGTTGATAACGGCTATGGCCCATTTGAAAAAGAGATCGATGCAGTATTCCGCTTCATCGATGCAAGACGCATTTCCCTCGTGCCGGTCAATGATGATATGAACCATTGGCGGGAGACCATGCTGAAATACAGGCTTCTGCCATATGACGCGCTAATAGCTTCAACCTGCTTTCGCAACGAGATTTTGAAGATCGCAACCTTCGATAGGGATTTTAGAAGAGTTGACTTTCTGGAAGTAATAGAGTTCTAGTACGGCTGGGCCGAAATAATCCAATGCATAGGCTTCGCGCCTTTGCGTGAAACCGTACCCTGTTGAATCTCACGCGAAGCCTTGATCGGCGCGAAGAAGACAACCATGAATGGCTTTAATTAAGCCTCGCCGTACGGTTCACGAGCTTCCACAGTCACTCTGCACTCGATGAGGTCGTCCTCCACGGGAACGGGCTCGCCATCCTCAATGAGGCTCTCCACATAACCCGTGATTGCATCCCTGGACATCTCGATGGCCTCTTCTACCGTCTTTCCGAAAGTGACACATCCAGGAAGGGCCGGGACCAGCACGGTGTAACCTCCTTCAGGTTCTTTTCTAAGAGTGATTCGATAACTAAGAGTCCTCATAGTAGGCATAAACTACTGATAATGAAATATAACTGGCGGCCAAGCAATTCTCTCTGCAAGGTAGCCTATCGATCCGGCCAAAGGTCGTGCCGTGGCCGTGGAGCCTGGGCTCGCATGGCAATGGTCCGGGAGAGGCGGGACGGGCCGGCGGTCGGGGCGGAAAGCTGCACGGGGCTGGCGGGCATGGCCTGGAGGGCCGAATTATCATGTGGCTGATGTGGGTGAATGAGTGTTCAAAAAATAGTTTTATTTAGAGAGTCTGAGTTTGTCATCCTTCTTCAAACAAAGACCCTATCTTTTCCATCAAATGCAGGCATAAAGAAAGTCATGATCTGGAAGGTCTCATTTCCCACAGCCACATAATCATGCACATTGAATGGGGGAATATAGATCAAATCCCCGGCTTTGACGGGATAATCCTTGCCGTTCATAGTCAAATTCGCCTGGCCCAGAACTACGTAACCGATCTCATCCGTGGCACTATGGTAATGCGCTCCTAAATGGCTGCCTGGCATGTAAAGAGTCATGTTGACGCTGGCGTTCTTTCCGGAAATGACTTCTTTTCTCATATAGCCGAGTTTGGGATCGAGGGGATTTTCTTCTGCAATTTGGAAGATGTTCACCATGGTAAACTGATCGCCAGAGGGGATGCTCGAATTTACCAGTTCGGAGCCATTTGGAGTAGCATTACTGGCGGCAAGTGGTTCGCTTGCTTCTTGTTGCCCGAGAGCTGGCGAAATGACGAAGCAGAGCGCCAGGATCAATAAGAATGCATTTTGTTTCATGATACTACGAGAGGTAGATCTTCGGCAATAAACTTTTACATGCAACGTTTTCGTAAGTTTCGACCAAGAATCCAAAAAAAATCACCAGATCTCTGGATAGCGCCTTAGCGAGATGCGATTTATTAAAAGCAAGGGAGCCTTCCGATCTGGCCAAAGGTCGTGCCATTGCCGAGGAGCCTGGCCTGCATGGCAGGGGCCGGGAGCGGCCGGACGGGCCCGTGCGAGCGCGAGCGGAAAGCTGCACGGGTGGGCGAGCGGGCAATGCCAAGAGCGCCAGGATTGGCATGGTGTGGGTGGTGGCGGGATTTGTGGCGGGGGAGACGCGGATCGATAGGGCGGAGGTGGTGGACGTGTCTTATCCGAGATTCTTCGAGCAGATGGCGGGGCTGGGGATGAGTGTGCGGATGAGGTGAAGGAAGATTAGGCGAGCCAGATGAGATTGTCCTTAAAATATTGTGTTTTTATCATTGATCGAAAAAGAAGGGATTATCTTTATTACTATCGAGCGAAACCTCATTGACAATCAGAGGGATAGTGGAGAGTCGATGAACAGAACATTTGATTATGGCGTTTTTCTAAATTGTAGTTCTAGGACTGAGAGGCTATACGAACTCTGGCTGAGCCTCTGAACCATGATAAATGAGTAGGAGTAGGTATATCTGCTGAATAATGGAAGCACGCCGACAATGATATGCAAAAGAACTTACCTTTAGGTGTGAAGTGCGCACTTTAGAGGTGTACAGATACGAGTGGGGGGCATTGCCTGTCTGTAAATCGAATTTAAAAAGGAACTGACCATGCCAAAAAAAAACTACCCTGAATATAATGTTGATAAATACAGGCGAAAAATACAAAAAACACCGATTGAATTAGCAGAAGAACGGATTGAGATTTATAAATTTAAGCATTTTGGCGGCGACTTCAATTCGTTCGAATTAACCCGTTCTCTAAATCTAAGAAATATGGGACTACAAAAATTTCCGGAAGGCTTGCGCACCTTGCGGGATATTGAATTTATTGATCTATCCGGTAATTATATACGAGAAATACCACAATGGATTAAGGATCTATCATCACTTAGGGAACTTCGCTTTACTCATAATTGCCTAAAGACACTACCAGATGATATTGGTTGGTTGCATCAACTAAAAATTCTTGATTTGAGCTGCAATCGCCTTACCGTGCTACCAGAGACACTCTATCAACTGTCGCTCAAACAGCTAGAATTGGATGGAAATCCCGGACTGCAAATTCCCGAAAGCCTGCTCAAAGGGCGACCAGAAGAGATTCTCCGCTATTATTTTGAATCACGTGATGAAAAAGGAGGGCCGCTGCTTGAGCTAAAACTGCTACTAGTAGGAAGCGGAAAAGTTGGGAAGACAACGCTCTTGAAGCAACTGGCCGACGAGGAGCCAGATGCAAACGAATCTGAGACCCATTCTATCGCAATCCGCAAACTTACTCTTAGATGCAACCGTGGCCGCGTCCGGGTACACGCATGGGATTTTGGTGGACAAGAAATTCTCCATTCAACGCACCAGTTTTTCTTAACCGAGAGAAGTCTTTATCTGCTCGTGTTGGAACCACGAATGGGGCTCGCGCAACGCGATGCTGAATATTGGCTCAAGCTCATTGAGACGCAGGGTGGCAGATCTCCGACAATCGTGGTGTTAAATTGGAGTCATGAACGCTATTGGCAAGTAGATAAAGTAAAACTACTGCGGAAATTTCCTTTCATTGTGGATTTCATCGCAACTGATGCACTCTTTGGTAAGGGTATTGAGGAATTGCGCCGCACTATTCTGAAGACTGTTGAGGATAGGATGCAAGATGTTTGGCTTCCATTTCCAGGGCGTTGGCGGAAGATTAAGTATGCTGTCGCAGGAATGGATGAGAATTTCTTCACCTATAAACGATACGCCGAACTATGCGAGAAATTTGGTGAGAGTGATCCTGCGGCACAGACTGATTTAGCTGGTATTCTTCATGCGTTGGGTTTGGCGCTCTACTTTGGCAAAGATCCCCGATTACATGATACGAGAGTTCTTAATCCCAGATGGGTTACCGGCGGGGTCTACGCAGTAATTCGGGCGTCATTTGTGGCGGAAAATGATGGCCAACTCGCGGTTAGGGATATGCCCCTTGTTTTGCAAAAAGCTGAAGAACAAAAGGCGATCAAGGCGAGCGATTACCCAGTCGAAACACATCGCTTTATTCTTGAGTTGATGCGCGCCTTCCAGTTGTGCTATGCAAGCGAGGTGGGGAAAGATGAGCTTGTAGGGCGGGCCAGCGATAAAGAAGAGCTGAAACCGGTTCGTTACCTTGTACCAGAGTTGCTGCCGGAATTCGAGCCTGAGATGAACGAGAAATGGGAGAAAGCGCCGGTGCATCTCCGATACCGTTATGAAGTCCTATTGCCAGGGCTGCTCCCGCGTTTCATTGTTCGCACTCACCCATTGAGTGATGGCGCACCACATTGGCGGCACGGCGTTGTCCTGCGCCACGCAGAAGCCAAGGCGCTGATTCGAGCTGAGTCGGATAGACAAGAACTTCATGTCTTTGTGCAGGATGGCGATGCTGAGACGCAGCGCGTGCTCGTAGCAATGGTGCGCCGGGAATTGGAAATGCTCCATGCAGATATGAAGATACAGCCTGTGGAGGAACTAGAGCTGACAGGCGAGGGCGAGCAATGGATAAGCGTTAAGGCTCTGCGTGATCTCGAACAACCTGGGATGGCGACACTGAAGCTACCTATTCAACCGGAAGGGACTGCAGAAATTAATGTGACTCGTGAACTTAACAAACTTATTCCGGTAGAGGCACGGGCAATTGACCGTGATCCGGCCATCGCGCCGGTCCCAGTGCGAGTCTTTGTAAGTTATGCGCACGACGATGAGAAACAACTCGATCGTCTAGATAAGCTTCTTGGTGTGCTCGAACAGCAGCATGGTCTGTCTTCATGGCGCGACAGACGACTCATCGCTGGCGATGAATGGGATGAGGAAATTCGCCGACGCCTGGAAGATATGGACATTTTCATTTTCATTGCCAGCCAGACCTCGCTTGTTCGGCCTTACATCAAGGACCCAGAACTCAGGAGAGCCAAAGAGCGCCGAGAAGCTGGTGAAGTAGAAATCGTGACGGTGAAGCTTGAGCCGTGTGCGTGCGACGACGATCCTTTTCTCAGCAAGTTGCAGCGATTGGCCCCCTGGATTAAGAGTGTCGTCGAAACATCGCCAAGGTCCAAAGCATGGGATCAAATTAGAAAGGATCTAATCCCTGTCATCCAGCGGGTGCGGGATAAGAAGAAAAAGACCGCTAAGGGCTAGCGGAAGATTGGCTGCACCATCAAGAACTCCAGTTACAAGGAAATACGGGCCATCCTCAGATCCAAATTCGTGCAGGAATTCATATCGGGCCGATGCATGTGGAGGAAGGCGATGTGTTTGGCGGCACAGTGAACTTCGCCTCCCGCGTGGTCGGAGCCTTCAAAGGCGCAGAGATCTGGCTGAGCGATCGGGCCAAAGAAGACATCGATCGGCTTGGAGCGGTGCAGCACAAGCGGCTGGGATGGCAGCGGCACGATGGCGTGACCATGAAAGGCTTTCCCGGCACATTCACGCTGTGGGCGGTGCGAAAGGGGCCTGGCCAAAGAAATCGGTAGGCGTGCATTCTTGTGATCGGCGGTTGGCGAGAGTCAGGCAGTGGATCAATTATGGGCAGGAATTTGTTTCTGCCAAAATTGTCCTTCTCTCATCGAGACTTCGCGGCTTCGCGCCTTCGCGTGAGCTGGAACCCGGTGCAAAGCCGCGAAGGGCACGAAGGAGCCACGATCGCAAGCATTAGGCTACGACCAAAACGGCCAACCAAATATTGCATCACGACCGGCAAGAGGTTAAACGTTTATATAAAAAGAGAGCTACGAATAAATGTGATGCAGAGGCTAAACGCTTACATCTCCGGCAAGGTCCAGAAGACCGGCTACAGGGCAAGAGTTGTCACCATTGCTCAGAATTTAAGACTGAACGGGTATGTGCAGAACCTTGAAAATGGACTGGTCAAAGTTGTGGCTGAGGGCGAGACCGCTAATTTGGAGGAGTTGCTTAAGGCTATTGATATTAAAAACACCCTTATCAATGTAACCGATATCCGGAAAGAGTACTCTCCTGCAATAGGTGATTTTGACAGCTTCTTCAAGGCTGTATCCGGAGGCGAGACGGATCAGAGGCTTGATGCGGCTGCGCATTTACTAAAAAAACTTATTGTAGTAAATGAAAAAATATTGGGTGTAATCACTGCCACTCATGAAGAATTGAAGGAAACACATGAAGAAATTAGAGGCTCACGCGAAGATATTAGGGGCTCATGTGAAGATATTAGAAGCTCTCGTGATGCCATTGTTGGCGAGATAAGAGCTTCACGTGATGCCACTGTTTGCGAGATAAAAGCGTCACGTGATGCCACCATTGGCGAGATAAGAGCTTCACGTGACGCCACTGTTTGCGAGATAAAAGCGTCACGTGATGCCACCATTGGCGAGATAAAAGCTTCACGTGATGCCATTGTTGGCGAGATAAGAGCATCAAACGACGTAATTGCAGGAGAAGTCAGTGAAGCACGAGACGCTATTGTCGGCGAGATTGGAGAGCTTCGTGTTGATCTAAAGGAAAGCGTTGATGATAGAATGACGAGAATAGAATCCAACATCTCCCAAATTAAAGAAAAGGTAAGCCTCTAAAGATTTTTACCACGAGTAGGCGACGTTCGGAAATTTCAGGGGCGGATTTTGCGCAGATCAGATCCTTCTTGCCCCGAAACTCCTAGGATAGTCCATTGCTGGATAAGATTGAGGCAGATTCCAAAAAGATAAGAGAGAATGCGAGGTCGAGAATTTGACCGTCCTGGATATGAGTCTATGAGAATACCGCTATACCATGTCGATGCCTTCACCTCCGAGGTCTTTTCCGGCAACCACGCCGCAGTATGCCTCCTGGATTGCTGGCCTGATGACCAGATCCTCCAGGCCATGGCTGCTGAGAACAACCTCTCTGAAACGGCTTTTTTGGTCCGCAATGCCATAGGATTTGACATCAGATGGTTCACTCCTCTCACAGAGGTCGCGCTTTGCGGCCATGCCACATTGGCGAGCGCTTTTGTTCTTTTCAATTCTCGAAGAGAGGCGGCGAGTTATTCTGCACCAATGCAGGCGACCGCGTAAAGATATCAGGAAGAGCAGCTCTCTATCTGGAGGGCATGATAACGGCTTGATGCAAATTCAAGAAGGTTATTGATCGAGGATAAAATGGCCGAATACGGTGAATGGAATCGAAAGGGCGCAACGCTCAGCGACAAAACGGCAAAGAAAGAGTACAAGGTGGATCAGGAATTCATCATCAAAGGCATTGAGACCGGCAAACTTGAATGCCGCTACGCCTCCGTTTGGGGAAGTCCTTTTATCAAAGTTCTAAGACGCCAGCTTGAAGAATACATCACATCCGAGCTGGGACCGGAATACCTGGCAAAAGCTACGGGCAAGATTGAGCTGCAGAAAATCAAGAAAGAGATAGCTGAAATAGAGCTACAGCTAATCGTGCTTTCGACCAGGAAAGCTGGGCTTGTGGCCAAGAAAGCCAAGCTTGAGGAAATTATGGCAACACCGGCTGACGGCAAATCACCCAAGAAACCAAAGCTAAAGCTCAAAGCGCCGAAAAATAAATTGAGCAGCCTCACGACTTCCCGTGAATAGCTTGCAGATGCAGCAGCAAAAAAAAGAGAAATCGACGAGGATAGATCCAGATGGCTACATTCGACGAGATTCATGATGCATTCCTATTCGTCAGCTCAGACGGATACGGGATGAATAGAGCGGTCCTCTGCCTGGACAACGGAGAAATATATTTTCACTCCGAAGATGGAGTCTTCGATGAGCTGGATGAAGACGAATTCGACTGCGATAATTTCATCGTGATCCCCCACAAGAATGACCTTGATTTGGGCCAGAGCCTTGTCTTCGAATTTGTAGAGCAGCAAATGCCGAACGACTTTGGCCGTGTCCAGGGGATCTTCAGCCATCGCGGAGCCTACAGCAGGTTCAAAGACCATCTGGAGCACAGGGGACTATTGGAGAACTGGTACGATTTCGAAAGCCATCGTGAGGAAGAGGCCCTGCACGAATGGTGTCGGGAAAACGAGATCAAGCTAAAATCCACATAAGTCTTTTATATGAGGAGCGTAGCTTCACTTTGGTTCAATGGATTATTTCGCCCCCCATCGTGGTGAGCGGGCGGCGTCGGGCTCTGACCCGGGGCTGATCCAGAGGATTTAGACTCCCTGGAGGACAAACTTGGCTAAACCAAATGCAGGAAAAGAGAAGCCTAAAAAGGTTGAAGAGAAGCCTAAGAAGACTGTTGTCGATGAAAATCTTAGGTACATAGTTCGCATTCTAAATACAGACCTGGTGGGAAAGCAGCAGGTCCACATGGCCCTGACGGGCATCAAAGGTGTGGGCCGCCGATGCGCCAAGGTCTTTACCGATAAGGCAGGCGTGGATCCATTTGCCACACTGGGCCTACTTCCCGATTCGGAGATAGACAAGCTCAAGAAGGTCATCGAGGAGGACGCCACCAAGGTCCTGCCTGTCTGGATGGTCAACCGGCGCGGTGATATTGAAACCGGCACTGATATCCACGTTATGGCCATGGACCTCAACATGACGCTACGCGAAGACCTAGACCTCATGAAGAAGATGAGGAGCTACAAGGGCATCAGGCACGAGCGGGGACTGCGTGTTAGAGGCCAGAGGACCAGATCTTCCGGACGCACGGGCGCCATCGTTGGTGTCAGCCGCAAGAAGGAAGGAACACCAGCCGCAGCACCAGCTGCAACCAAGGAGTAGGTGGTAAATAATGGGATATCCAGGCAAGAGCCGCAAGATGTACGAGCGGCCCCGCACTCCCTGGCAGGCGGAGCGCATCGCTGGGGAAGTAGAGGTCGTCAAGGCCTTTGGCCTTAGAAACAAGAGGGAACTGTGGAAGGCCCAGGCTTTCCTCAGGAAGTACAGGCAGATCAGCAGAAAGATGCTCGCCGCCGTCTCCATCGGCCAGGCACCCCAAGAGGCAGAAGCCATTCTCGCTCGCTTAAAGAGGCTGGGAATGCTCAAAACGGAAGGGGATCTCGATGCCGTCCTTTCCATGAAGGTAGCCGATGTTTTGGAGAGAAGACTGCAAACGCAGGTCTACCGCCAGGGTCTCGCCAATTCCTTGAAGCAGTCCCGACAGTTCATAGTTCACGGCCATATCCAGGTCTCCGGACGCAGAGTTGACGTTCCGGGATTTCTGGTAAAGCGGGGCGAGGAAATGAGCATTGATTATTACATGGGTTCCCCAATGGCCAAGGAAGGCCATCCAGAGAGGGCATCCCGAACGTCCAAGGTGGGTGCATAAATGGCAGAAGGAAAATGGGGCATTGCCCATATCTACTCGTCCTTTAACAACACGCTTATTACCATCACCGACATAACCGGAGCCGAGACAATGGCGAAGATCTCAGGCGGCATGGTGGTAAAGGCAGCCAGAGACGAAAGCAGCCCCTACACCGCCATGCAGATGGCCATGCAGGTCGCTGACGCTGTAAAAGATAAGGGGATTGTCGGGGTTCACGTTAAAGTGCGCGCTCCGGGCGGCAACAAGCAGAGGTCTCCTGGGCCAGGAGCTCAGGCAGCCATACGTGCTCTTGCTCGCGCTGGTCTACGCATTGGCAGAATAGAGGATGCGACCCCCATACCCCACGACGGCACCAAGCCTGCCGGCGGAAAGAGGGGTCGAAGGGTGTAGAGTTTGAAGTTTGAACTGTTGCAGCTCGAGGAGGACCGCATCCGGTATCTCCTCAGCGGCGTCACAGCCGCTTTCGCCAACGGCATTCGCCGCGCCTGCATGAGTGAAGTGCCTGTGCTGGCCATAGACGAGATAGGTCTCTATGACAACACATCGGTGCTCTTCGATGAGCAGATTGGACTACGCTTAGGAGAGGTGCCCTTACGGGCTGAGGATCTGGATATCTTCTGCCAGCCAGAGGATTGCCAGTGCGGCGGAACCGGCTGTCCCGGATGTCGTGTGGAGTTCATGCTCTCCTCGGAAGGGCCGGGCATGGTCTACTCCAGGGACATTCAGTTCACCGACCCAGGTGTCAAGCCCGCCTTCGACAAGATTCCCATCGTCATCTTGGGCGATGGCGAGAAGCTGGTCATTGAGGGCTATGCCACAAAACATGTGGGCACCGAGCACACCAAGTGGCAGGCCGGAACGTTGTGCGGCTACAAGAATCAGCCCTGCATAGTAGTGGCAGATTCCTGCGACGGATGCGGAAAGTGCGTTGAGGTCTGCCCCAGAAACCTTCTGTCTGTGGAAGGCGGCAGAGCGAAAACTACAAATATGCTGGAATGCTCTCTGTGCAAGCTCTGTGTTGATGCGTGCGAGCCGGGGGCCATAAAGCTCTCGCCCATCATGGACTCATTCGTGGTGTCCATTGAAAGCAGCGGCACTTTGCCCGCCAAGGATCTGGTGGCGAAGGCGGCTGAAGAGATCAAGAAGAGGGCAGAGGACTTAGACGCAAAGCTGGCAGAGCTAGCTTAGAATCAGATCGGCCCAAGGCCGATCTACAAACCCATTTCGAGCGGGGGTTTCCAAGCCAGGTCAAAGGAGCAGGGTTGAGGGCCCTGTCGCGCAGGCGTTCACGGGTTCAAATCCCGTCCCCCGCATATTATTCGCCAACGAGCGAACACTTTTTGCTTTGCTACATCTGTTTATCTCCTGTCTGACTTCTGCCGTAATGAATTATAATTCCATTCGGGTCTTTTGATACATTAAAACCCAAAAAACCCTCGTTTAATAGCTTCTTCTGCGCTTCAATATCTGAGCTTTTAATAATCATGACATCCTGCCAAGTTGGATGAGCACTAATACAGATATTTTTAAATAATATGCATCTGATCAATCCACCATACTTCTTCGTTATCTCCTTGATTAAAAAGCCACTTTGAAACATATTTCGTAGGCTATAATAGTTTTTAGGCGATACTGTGCATAAGACGTGGCAACATCCGATACTATTAATAACATCCAGAGTATATTGTATTAATTTTAGTTGAAAGGAGTTCCCTCTATAATCGGGATGAACAAAAGAAAATTGGTTCCTCGCCGTTCTTAGTGGGAAAGGGGCAAAGTTTAATAATATCCCTGGTTGAATTATTACCCGTGACTCAATCACAGGAAGACCTACTTAAACTCGCATTGACTCTCCAAGATCCTTGGTATGTCAAATCCATAGAATTCAACAATGCAGAAAAGCGAATTGACATAAATATTGATTTTGTGGCAGGCAGTCGATTTGAATGCGTATTGTGCAAAACGCCGAACAATAGCATTCACGACACAAAAAATAGAGTATGGCGTCATCTTAATTTTTTCCAATTCAAAACATACATTCATGCCCGAGTGCCGCGCACAAAATGTCAGAAATGCGGGTCCATAAGGTTGATTGATGTTCCATGGGCTAGGAGAAGCGTCCATTTCACATTGCTAATGGATTCAATGATACTGCTTTTGGCCCAGAATATGCCAGTTATGGCTGTAGCTGAGATAATAGGTGAGCATGATACAAGGATTTGGCGGGTTTTATCTCACTATATTCCGGAATCGAGGTCTAAAGAGGATCATTCTAATGTAAAAAGAGTTGGAGTTGATGAGACCTCATGCGCCAAAAACCATAAATATGTATCGCTATTTGTTGATCTTGACAATAATAAAGTTTTATATGTATGCGAAGGAAAGGACGCAAGTGTTATCAGCTCATTTAAGGAAGACCTTGAGAATCATAATGGCGCATCGAAAAATATAGATATGTTCTGCTCGGACATGTCTCCTGCATTCATCTCAGGTATAACGGAACAGTTTCCAGAATCGTCACTTACTTTTGACAAATTTCATGTTGTGAAGATGGTCAATGAAGCAGTAGATCAAGTGCGTCGCGAGGAGCCGCACCACAATGCAGAATTAAAGAATACTCGATATATATGGCTAAGAAACCCAAACAAGCTTTCATTGGCTGAAAAAGAAAAGCTTGGCTCTCTCAAAGATATGAATTTAATGACTTCTAAAGCATACAATTTCAAGCTAAGTCTAAAAGACTTTTGGACGTATAATGATAAGCTCCTTGCGGAGGATTTCCTTAAAAACTGGTATTATTGGGCGTCACATAGCCAAATTGACCCAATTATTGATGCAGCCAAAACCATAAAGAGACATTGGACCGGCATAATAAATTATGTAGACACCAAAATATCAAATGGCGTGTTAGAAGGAATAAACAGCATGGTTCAATCAGCAAAGAGCAGTGCGAGAGGCTTCAGGACAACGAAGAATCTCATTCTAATTATATATCTTAGACTCGGAAAAATCCAATTCAATCTTCCCACATGAAGCAGCGAGGAACCAGAAAATTTAATATGAGCAACCTTTTTTAAATCTTCTTTTGACATTGCGATATCACGTCCGAGGTTATCCTGCTCATCTCCAGGTGTATGGATGCAGCTAAAGCCAATAAGACCTTCACCTGTTAACACTCCAAGCGCGAAAGTCTTTTCACTGAGATATTTCTTTAATTTTTCTTGGGATGCGGGGTAGTAGATTTCGGGGTCTTTGAGATCATGGAGAACAATTTCCTGCAATTTTATGACATCTTGTAGGTCGTATTCGGTCAGAAACCTTATTATGTATTTCGACCTTGCTTCATGAGAATCCCCTCTGCCTTTCAAATAACCTACTTCGAGAATTGAATCCTTTTGGCTCGCCTTAATAGCTATGACCTCCCCACCGAGAAGCTTCTTGAATCCAATAGCCAATGATATCTAAATTTTGCGGCTCTCTTGGAGCGTGATTAGTGAGCTTTCTGGTGACAGGATTCTTTTTTAGGTGTCGAGGTTTGCATGCCTGGGCCAAATCTTAAATATAAACGATGCATAAAATTCTTGGCAATAGGAAGCAGGATGAACAAGAAAAGGTCGATCATAATTTTCTCAATCATACTATTAATATCATTATCCGCTGCACAGTATCAGCCGCCGCCCCTGCCAGCCCCCGCGCCCCAGCCGGCGATTGGGCCGCAACTGCAACCTCTCGGCCCGGCTGGCATGATCGCCGGTGCTGCCATCCCGCGCCCCAGCCGGCGATTGGGCCGCAACTGCAACAGCAACAGATCAACGGAGACCTGGCCCCCCTCACCACCCACCAATTCTCTCTTCAGTTTATAGAAACCTCCTACGATCTCAAGGATGTGGCTTTCCTGAACAAGGATCTGGGATGGGCGACGGGTGCTCCTCACTGGAATCTGCCGGGAATAAATTAGCTTGAATTAAGTAAAGCTTATTGGAGTTCGAATGTGTATCATGCTCATCGATACAGGAGATACATCAAATGAATACAAATTCAAATTCAAATCCGAAAACCACAGACACCCAGAACCGCACCACCCTGCAGAACATCGCCCGGCGAGTCATGCTTACCCGAGGACTGCTCCCCGAATTTTCCTCCCAGGCCGTCTCCGAGCTTGCCATGATTCAGTCCCCGGCAAAGGTAAGCCTGGCCTCAAAGGCGCGTGACTTGAGAGACCTGCTCTGGGCTTCCATTGACAATGACGATTCTGAGGACCTTGACCAGCTCACCTTTGCCGAAGCGATGCCTGAGGGAAAGACAAAGATTTACGTGGCCGTGGCGGACGTGGATGCTCTGGTCAAGAAAAATTCCGCCATCGACCAGGACGCTTCGCACAACACCACCTCAATCTACACCGCCGCCCAGATATTTCCCATGCTGCCGGTAAAGCTGTCCACCAACCTCACTTCCCTGAATCTGAACGAGGACCGCCTGGCCATGGTAGTGGAGATGACCATCGGCCCGGACGGATCGCTGTTGGACTCGGACGTCTACCGAGCGGCAGTACGTAATCATGCCAAGCTGGCCTACAATAGCGTGGGTGCCTGGCTGGAGGGAAAGACGTCCGTGCCAGAGGCTGTGGCAGCTAAAGAAGGGCTGGCCGAGAATCTGCTGCTCCAGGATCAGGCGGCTCAGAAGATGAAGAGCCTTCGCCATGCTCAGGGCGCGCTCAGCCTGGAGACCATTGAGGCAAAGTCGGTGTTTGAGGGCGACAAAATCAGCGATCTGCAGGTGGAGAAAAAGAACCGGGCCAAGGAGATCATCGAGGACTTCATGATTGCCGCCAACGGCGTGACGGTGCGCTACCTCTCCGCCCGAAATATCCCATCCATCCGCCGCGTGGTGCGTATTCCTAAGAGATGGGACCGAATCGTGGAGATCGCCGCAGAGCATGCCTTCAAGCTTCCCAAGAATCCCGATGCCCGAAAGCTGGAGATGTTTCTGACTATGATGAAAGAGGCCGATCCGCTGCGCTTCCCGGATCTCTCTTTAGCCGTGATCAAGCTTCTGGGAAATGGCGAATACGTAGCGGAGCTGCCCGGAGAGGAAGCCACCGGACACTTTGGCCTGGCGGTCAAGGATTACACCCATTCCACCGCCCCCAACCGCCGCTACACCGATCTGATCACGCAGCGCCTGCTCAAAGCCGCCATTGAAAAGAGACCCGTGCCCTACAGCCTGGACGAGCTGGATTCTCTGGCTGAGAATTGCACGAAAAAAGAGGATGAAGCCAACAAAGTGGAGCGGCAGGTGGGCAAATCTGCAGCCGCGCTTCTGCTTCAATCGAGAATTGGAGAGCGCTTTGATGCCATGGTTACCGGGGCATCGGAGAAAGGCACCTGGGCCCGGCTTTTGGATATTCCCGTGGAAGGAATGCTCAAGAGCGGAAGTAAAGGCCTTGACGTGGGAGACCAGATAATCGTAGAGCTGGTGTCTGTAGACGTGGAGCAGGGATTTATCGATTTCATGAGAAATTAATATCTCAAGAAACGGGGGTATTCATTTGAAAATTCGTTCCAGGTTAGCCGTAACAGCTTTAATGATATTGATTTCGTGCATTTGGATGGGGGGCAACGCCGCAGATGCAAACACAGGCGCGAGCGCGCCCCTGCCTTCATCTCATATGATTGCCAATGTTCCCTGGCACCAGCAAATGAACGGCCTATTCTGCGGAGAAGGGGCTTTAGAAGGAGCATATGATTATTATGGCCCGGACATCAATCAAAAAGAGATCGCAGATGTGGCCCGTAGCTCTTCCGCGGGCACGTGGTCCTTTGATATGGTGAGAGCCGGCCACTTCAGCTCCATGAGTTCCGCTCAGGGGAGATTCTTCCCGGCTGAGGCCCCCTCAGCCGGATATCCGGAAAGGGCTTTAGGTTATGCATCATTCCCCTATTCCTCAGATCTATTCTGGCTGGCGGAATTGAAGGCCCTGATTGCGGCGGATACGCCGGTAATCCTGCTCATGACCTTCGAGCCGAATGGCGGAGGCGGCCACTACCGGACAGCGATAGGATACGACGACGTAAAAGGCATAATGTACTTCAGCGATCCCTGGGGAAGGGACCAGAAACACCAGACAGACAAGACGGGAATCACCACCTGGACTTACCAGGAGCTGCAAAGCGGCTGGAACTACACTGCTGAGGGAGAATCTCATCCCTACTGGGGGATGGTGATGATGCCCTGGAATGTAAGCGTCAAGACCTCAGGATCATTAAAGCCGGGCTCAACGGCGACGGTTACGGCGGACGTCACCTACCCTTGCCCAACGCCATTCAACTCATCACTGTATCCTGCCAAAGATGCTGTGGCCGTGATAGCATTGCCGGATGGGATGGGCCTCGATTCCACAGGGTCCAGAAAGACCCTGGGAGAGATGAAGGCAGGGTCAACTGCTAGAGCAACCTGGAAGGTAAAGATTGATGGGCCAGTTAGCGGCAAGACGATAGCCGTGCAGGCCCAGGGAAAGGTATCCGGCCAGGTGCCAGAGGCGCATTGGACTGGGATGAGCGTATCGTATCCGCCCTACAGCTATACAGATGCCATTGGAGGAAACGGATCGGTTAAATTGTAATACGATGGAGAGTGAACTCCTCTCAAGTTCTTGAAGGGTGGAGGGTCCCACTTCACCCTTCGCAATCCCATGAGCTATAACCATAAAAATACCGCAATGCAGATACGAGTTTGGTACACTTGATCACGGAGAGGTGCAAGCGGGGCGAGATTTCCGGACGTGGAGTGGAGGAGGAGGCGAGGCTGCATGCCTGCCCGCCCGCGCGGGTGAGCGTGCACGGTTCACACCAGAAGGTATCTGGAGAGAGACAGATGGCGATAGATATTGCGATTGGTATAAAAAAACCATAAAATATCGTGATGTGGATTACGAGACCGCCAAAAAGGAAGTTATGGGGTACTTCCAAGGAAGAGGGGAAGCATATCCTTCTGATATCGAAGAAGACCTGGAACTCGATTATAAATTGATATGCCAGATTGTAGAAGAGTTGAAGAGAGAGGGACGTTTGGAAGTTCTTTGACGGAGTACTATTTGGATGTTGACGCCATACACAGCCAACGGATCGGGACGCAAGCCAGAAAGATCCGCATCCCGCAAATGCCATCATCGAACGAAAACTGGGATGGATACCTGAGAGATAGGCATATCCAAACGTGTCCTATCGTGTAAGATTGAATTCACCTCACCGGCTGCTGCTGGCTGATGCAGTGGATCGTGCCCAGCCCGTGCACCATCTCCCGGCAGTTGATGCCCAAGACCTGCCGCTCCGGGAAAGCCTCCCCAATTATCTTCAGCGCCACATTGTCGTTCCTGTGCCCGAAGACCGGCACCATGACCACATCGTTGCCGATGTAAAAGTTGGCGTAGCTGGCGGGCAGTCGTGGCTCCGCGCCCACGCGTCCGGGCATGGGCAGCTTGATCAACGTCAAGGGGAGGCCGTCCTGGTCCGTCTCCCGGCAGAGCAGCTCGTAATTCTGCTTCAGGGCCGGGTAGTTCTCATCCTCAGGATCGTCCTCGTAGGCGCATAGAACCGTGGTCGGATTCACAAACCTGGCAATGTCGTCCACATGCCCGTCTGTGTCGTCTCCGGTGATGCCCTCTTTCAGCCAGATGACCTTCTGCACACCCAGGAATTCCCGGAGATAGCTCTCGATATCCTCTTTATTCAATGATGGATTTCGGTTCTTATTGAGCAGGCACTGCTCCGTGGTCAGCACGGTTCCGCAACCGTTCACATCGAATGAGCCGCCCTCCATGACGATGCCGGGGCGGAAGCACTCCATCTTGAGATCACTGTTGATGAGGCTGCCTATCCTTGCGTCTGCCATCAGCTCCTCATACTTCTCGCCCCAGGCGTTGAAGACCCAGTTAACGGCCGCGACTCCTTTTCCTGCCTCATTCTCACGGACCACAAAGGTGGGGCCGTAGTCCCGGAACCACACGTCCGCATAGTTTAACAGATGGAAGTGAACCCGGCGCAGATCGACCTTCTCATTTTTCAGTCGGTCCACTACGGCACGAAGCAGCATCTCATCTTTGACCAGCAGGTTGACAATCTCGCTCTGGTGAATGGCTTTGATGATGGCCAGGTAGGCCTTCTCCACGGCCTCGATCTTTGGGAAGCTGTTTAGATCGTAAGGCCAGGAGAGCCAGATGGCCTCGTGACGCTCCCACTCCGCCGGCATGTGGTAGCCCAACGAGCGCGGCGTGTCCTTTAGGCTGAGCCCTGCCTCCTCCTTTTTCCCGGGCTTTGCCATATCCCCCTCCTGCACCATCTCGATGAGCGGCCAGTAGACATCCGGCCGGCGATTGCGGAAGAAGCCCCAGCCCTCCCGCACCTCTTCGTTGTGGCCCAGATCAAGCTCCACCACCAGCACCTCTTCCGCGCTGCTGCTGGCTTTGGCCAGGATTTTGCCAAAGCAGTCGCAGACAAAGGAGCTGCCCCAAAATACCAGGTCCTCCTCCCGGCCCACCCTGTTGGCCGCAGCCACACAGACGCTGTTGGCAATGGCGTGGCTCCTTTGCACCGTCTCCCAGGCGTCGTGCCAGTCGCCCTCCACCGGGTCCTCCTCGCCTTTTATCCAGCCGATGGCCGTGGGATAGAATATGATCTCTGCGCCAGCCAGGGCGGCTACGCGTGCCGCCTCCGGGAACCACTGGTCGTAGCAGATGAGCACCGCAAATTTGGCATAGCGGGTATCGTAAACCCGGATCTCCTCGCCGGGGGTAAAGTAACTCTTCTCGTAAAAGAGAGGATCATGGGGAATATGCACCTTTCTATAGGTGGGAAGAAGGCTGCCGTCCGCGTCAATTACAGCCACGGAGTTGTAGAAGCCGACTTCGTCTCGCTCGAAGACAGGTACTATTACTACTATCTGCAGTTCTCTGGCCAGCGCAGAAAAGGCCTCTGTGGACGGGCCGGGAATGGTCTCCGCCAGGGCCGCGGCATCTTTTTGATCCCACTGAGGAAAGTAGCGCGTGCGGAAAAGCTCCTGCAGGCAGACGATCTTTGCGCCTTTGCTTGCGGCCAGTCTTACCTTTTCCATAGTTCTCTTCAGATTGAGATCGAGATCCTCGGAGACAGAGGTTTGAATCAATGCGATAGTGATCTTTTTTGCTGCCATTCTTGCTTCCCCACAGATTTAAAGGGCGGCTGGTTTAACTAGCTGGCGGGATTTTTTGTTATCACAATGGCTTTCTGCCTGCCATCAAGGCAATGCAAAGGTACTGCCAGAGCACATTGACCTGCACATATCCCGCTTGCCTCCACCACTCTTCCTTCTCAGCCTTGCTGCAATAGTAGTGCGTCTCCTTCTCGTCCCGCAGCCGGGCCACAAAGTCGGATAGCTCTGGATCGACGGCTTTGCGCCGCTGCTCCATCTCTTCAAAAAACCACTCTTGCATATCGCTTCCTTCCTCTGCGTAGCCCTCCGCTGCCAGGAGCCAGCCGCCCGGCTTGAGCCGTCGGTAGCATTTTGCTATGGTTGCTTTGTAGCGATCAAAAGGCAGATGCTCTAAAACCAGTGTGGAGACTACGGCGTCATACCCTTCGCCCACCAGGCCCTGGCCCTCGATGCCATCGTCCCAATCGCTTCTCGCAAGGTCCGCCATCCTACAGCCCAGGATCGCCTCCGGGTGGGTGCGGGAGATCTTCTCCGCAGCTACCTTCACCATTCTTCCCGAGCCGTCGATGAGAAAGATCCTGGCCGAAGGAATCTTTCGCAAAATAGCCAGGGAGGCATTGCCTGTTCCGCAGCCCAGATCGATGATCTTCGCCTCTTCTGGCAGATAGCGTCGGCAAGCCTCGGCCACGAGGTCGAGCATCTCCTGATAACCGGGAACCACGGCCGACTGGTAGAGGTCATAATCCTTGGCGTGCCGATCGTAGCATGAGACGGTTGAGTCCTCGTTCATCGTTTTTTTGTCTGTTTTTATCATTATTTAAGCATTTTTATGTGTTTTCTGATATTTTATAACATAATGAAAAAATTTAAATCCTAATAATAACTCAGTACTAAAAATAGGTGATATGAATGTCGTTTACTCTGATCAAAGGAACCTTCCACGTGTTGGGCTACAGTCCTGATGGCGATTCGATTAGATTCAAGGCCAAAGACACCACTCTTTGGAAGAAGCTCTCCGGCCCGGCTGTGGAACTGAATGCGCGCGGGCATGCACAACTGCGCATCGAGGCCGTCGATGCTCTGGAAACGCACTATCAGGGCGTCTGCCAGCCACAGCAGCCTGCCCGGGCCGCCACCAGCTACCTTCTCTCTCACCTGGGAATTAATGAGGTCGTCTGGGATGAAACGCATAGCACTGTGATCAAAGCCCAGGACGGAACGGATGGGTTCATCCTGGTCCGCAGCACTGAGAGCTACCGCCGCCCGGTAGCCTTCGTCTTCGCCGGTGATACCGAGGAGAAAGACGGAGCAGAGATCACATTGAATGAGTCGATTCTCAAAGAGAGCTATAACTACCATCTCCTTGCCCAGGGCCTCTCCTATCCCATGTACTACAACGGCCTCTTCTCAGATCTGCGCCTTCCATTGACCGAGGCCGTGACAAACGCCCGAGCGGAAGGAAAGGGACTCTGGCCAAACGACAAGACCACGCGGGGATTTTCCGTATCCAGCCTGACGGCCATCACAAAAGAGGTGGCCATCCTCCCCAAGCTCTTCCGCCGCATTGTGGATTACATGGGGGAAGGCGGCAGTATTGATGGCTTTAAAGAGCACCTCCAGAAGGGGTGCGAGCCCCTGGTTAGGATACAGCAGGTCCACTTCACCAGGCTCGATGCCATTGTGGATGTGCGGGGAGAAAAGGTAAGGCTGGCAGAATTGCCTGAGAATCTGATATTCATGGACAAGGTACTGTGCAAGAAAAGCTGATGCCTCATCAGGTCATATTCAGCACCGCAAAGGTGAGTGGGACAAGGACTAGCGAGAAGCAGGTGTATCATGATGAGCGCGGAAGTAGTGTCGCTTGCGTACCTGTAATGCGTGGCGAAGACCGATCCCAAGACCGCGGCAGGCAAGGCGCTTATGAGCGTGAGCACCTGAGTCTGTTCGACACTGAGGTGGTAAAGTTCAGTCTGCACGTGAGCTATCCAAGGCTGCAACCCCATCTGGCCTCCTGCCCCTGAGCACGCACGTGCCGGCGGGCCCGCTTGGCAAGCGGCGACGCTAGCCACCGGACGGCAGCCACGAGCTGTGGTCTAAACCATGCGAAGAAAAAGTCTATATCTCATCGACGATTATATTTCGTTGATGTTTGCTGAGTATATTCAGGCTGCACTAATTCGTACCACGAAGGGGCTCAAAAAAAAGGCTACCCCCCCGGTTCAATTAGAACCTTTGTGCATAGGCCTATTGTCGGCAGGATCAAAACCTGGGTTCCATCAAGCGAGATAAAACAAATGCATGAATCGACCTATGGCTTTGGCCTACGTCCAAAGTAAGCGTCGGTTCGTCGAAGCCAGGAAGCCCCATCCTTTAGGGTGGGGAGGAAGTCACCGATGAGCGTACATAGCGGCGGAATTCTCTTATTCAGGATAAAAGACAAAAGGCTCGAGGTGTTGCTTGTCCATCCTGGTGGCCCTTTTTGGTCCGGAAAGGATGATGGTGCCTGGTCGATACCCAAAGGGGCGTTTGAAGGGCAGGAGAGCCCACTCGAAGCCGCTAAAAGGGAATTCAAAGAGGAAACCGGCTCTGAGGTTACAGGGCGGTTCACAAATCTTGGCACAATAAGGCAGCCCAGCAAAAAGATTGTGCACGTGTGGGCACATCAATCGGATTTAGATGTGGCTTTTGCCACTAGCAATAAATTTACTATGGAATGGCCGAGAAAATCAGGAATCATAAGAGAATTTCCAGAGGTCGATAAAGCCGAATGGTTTGATATTGAGATAGCCAGGAAAAAGATCCTGAAAGGGCAAGCCGGTTTTATTGATAGACTTCTGGGTGCGGTCAATTATGGGCCAAAAAAAGAAGCTATTAGAGGGCCTTCTTGACCTTATCCACCAGCTCCGCCCGAATGGCGCTTCTGCGGTCTCCACCGCAGACAATGCCTCGTACGCCGATGATGTCCGGCTGCAGTCGCCCGAGAAGCTCCAGGTGGGCGAAGCTGATGCTTCCGGCAATTGCCACCTCCAGACCGGCGGCATGACCCAGAGCAATAAAATCCAGCAGATCCTGCTCGCTCATGAAATCAAAGGTAGGCTTTCCGTCTTTGATGGCCGTGTCCACCATGACCAGGTCTGCCCCGGCTTTGGCAGCAGCCGCGCACAGGAGCCGGGGCGAGATGGATCCGACACGGGCGTAGTCGGAGTAGCCTGATGCAACTACCTTCTTCCCGGCATCGAAGTCCTTGACCGCTCGCACAATGCCCACCAGCATCTCTTCCGCTTGAGCCGGAGTCTTCACGCCCAAAAGGCCCGCCTTTACGTACTCGGCACCGGATACGGCCGCGCCTAAAGCCGCCAGGCTCGCTGTACCCGGTTTGAAATCCAGGTCGCCGATGGTGGCGGAAACCGGCACCCTGCCTTTGGCCAGGTCTGCCACAGCCCGGATGGCCCAGGGAAAGTTCGCGCCAAGTGATCCCTCTTTGGGATTTTTTACGTCTATTATGTCTGCACCGCCGGCCAGAGCCGCTTGTGCTTCATCGATATTCATGGGGCTAACCAACAATCTCATATTCATCCAATCCCGAAAGGAGCAGTCGTGCGATGCATCTATGTCCTCGATATACTTAATGGTGCTGTTGTCCATGCCGTGCGCGGAGAAAGAAGCAGTTATGAACCTATAGCCGGCTTTTCTAGAATCGTTTCCACATCAGAGCCGCTGGGCATTCTGCAAGAGCTTCGTCCCAGGGAGGTTTACGTCGCCGACCTTAACCTGCTGACAGGCCGGGGCGATAATCTGGCGGTCATAAAAAAGATATCGGCCGTGACCAGGACCATGGCCGATACGGGGATTTCGAAGTACGACGATCTGGATCGTCTGCCGGCATCCGTCTCTTTGGTATTGGGCACGGAGACAGCCTCGCTGCAGCTCATTGAAGAGGCGGCAAGAGAAAAGAGGGTAGTAGTAAGCATCGATATGATGAAGAGGAAGGTGCTTGCCCGCGATCCCGAACTGGCCGGGCAGACGCCCTTGCAGCTCTTGCAGAGGTTAAACGGCCTGAAACTGGAAGGCGTTATCCTGCTGGAGCTGGATCGGGTGGGCACATCTGCAGGACTGGACGGACCGTTTCTGGAGGAGGCAACGGCAATCGCTAAGCATCCCCTCATATTGGGAGGCGGCGTGAAGGGGGAAGAAGACCTTATGGCTTTGCAGGAGATGGGCTTTTCGGGAGCGCTGCTGGCCACGGCACTGCACAATGGCAGAATACCTGTAGCGCGAGTGCAGTGATCTGACAATCATTCATTCCTGCAATAACATATTGTTAACTTTACTTATGGTTTCATACATATTTGTGCCTTCTCTTGTGGTCTTGTATAATATGTGATTCTCTTGGCTGGCCTCTAACAAATTATTTTTAATAAGGATTTGCAGATAGGGATTTACCGTTCTGAAGTTAAGATTGGCTTGATATACGATTCTTGTCTTGCTGGCACCATTTATACATATTTCCAGTATTCTTGAAAATATCTCTTGTTTGCTTCTTTTCATGGTCAAACTTCCTGCATTTTTATCATCACATATAGAGAAGAGATCATCTTGGATCATATAGACGATTAAGTAAAGTTAGAAACTACAGATCTGACCAACACTATTCTCCTTAACATTGATTCGTATCAATGATCACTGGCTATAGATTTTTTCAGAAAGCACGATGATGGGAAGTAAAAAAATATGAAATGAACTGGTTCTTTTACAGCTTCCGATGGCAGAACCACCAGTCTATGCAGACCATATCTCCACCGGTCTTCCTGGTCGCGGCGGTCTTTTCATCGCCAGGAGGCGGAATGATCACCTGATCGCCGATAAGCTCATTGTTGGGCCAGTTAGCAGGAGCTGCTACCTTGTTCTTATCCACAACCTGCAAAGCCTTTACAGCTCTTACGATCTCATCCATATTCCTGCCCACTTCCTGGGGATAGAAGAGTATCAGGCGGACGGTTGCCTCTGGGTCGATGATGAACACCGCCCGCACGGTGTTGGTGGCTTTTCCAGGATGGATCATGCCCATTCTCTGTGCAATCTTTCCCTGATCATCGGCAATGATGGGGAACTTGATCTCTACCTTTAGATTCTCTTTGATCCACTCTGTCCACTTCATATGGGAGAAGACCTGATCGATGGACAGGCCGATTAGCTCGCAATTGAGCTTCTCAAACTCCCCTCGCCTCTTTTCAAAGGCCACAAATTCCGTTGTGCAGACTGGCGTAAAGTCTGCAGGATGGCTGAAGAACACAAACCACTTTCCTGCGAAGGCATCTGGCAAGGTCATCATGCCGTGGGTGGTCTTCACCTCCATCCTGGGCATCTTGTCCCCAATAAGCGGAAAGCCACTCTCGCTTCCACACATGTTATGCATCATTCCCATATGCTTCATTCCCATTTCCATATGTTTTCCCATCGGCGTTTCCATCTGACACATGTATTTTTCCTCATTTTACAACTATGAGATTTACAGTCAACCCAGTAATTAAAGGTTACTATCATCAGGTGAGCAAAAATGATCCCATACAGACTCAAAGGTCGGTTACCATGCGGCATACGAGGAGTGATCCGAAACATGCGCGACAATAATGGCTTGAGCTAATTTTGTCTGCTGCAATTATTCAAGATTAAGATGCATGCACTATGGCTCACGCTTTTACAGGATTAGTCCGATTTACCGGCCCATAACCTCTAGAGTTTTCTGAAAATCTATCCGATGCCATGGACCCAGGATAAACTACAGCTCTTTTAGCCAGAGCATTCCAGCATCCTCGGCAATTTAGCTTTTTCTCCAGTTCTTCAGCTACCCAGACGGGAGCATTGGACTGGCGTATCTCGGCTAAGATTAAATGCTTCATGATACTGCAATCTCGTTCGTCTTCTGCGTCACAGGTGTGTTCAAAAAAAATGCCTTCCTCAATGAATTCGCCCATAATATAACTATTAAGCGTTATAAAACTATATAATCCTTGCCGCCAATCCACTAACTTGATAACCCATAACGCGGCATAAAGGCTAGCAGAGGTGCCGGCCCTGCCCAACATAATTCCCGACTTTGAGCTCTCTGTAGTCATGCGGCATATCGCCTACAAAAAGAGAGGCACTTTCCTCTCTGTGGCGGCTATTGCAATAGCTGTGGCCATATCTCTTATATCCGTCTCCATGCAGGATGGATTTCAGGGTATGCTTTTTGATATAATCGTTGAGGATCTTCCTCACATCACAGTCACACCCAGGGAAGGAGATGACTACATTTACCTTTACAAGAGCCTCATGGACAGGATATGGTCCATTCCCGGTGTGATTGCCGTTTCGCCCAGCCTTGGCACAGAGGTGACATTCACCTACAAGGACAACGTGGAAAGCGTAGCCCTGTCTGGCGCAAATCCGGTCGATGTAGACAAAATCTACCACATAGGAAAGTATGTCTTCCAGGGTGACCTCTCTTCTATCCAGAATGGCAAGAAGGTGGTCCTGGGGGAAAAGCTGGCCGATCGGCTGAAGGTCAAGTTGGGACAGACGATCTTTGCCGGCATTCCCGATGAAGGAGGCAGCAACCTGGTGGTCTCCGGAATCTTCAGACTGCCCACGGGATGGCCCGAGAATATCGCCTTCGTATCCCTTTCCACAGCCAGAGACTTCACCGGCAAAGGAGATGTGGTCTCCTCGGTCGATGTAAAGCTGGAGGATGTCTATTTGGCGGATGGCGTTGCCGCAAATTTGCAAAGGCACGGATACAAGGCGGAAAGCTGGCAGACGCTTTACCCCGAGATCTTGAAGACGCTGGCCATAGAGCAGTTTCAGAATCGACTGATTATGTTATTGATAATGATAATAGCCGCCTTTGGAATAGGCAGCGTAATGTATATGCTAGTCAATGAAAAGACCAGCGAGATTGGCATGTTCATGGCCATGGGAGCCTGCGGCAAGAACATAAGAAATATCTTCCTCATGGAGAGCGCAGTCTTGGGTTTGATGGGCGGCTTGCTGGGAAGCATCCTGGGGCTTGCCGTTGCCCTTTATCTGAAGAGCCTGGAGATCAAAATGGAAGTGCCCGGTGGTCAGGAGATCACTCTGCCCGTGGTGATCAATGCAGGCAGCTTCCTAACAATAGTACTGGTGGCAGCAGGGCTCAGCGTGATTGCTGGCATGTATCCAGCCTGGAAGGCATCCCGGCTTGATCCCGCTCTGGCCATCAACAGTTGAGCGAATTAAAACGAAGATGTGGGATGAGGATTTAGCAAGGAAGGCAAAATGTACGAGTTAACCGTAGCCAAAAGTCACATCCTCAGAAATCCTAAGCTGGCATTCTTCACAATCGCGGCAGTGACGCTGGCCGTGGCTGTAATCGTTGTCTTCATGGGCCTTTTGGGCGGCTTTGAGGAGGAGATCATCACTACAACTGTCGAGAACAATCCTCACATTTACGTCCAGCCCAAGTCGGACGAGAAATACATCTATCTCTACAGGACGGTCTCCACCCATTTGTGGGATTATCCGGGAGTGGAAGCGGTCTCGGCGAGGTTGATGGGAAAGGCTGCAGCCAGGTACAAGGATAAGGTAAGAGGAGTCGAATTCCTGGGCGTTGATCCGGCGGATGAGGACCGGCTGATGAAAGTTGCAAAGGATATTGTCATCGGCAACTTTCAGGATCTACAGAGCAGAAAGTTTTCCGCCTTCATGGGAACCAAGCTGGCCGAAGAGCTGAAGCTACAGCCTGAAGACGATTTTATTCTGGCGAGAGGAAACATATCCATGCGGCTGAGAGTTGCCGGTCTCTTTGAGACGGGATCTGCCAAAGACAAATCTCTGGTCTACATTCCTCTAACCACCGCCCAGGATCTGGTGGGGAAGGGAGATGTGGTCTCAGAGGTGGACGTTCGGATAAGAGACATCTACCAGGCGCCTTACATAGTCTCCGATCTCAACTCAATATTTCGCTACCATTCCAAATCCTGGCAGGATATGAATGCAGATATCCTCAAGCTGATTCAGACCCAGTCCTTCTTCTCCTGGATATTCTATATTCTCATATTCGTCATAGCCGGCTTTGGCATAGCCAACACCATGATAATGATAATAAGCAGGAGAACAAAGGAGATAGGCATTCTTATGGCCATGGGAGCCACCCGCCGGTCGATTCTCAAGATATTCATGCTGGAGAGCCTGATCCTGGCCCCTCCTGCAGCACTGCTAGGAAGCCTTTTGGCTTTTCTGACAGCCCAGCTCATCATGTCCTACGATATCCAGCTTCCCTCCGAGATCTACATGGTATCCAGGATGACCATCACCATGAAGCCGGAGTTTTTCATTTATGCCATTGTCTTCGCCCTGGCTGTGAACTTCGTGGCCGGTCTGTATCCTGCCTGGAAGGCCTCCCGCATGGACCCGGTGGAGGCTATAGGAAGCATATGAATTAGTTATCAGAACCTGCTTTTTTCCCCGAAAGTTTTCTCCCGATAATGCTTCGAAGCGGCTGGATCTGGCCGCGTTTGGCGCTCATGGGGGCGATCTTATCCGTCCACTGCGTCCAGGGGGGCATCATGCCCAGCCGCTCGCAAATAAGATCCAGTGCTCCATCCACGTCCACCTTGGCTATGCGATCCATCTTGTTTGCCGCCAAAACCACATCCAGCCCCATATCGACTAAGAACTCCCAGAGCTCTATCTCAAAAGGCACCTCGCCCCGCCCTTCCCAGCGATCGGCGATATCCAGGAAGGAGGCGGCATCGATTACCTGTATGGCCATGATGATATCTTCTGCATTCTGCTCGATATACTGCACAATTAAGTCCTTGGTCTTCTCCTGATCGGCAGGAGAAGCTTTGAGCATGAAGCCGTATCCAGGCATATCCACATAAAAGATGTCACCAACCTTTGCCTTGAAGGGGTACTTAGTGATTCCGGGACGTTTTCCCACTCGGACCTTAGTTCCTGTAAGCTCCCAAAAGAGGGTGGATTTGCCGACATTTGACCTGCCGATGAGGACGATCTCCCTGGACATAATTATCATAGGGAAGGGCAAGATTGAAAAGGATGCCTATGCAAAGATCCTGGCAGAAATGATAGAAAAAACAGGATTGACGAAATTGGAGAGAGATCCAAAAAAGGTCGCTTTGCAACTCCTCTCTGCCACATCCTTGTCGGACTGGGAGGTCTTCAGGGACCTGGACGCTCCCCGCTACACCACAGTCGATTACTATCGTATGGCCTGCCACATGATCTTTGCGTGCCAGAGGTGCGGAAATTGTTGCACTACGGGCGACCCGATAAGGCTGCGACCGGAGGATGTGGCTGCCATAGCTAAGAGCCTTAAGATCCCTCTCAACAAGGCTCTTAAGAAGTATACTATTCAGGATCCGAAAAAAGCGGGAGTACTGGACTTCAAGCATATCCTGCCCTGCAAATTTTACGATTTATCAGCCAAGGGCTGCAAGATTTATGACATCCGGCCCTGGTCCTGCCGCATCTTTCCCTTCCTGGGAATCTATGGATCTGAGGATCGAGTCTTGGTGAACGAATTATGTCCCGGATCGGTCGAGACCATGAAGATCCTGAAAGAGGCAATAAAAATCGTCAGGGCTGATGCGAAGATGTCTAATGTTGCCGATCCTGCAAAAGTAAGAGGCGCAAAATTGTTTTTAAGGGAAGCGTTGAATTCGATTTAATAATCTATTCATCGTCTTATGGCGATATGTTTATATCAGAATACGTTTTAACCAGGTTTTATCATGACACAGAAATCCGTCTCAGATTTGCGCGTTAAGATCCTCAGTGCCTTATCCGATCCCACCAGGCTTGAGTTGCTGGAATATTTATCGGGAGGCGAGCGCTGCGTCTGCGAGATTCTCCCCGCTTTCCAGAGGTCCCAATCCACCATATCCAAGCATCTGAATATCCTCTACGAAGCAGATATCCTGGAGCGCAAGGTAGACGGCAAAAGGACAGTCTACTGCATAAAAGACCCACAGGTATTCGAAATAATTCGCATGGTAGATTCACTGGCCTTAACGCAGATATCACAGCTTGCAGAGGCCGGAAAAATTTTGGAGAAATCATTGAACAACAGGAGCTGAGTTTACGGTTACCTACACGATTATGGCGGCCCTGCAAGCAGGACTGCAAACATTGCTGGAATATTTATCAGCACACGTTTTAACCTGTCTGATACCAGCATTTTTTATAGCGGGGGCCATAGCCGCCCTCCTCAAGACGGAAATGGTGCTGAAATACTTTGGAGCAGCTGCTCCCAAGTGGCTATGTTACAGCGTAGCAGCTACATCCGGAACAATACTGGCGGTCTGTAGCTGCACCATCCTGCCCATGTTCGCGGGAATAGAAAAGAAAGGTGCAGGGATAGGTCCAGCCACCGCTTTCCTCTTCTCGGGTCCTGCCATAAATCTCCTGGCCATAGTTCTCACTGCCAGAGTTCTTGGATTGGATCTGGGAATTGCCAGGGCGGTAGCAGCAGTATCTATGGCGGTTATTATCGGCCTGATCATGGCTGCAATATTCGAGAGAGGCCGTAAGAAGTGTGAGATTCCAGCAAAAAATGCACCAGCTCAAGCTGCCCATGCGACGACCGAGCCCTATAAAGGCGGCCAAACTGAGCGCATATCTGTATTATTCATTGCGCTCCTAATCGGAGTGTTGCTATCTGCCACCTCGAAATTAGACTTCTCGATTAAATGGACGATAGTAGCAGCATTCATAGTGGCTGCTGCTTTTGTGCTGACAAGATATTTCTCCTCCGAAGAGAAGAGCGCCTTCTTTGGCGAGACCTGGTCTCTGACCAAGAAGATCTTCCCCCTACTGGTGATTGGAACCTTCATAACGGGCATTATTGGTTACTTTATGCCCACCGAGCTGCTCAGGACCTATTTAGGCTCGAACAGCTTCCTATCGTGCTTTACAGCCTCTATAATCGGGGCTTTGCTCTATATGCCTACCCTGCTGGAGGTACCAATAGTAGGGACGCTGTTCGGTTACAGTACAGGAATAACGGCTGCAGGTCCGGCGCTTTCTCTGCTCCTGGCCGGTCCATCGCTGAGCCTACCAAGCATGATAGTGATCACGAGAATCATAGGCCTAAAGAAGGGGGGTGTTTATATCGGCCTGGTCGTGATAGTCTCCACCATCGTAGGTATGCTCTACGGAGCGATTGTCTCATAATTTATGAAAAATATTACATCCATCCGGAAAGACTAGAATGAAGGCCGCCAAATATTGTATCATAGCAATTTTGCTGATAGTAGCCTTAGTCATGGCTTTATCGCCTGCCTTCGCCAGTGATAACTCTCAGATCACCATAATTACATCTCCGGGATGTGCTTCTGAAAATGCTCTCAAAGATCTTACCATATCGTCCATGGCTACCGTCTTTGCAGCTGGCCTTTTAGCGGGCTTCAACCCCTGTCTTCTGGCCATGCTGGCATTTCTGGCAAGCTCAATGATGGCAAGTACGGGCCAGAGAAGAGATATCTTGACAATGGTGGCCTTCTTTTCCTTGGGTACATTCGTGGTCTACATTATTTTTGGAGTGGGCCTATTTAGCGTTCTACAGGAAAAGTCCACTGCCGCTATGTTTCGCTTTGTCCTGGCCGATATCTTATTGGTATTGGGGATAATGCAGTTGGAGGACGCGAGAAGGCTGCATAGTGGTGGCACGTCCCTCTTCCGCACGGATTGGACTAAGAAATATGTCAATAGTGTCATTGCCAGCCGGAGGCTCAGCTCCTATTTCCTCTTAGGAGCGCTCTTCTCGCTGGTAAGGGCCCCCTGTGTGGGAGGGGTCTACATCGCTATCATCGGCATAATCTCCAGCCATGGATTTGCCTCGTCCGGGCTAGTTTATCTGATGATTTATAACCTGGGCATAGCACTTCCAGTGCTGCTCCTGGGAGGAATCATCGCATTAGGTATGAGTCCACAGCAAGTGGATAATTTCCGGAACAAACACAGAGTTGCCATCCGGTTGATAACGGGAATCACGCTATTATCTCTGGCTCCGCTCATCTACTGGCAACTGATTTAGGCTAAAAAGAATGAACTCAAGTTTATTCGATAAATAGAAGATTGAGAAAAAGGCAAATTAAACACTAGTGGTGAATGAAATGGTGAAGATAGAAGTCTTAGGAACAGGCTGTGCCAAGTGCAAGAGCTTGGCAAAGAACGTAGAGAAAGCAGTCCAGGAACTGGGCATTCAGGCCGAGATCATGAAAGTAGACAGCATCCAGGAGATTATGGACAGGGGAGTGATGATGACCCCCGCCCTGTACATCGATGGAAAGTCCGCAATGATGGGCAAGACGGCTACGGTGGAAGAGATCAAGAGAATGCTCAAGAAATAAGAAGGACAATTTTGATTCGTGGTGATAAGGTTGATGATTACACTGAGTAGGCCACCAAATAATTCATATCCCTGCAATGAAGAACGCAAGGGATTCTCCATAGCGAAGACGATGATCATTTACGGGATTATTTCCATTCTTCTGTATGGCCTGGTCTTGACTTCGCCCGTCCTGGCGGGCACGGATACGGGCAGGTTTGCGAAGGTGCTTGTCTCCCCCGAGGATGTCTCCACAAAAGACATTGTGCTCGACATCAGCCCCAGCGCGACCAAGTACATGGAAGGTGCCATCAATATCAACTACGAGGGCTTCTTAGGCGAAGGCGGTCAGCTCAAGCCCGTGTCGGATATCGCAAAGCTGCTGGGAGATGCGGGCATTTCCCAAAATGATTCCCTGGTTATCGCGGGCGAGTGTCTTCCCTGCGGCGGCGGGCCATCCCCGGCGATCTTCTCCTACTGGCTGCTCAAGTATCTGGGGCACGACAAAGTTAGAGTCCTGGACGGCAACATGGATGACTGGGCAGCAGCCGGGCGAAATATCAGCAATAAGTCGGCCACAAGACAAAAGACTGAATATGTTCCCCAGCTTAAGCCGGAGCTTCTCGCCACCTATGAATTTGTCGTTAACGGCGGGGCCCAGATCGTAGATGCCAGGCCGGCCAGGGACTACGGCATAGGCTCTATTCCTGGAGCCGTAAACATTCCTTACGAGAAAGTGCTGGTGAATGAAAGCATAAAGCCAGAGGAGGATCTGCAGAAGGTCTTGGCCGGGCTGGAAAAGGATCGGCCTGTTGTAGTCTACACCAACGTAGGCGTTGAGGCCTCACTGGTGTGGTTCGCACTGACCCTTTCCGGTTACGATGCCAGGCTCTATTCCTGGCGGGACTGGTTGGAAAATCAGCCCAAATTCAACTTCGAGCTGACGGATGTCGAGGCCAAACCCAACCCAGTGAAAACCGGCTCGACTACGACCATAACGGCATCCTTCCAGGAGAAACAGATGGCTACTGCGGGCAATTCCTCAGGCGGAGAGGCCAAGCTCACGATAAAAGCGGGATGTTCCACCTGCGGATTTGAGGGGTTCGCTTTGGGCACATCTGGCGCCTCGGGTGCCTCTGCAAACAAATCTGGGACGATTCAACTAAGCTCCTCCGGCAAGACCGCGCAGTCAAGCACCGCAGCGCAGACTGCGGATAGTGCCCTGCGCTGCACCGCCATCGTAAACGGCCCAGATGGCTCCGAGGTAGCAAGTACAAGCCTACTGCGCACCTCTGGATACAAATTTGTAGGGATCTGGAATGCCAAAGTCGATCCGGGCGTGTACAAAGTGAGTATAGTCGCTTCGGTGTCTGGTTCCTCCAAGACCTTCCCAGACGTACTGGAGGTTAAGGTAACGTAAGGGATGCGAAATACCAGTCAACTGAGATAGCCATGGAGCCGGACCCGGTTCCTGGGATTATCTCCCGAAGGTCTGAGTGATCCAGTCTTTTATCTCGTCTCTGACCCTTCGGAAGGCCTCAAACTGCTCCTCCGCCTCCGCAGCAGCGGCAGGGTCCGCAAAGCTTCTGTGAATGACCTCTTTCGCTCGGGGAGACTGGCTAGGAAGCTGTAACTGTGTGCTAAAAATGGGGCAGGCCTGTTTGGCCCGGTCGCAGACTGTGACTGCCAGATCGAATATCGTATCCGGGAATTTTTGGGACGATTTGGAGCGCTGCGCGGAGATATCAATGCCGATTTCCAACATGGCCCGCACAGCACGAGGATCGAGCGAGGTAGCGATAACGCCGGCGCTGTAAGCTTCATATCGATCACCGTGCATGGCCTGCAAGAGGGCCTCGGCCATCTGGGAGCGAGCGGAGTTGTGGGTGCAGAGAAAGAGAACCTTTTTCTTGCCCTGACCACTTGCGTCTGCTGTCATCTTGTGTCTCAATGCTCATCGTAGTAGATCAGCATTTTGATTGGTCTATATGATCCTCAAAAGCCACGCCCTCATGGAGAAAAGTTAAATTGAAATCCCATGCGCAACTTTTGCTGACGATGATCCAGGACGAGCTGGTGCGTACAGAGAAACGACCATGACTTTAAGTCACCCATGTGGATGAAAATGGACGAAAGCCATATTTATGAGCATCTCGTTTATTCAATTATGATGTGTAGTCCCGAAACCTTTGACTTTATATACCCATCAATGGGGCATGGGAAAGAAGAATAAAGTCGTAAAGCTAACAGATAAGAAGATCAGATATATCATTCGGGCCAAAAAGAGAGGCGAGAGCACCAAAAGGATCGCGGAGGATATGAAGTTGAGTCCGTCCTCTGTGAAGCGTGCCTGGATGCACTGGACGAAAACCAAGATGCCCCAAAACATTAAGAAATTTGGAAGAAAGAAAAAGACCCTGGATGAAGAGTCAGTTAATCTGATACTTGAAGTCCACAAAGAGCAAAATTTTGGCGCAATACGGCTGGAACGGATCATTGATTTCCAGCACGGGAAG
>JANYKI010000014.1 GCA_025361645.1 Methanothrix sp.
TTGTGGAGATGGAAATCCCTCACTGACCGGTTTAGTCAATTCAGGCTCCTCAATTAGCATACCTCATACCTGGTCTTCTCCAGGCCAATACAGCGTCAAGGCCACGGCCACAAATAGCAATGGAGTGGTTTCTCCCCAGTCTGATCCGCTGATTGTAACTATATCTACACCCCCTCTAGCTAAGCCATCCACACCTTCTGGGCAGACTTCGGGCGTGACAGGAAAGGAATATGAGTATACGACATCTTGCGTAGACCCTAATGGGTATCAGGTTAGATATACACTCGATTGTGGAGATGGAAACCCCTCACTGACCGGTTTAGTCAATTCAGGCACCTCAGTAGGCATACCCCATACCTGGTCTTCTCCGGGCCAATACAGCGTCACGGCCACGGCCACAAATAGCAATGGAGTGGTTTCTCCCCAGTCAAATCCACTGATTGTAACTATATCTACACCCCCTACCCCATCTAAGCCTTCAACACCTTCTGGGCAAACTTCGGGCGTAACAGGAACGGAATATGAGTATACGACATCTTGCGTAGATCCTAATGGATATCAGATTAGATATACACTCGATTGTGGAGATGGAAATCCCTCACGGACCGGGTTGGTCAATTCAGGCTCCCCAATTAGCATACCCCATACCTGGTCTTCTCCGGGCCAATACAGCGTCAAAGCTATGGCTACTAACAGCAAAGGTGCAACATCGGGATGGTCAAATACACTTGCTGTGTCCATAACTGGCGCAAATGTGGCTCCGAATACGCCATCTACACCGTTTGGTTCACCTACAGGCACAGTTGGACTAACCAACTGTTACTCGACATCAACAACCGATCCTAATAACGACCAGGTAAAGTACGCATTCGATTGGGGAGATGGTACAACATCTGTGACGAGTCTAGTTGCCCCCGACACAGCCGCAGGTGCATGTCATATCTGGAGTGCACCTGGGACTTATCTTGTCAAGGCAATGGCTACAGACAGCAAAGGTGCAACCTCAGGATGGTCAAGTGGGTTAACTATCACCATGATACAACCAGTCACACTCACACTCTATGTCCGATCTGGAAGTACAACTGGTCCGATTGTTTCTGGTGCAACAGTAACAGGTTACTATGCAGATTACACAAGCTTCAGCCAGACGATTAACTCAGCAGGTTACGTAACCTTAACCGGCAAGCCGGGGACATGGCAGTTCACGATCGCCAAGAGCGGCTATACCACTACGAGCTGGTCTTCGTCTATTACTCAAACAAAAACCATGACTGCATTCTTCCCAGCGAAGGCTACCGCTATATCATCACAGACATCATTATCACCAGAAGCGGCTCAGGCAACTTTACCTCTCGAACAAGTTCAATCAGCTTCTGAACCGGAAACTACTCCTGTGGTTGAACCTTCTGCCGCATCTATTGTTCCCTTTACTGTTAGAAGTAGCTGGTCTGGACAACTGATTCCAAACGCCCTGATTACCGTACAAGACGGTGCTGGCAATACTAAACAGGTAACAACAGATGGGGCTGGCCACGCAACCATTACTGGCATTCCAGGGACATGGCAATATTCAGTTTCTGCATCAAGTTACGTTACCAGTACAGGAACTTCGCAAGTTGCTGCACCTCCGTCTAGTACCAGCATGAGTGTGAACTTAAACCCTGTAGGAGTAAGTTCAAGTCTCAAAAATTCAGCTCAGGCGATGGTATCACTGGCTGAGGAGAATAAGGCTATAGGGCCACTGGTAGAAGAAAGTAAGGTGATTGAGCCACAGGCAGAAGAAAGTAAGGTGATTGAGCCTCAGGTAGAAGAAAGCAAGGAAACTGAGCCTCAGGTAGAAGAAGGCAAGGATATTGAGCCTCAGGTAGAAGAAAGCAAGGATACTGGTCCTAGCCCTACGCAGGCTAATGTTCAGATTAGTGTTCAAAAAGGTGGTGTTGCTGGAAGAATTGTGATACCAAATGCTCTGATTAATGCACAGGATGGTGCGGGTAATATCAAACAGGCAACAACAGATAGGGCTGGTCGGGCAACCATCACTGGTATTTCAGGGACTTGGCAATACACGGTTTCTGCAGCAGACTTCGTTACCAAGACTGGAACATGGCGAATTGCTCCACCCCCTGCTCGCAACAACATCGTTGTTTACCTGCAGGAGGTAGTTTAATGCCCGAGAGTCCGGGTTAAAAGGAACGGATCCCGAAAATATGCCTTTTGGATGGGCAACCTGGCGGGAAGTTTCCCGCCAGGAATCAAGGGATATTAAACTTCACCATAATCGATTCCATATATATCATTAGAACCACTATCTCTCCCGTATATATTCTTAAATCCTTCATCTTCTTCGTATGTGTTCAAAGGACATGCTCCTCCTGCCCCGCATGCACTCTCCGAACTAGCATTGAATATACTCACGGAATAGTTGAATTCCCACTCAGGCGGCTTCCATTCTGATGGATTGCCATATTCAGAGGAATAATTGCCAAAAGCAGCTTTGCTCAAATTTATATCTACGTTCGCATCACCAGATGCATGTCCCGAGCCATCTATAGCATAGGCATCAATGTGGGCTCTATTCACGAACTGGCCAATCGACATCGCTTGAGCTAAGCAATCTATATAATGGGTCTCACCAGGGGCTAGGTCCATTATTATCCAGCTCAGGTTATAGGTCATATTCTCAGGCTCGATAGATGAATTTATGAACATTAATCCATCAGGCATGATATCTGTAACCCTAGCCACAATATTGCGATTATCCTGGTTTTCCACAGCTATCCTATACGCAATTCTGCTTGGATCAATTGAATCGATCTTGACCATCTTATAGATCATGATATTGAGCTTGTCACGGTGTGACGGTTTACGTGATAATATCGAGAAGTTGCCTGTCTTGACAAATCGACGATTATACCCGCCGGAGACACTGACACGATTAACTAACTCACTTGTTTTCTTAGTCGAATTCAGATTCAAGTCTATTCTCAAGGATTGACCTATCAGCAGGGAGTCGAACGTCCAGTTCGCATAACCCGAGCTAATCCTAGATGGATGTACAGATGAACTAAGGAACTGAGTTCCAGCAGGGAATACATCCTTTACATAAATCGGCCCCAGGTTAGTATATCCATCATTTATTATGATGATACTATATTTAGCTACAGTAATGTTTTTGGTCACATCTTTGACCAAACGTCCGTCATTCCTGACATAGATATGAGGTATATCTGCCCCGAACATCTCCTGGAGATGTGCCTTTCTTTCAACTGAATATTTACCTATGTACTCCTCTTCTAGGCGAACCTTATAGCTCTGGTTGATTTCATCATTGAGAAATATTTTTAACTTTCCTCTTCCTGAATAGTTCCCTTCGCTTTCTAGATCAGTCTGCCACTGGACGACGGATTTCTTCTTAAAGTAATCTGCACTTGAGACCTCTTCAGCCAATAAGCTTACACCTTCGATCAGAGACCACGAACCTTCGTTCCATTTAGTAGAGACGTTCGTTACCCGTCCATGTCGATAGGAGTAGCTGAAAGGCAAGTATGTCGCCTGAACATCCTTGGCTACATAATTCTCTGAAGTTCGGACCGATTCCTCAATCTGGTAAGATCCAGTGCCATATTCGTAGGTTCTCTGATTAGTTCCACCTATTCGCTTATCGTTTGATACTAGGCCAGTACCTGATGCGGATTTATTGGATGAAGCAACGAAATCGAATGTATCGATAGCAGCTTTGATCTTGAAATTTCCCGCATACTCTTCTCTGGCCTCAAATGAAGGCTTAACCCGCTCAAAATTGATTCGCATAGCCGGGTCTAGCTCATAAGGACTTAGTAGGTGAATATAGCCTAGATAGCCCTGACCATTGAATTCAGAATCAGTCTTCAGAGCAGAAGCATTCCAGCTTAGTTGTGCTGTGATATTCTTCTTTATGCTATTCGCGCGCCGATATGCCTCGGTTATTAAGCCTCCCGTGAATTGAATGTTAGTCTTAAGGTCATCGGTCCATCTTGAGTTATAACGCAGAGTTCTGCTTTGAGGCAAGGCGATAGAAATGGGACTGTACATGGCCTGTAAGCTGGTATTGTATTGAATGGATCCTTTCTCAGGGCTTGTTATGCCGATGATATTTTCACGGTTATAGTCACTGCCACTTCCATGCTCGTTCTCCCTTAACGTTGTACCAGCAATATCTACCACCAATACATCTACACAAGTGGATAAATCGCTAACTCCTTTGGCCACGACATAGACGCAGTTTCTTAGATTATACACATCGTCTGACTGAGATATGGTACTGTAATGGTTATTAATATTGACATATCCCTGACCCGAAATTCCAGAGATGCCATTGAACTTAGCATCATAATTGGGCACACGTACAACCAGCATTATGGTAAAGCATTCACCTGGCCCAAGACGGCTTATACGCCATAGCCCATCATCTTCTGGCTCAGGAGATACTGTGATGAGTTTCAGGGACTGGTTAAGAACATCCTTAACTGCAATACTAGTCACTGCCATAGATCCAAAGTTGCATATCTGGACATTGTATGTGAACTCACCACCTGGACAAACGGTAAACTTGGAGGCGGTTATGCTAACATCAAGAGAAGCAGGTGCTATCCCTGAATTAGTACATGCGCCCGGAAGGATAAATAAGAACGATGCTATGAGAAGCAGATGCCGTGCATTCAGCATAAACTCCGCTATCCCGTGGGCCTTGAGAGCCAGCCGTACAAAAATGGATCCTTGAAGGATTATACTCCCTCATTGCTGCATATCTGCATAAGACTATGGCCTATCAAGCTATTTTTAGGCCTTAAAGCTATCGTCAGACGCTGACATGTTTAACCAAAGCAAGAGTAACGAAGCGATTGAATGGATTGCACCCATGATAGCCTCAGGACGGGGCTCACATGTTGCAGATGAAAATTTGGTATGTGTTTAGGTCTCTCAGAATCCCTCTAAATATGCCGGATTCGCTCGATGCCCATCATGAGACCCGGAAGCTGCAAGGAGAGGTGGGTGCGGCCCTGGCAGAAGCCGAGGCCCTCACCGTGTGGAAAAGAGAGTTGGCCAAGCAAGTCGGGATGGCTCCAAGACCTAAACCTACGGAATAGCATCTTGGCGCGAGTGCGGGCAACAGGACGCGGGCGCTGGCGGAAAATGCCAGGAATGTAGCAAAAGAATTCATATTCAGTATGTCTCTGCCCTATTTCAGCTCCATCTCGTACTTGACCTCCGTCACCCGTCTGCTCCACAGCTCATGAGTCACATTTTCCGTCTCCCTGAAGCCCACCGATCGATAGAGGCCGGCAGCCGCCGGCAGCGCGCTGACCGTCCAGAGAAACACAGATGAGTATCCAGCATCTCGGCTGAAAGCCAGAGCCTCTTGCACCAGCTTTCTCCCCCATCCCTGGCTTCGCAGAGCCGGGTGGAGGAGCAACCAGCGAAGTTGAGCCTCGGGCTCCGAGAATTTTACAATGGCAACGCAGCCCACGATTCTGCCCTCTTTTTCCACGATCCAGATGCGCTCCTGCGAGCTATGCCGCATGGCAAACTGGGCCAGTGGAATGGCCACGTAAGAATCGAAGGTACGGTCTCAACCTTGCTTTAGAGCATAAAGAATGGCGTGCAGGTAGTGATATATGCGACGTAGCCCTGACTCATGTCGTACCGCATGCTTTTCTCCCCACCGGCGAGTGTCATATTTATCTATTAACTAGAAACATATTAATGAGAGAAGCACCTTAAGTGAATTGGCCTGATTAAAGTTGTGATTTGCATGCCGGATCATCGATCGCTTAATCTAACTCCTGGAGAATCCCTTTATCTCAAGGACCCATACAGTACGAGTTCAAGCGACCATATAAAGGTTACTTTTGCCGATCTGCTTTTGAAGAAGGCCATAAAAGCAGAGACGACAAAAGAGAAGTCCTTCTTTTGGACGCGAAAGGAGATCAAAGTCTCTCGTGGAGAGTCTTTCTCAAAGATTGATTTCAAAATCCATGAACGCATTATTCTGGATCATATATCATCATATCCAAAAAAAGTGGGCGATGTCGCCCGAGATCTTCATGCGACTTTGAAGACATCTCAGCGTTTTTGCGATCTATTCTTGCGTGATCCCTTAACGAAAAAAGGCTACTTACGCATCGAAGATGGTCGTTACTCATCCAAGTATGTACTGACCGTGAAAGGTCTTGACGCTCATGACAGAATTGAATACCTGTTATATCAGGCCAAGAATATGAAGCAATGGGCCGCGGAAGATCCAGCCCGGGCCAAAGCCTACATTTTGGTATGTGGAGCTAATATTCTGTTGCTTTCCCCCGAACGCCTGGAGGTCATTAAAAAATTGGGCAAAGAGCTTGAGCATGTGCAGGCAAATGCAAATTCGTACTATGACTATTACTGGTACGACTATACCTGGCGTCACCACCTGTTCGAAGATCTTGAATTAGGGCAGGACTTTGATCTCGACTTCATAGATTTCAGTCTTCCGGAATTCGATGTCCTCGACAGCTTCGACTCCATAGGATCCTCTCTTGACGGCGGCTTGGGCGGAAATGGGGGAGACGGAGGAGGCGATGGCGGTGGCGGAGGAGATTAGATCTGCATAAGGTTTTTCCGCTCATAATTTTAACTTCCCTGGTCGCAACAGGAATACTGCATGCTTACTGCCAAAGAGAAGAATGGGACTAGGAAGATCCTGGTGCTGCCGGGATTTATCGCAGGCATAGTTGCCGTGGCTATCGGTTGCATCTTTCTTCTCTTCGCATTGCCCTCATTGGGCCGGCCGGGAGAGCTGGACTATGCCTTCTCCCAAGCGGCGGGTGCCTTTCTCATCATCCTGCTGGGGCTTTGCGGCATTTTGGCCGCCGCCCTGGCCTGGCCCAGCCGCAAAGCGACGCGTGTGCTGCTCCTTTTAGGCGGCCTGTTCTCCCTCTCCATCTTTACGGCTTTGGCGCTTTTCCGAGAGTGGACGGCCTGTGCTATTATTATAATAATAGTAGCTGTTGCCGGGATGGCTGTGCGCCGCCAGAGGGATGCGGCCCGCAATCTTCTCCTCTTTGCCGGTCTATTCGGTTTTCCCCTCACCCAGGCGGCCATAACTTTGCTTCCCTACGGCTGGAAGACCTGGTCAATATCCGGCCCTCTCTTTCTTTTCAGCGGTCTGGCTCTCTCCTTTTCAGGCGATTTCAGTCGCTTACCTCTGCTCTCCGGGAAAGGCGGACGGAAGTGGGGCTACTTTGTGTATGCACTGGGGAGTCTGGCATTAATTGCCATGGCCATAGGCGCTCTTGCTTACCTTCCCAATCAGGCCGGTCCCGGACAGGTCAGCACGGCTGCCAAATTTGAGCCGAATTTAAACGGCACGCCAGGACAGGCAGAGCTGAAGGACTGCGGTTGTAATCAGCAAGATTCGTTTTCTCTGAATAGAAGCCGCGAGGACGAGAATCCAGATGACAAGCTGGATGATAATCTCAGGGCAAAAATTCTCTCTCCCGGGGATGTGCGCACCTTCCCGCGCGGGGAGGCTGTGCTATTTTCGGCTGCGCCTTGCGGCCAAAAGCCTTTGCGCTACCTGTGGCGGTCAAGCCTGGATGGCATCATCGGCAGGAACGAATCTTTCCAGATGAAGAACCTAAGCTTGGGATGGCATAATATCACCCTTACTATCACCAACGCCAGCAGCTTAGCCTCTACTTTCGTGGAAATCGGCATCGCAAAGCCCTGGATTTGCGGCAAAGTCAATCCCAGGCCGAAGTACTATCCACTGGACACCCCCTGTCAAGACATCTGGCCTAATGCACCGGAGCAGTGCCAGCAGATGGAGGTCTGCCATCCCGACCTGGACTGGATTGTGGAAGAGGCCATCAATGCCTGCAAAAACTCGACAGGGGACCGAAAAAAGTGCCTGGGCCTGTACATCATCAACTCCTTCGGACCAGAGGCCCGCTATATGCAGGGCTATGCGCTCTTCAAGGCCTGCTGCTCCGGCTATCCGGAGTGCACTCGCATGTGCAGTTCGAGCCTGGCCGGGACCTGCACCTTTAAGGAAGGCTTCAACAGAAACGTTGCCAACCTCTCCTGCCGGCCCGAGGAGTGGGGCGTCTCAGCCTGGCACTCAGACACGAACATGAGCGAGAACAGTGCCGTGATGGGCATGTTTCCCACCCACGCCACAGTCAACATTCTACAGACGGGCGTATGCATCGATTATGCGGCGGCGCTGACCACAATGCTGCGAAAGGCTGGCTATAACAGCAGCGAGGTCTTCAGCACCGGAAGCACGGGCTATGATCTGCCCCTGGTGGGAAATCATCCCGGCCATGCCTACAATCTGGTGCTTCTGCCCGGCGACACAAAGTACCACATCGTGGACACCACGGGCAATGGCGACGGCATAAATTTGGGGGGCGTGCCGGGATACTTCCGCTTCACGGGCTGCTTTTTGGGAAAGCCATCGCAAATCCGGGTAATGGACTGGTGGGTGGGCTACTGCAATATGATCTCGCCCCAGAGCTACAATGATGCCGGCGATGCGACCACTCCTGAAAAAGAGAAAATTTACGGATGCACTTGATTTAGGCTTTCCACTTTATCGTATTGCCCTTCATCTTTAATATCCGGGTTCGTTCAGGCCGGAACTGGTGCCGCCATGGATTGCTGCATACTCTTTTCCATAGTTGCATCGAGTGCGGTGCGCATCTCCTGCTTTTGCGCCTCCTCGAAGCTGCCGTTCTCCAAGAGGTCCTCCATCATGCCGCTGATGATGTCATCCATGACCTCCACCTTAAAGTAAAGCCGCTGCCTTTGGGTGTAGTAGTAACTAATCTGCAGTTGCAGAACGGGATTTGCGGCAGCTTGCTCGTTATTGGTAAGGTCAGCCAGTTCATCATCTGCCTTTTTAGCTTTATCCTTGACCTTATTGTAAAGGCCAAACCAGGAGAGAATAGCCGCGGAGTCCAGCTTGGAGAGCTTGGGCATCATGCGCCCAAACCTCTGGGAGAGCTTGATCAGATCCTCATTAGCAGATCGAATGGCATCTTGATGGCGGGCAATGTCGGAGCCGTATTTTGCAAATTCTGGGTTCTTAGACATCTATATCACCTAACGCGGAATTATTACTCAAACAACAAAGGATAGTAGAGGATAATAAGGTGGAGCCGCGCGGGGCGAAAGTGATCGGAAAAGTGAACAGGCTTAAAGAGCCAGAGTTATTATTGAAGCAGATTTGCAGGGGAATATGAGTAGTAGTGACAAAATCGCCCAGGTGCGCCGTCTCTGCCACCAGCTTTGCAATTCCTCTTGCGTCGAAGACAAGCGGCAGGGCAGACATGTTGAGCTTCTGCGCCTTCGGCCTCACTGGTCCGTTTTAAAAAAGGAGGAGCAGATTGTCAAGATCGACCAGGGAGAAAAGGTCCCCTTCGACATCTCCCTGCCCCTGCCCGCCCGTGACGAGCGCGAAGGCTCAGACGCGGGAGTGGGGCTCTTTTGGGAGCGTTTCCAATGCAGGCAATGCGGCAAATGCTGCTATACACCAGGGGCGGGCCTATACCTCGATAAAGAGGATTTTGAAAGGATTGTGGGGCGCGTGGGAAAGAAGAGACTAAAAGCCCTCTGCCGGTACGAAAAGGCCCTGCAAGCCTGGGTGCTGAAGCAACCCTGTCCGTTTTATGACCCAGACTTAGGCTGCTCCATCTATGAGATCCGGCCCCTTACCTGCACCAAATACCCACTTCATCCGCCCCTGCAAGAGATGCCCTACAACCTGGCCGTTGATGCCTTCTGCCCGGCAGCGCGCCTTCTGGCTAAAGATACCCTGGGCTGGTGGATCATATGCGAGAACAACTGGGCCGCAATACATCAAAAATTGGCCCTCGATCAGAGCAAAAAGCCCTGAATCCATTCTATTCGAGAAGACCTTCCTTCTTCATTGAGACTATAATGGTCTGCATTATACCATTGAATGGATTTAGGATTGCTACCCGCTTCATAATATTCCAGGAATTTCTGCCTGGGAAAAAAGACATCCTTACTACCGAATTGGAAGAACAGGACACAAGGTGCGGCATTTTTTATGTAGCGCAGGGGGTCGATCGGTTCCATGATCTTTTTATATTTTTCCAGCTCGTCTCCGACAAGGGTGGGCATGTTGAGAAGGGCCACATCCGTGAAGCTTCCTACGCCCGCCATCAGCACGCTGGCTTTTATCCTCTTGTCCACACCAGACATAATCCCACCAAAAAGAGCGCCGAAACTGTGGCCGACGAATGCTATCCTGTTAATATCCACGCTTGGCAGCGAAGAGATCAGATCAACGGCGCGGCGTAGATCAATGGCAATCTCGATGAACCAGTCACGCACATCTTCCGGCCGTCCGCTGGCTCTTTTGCCAAACAAAGCACCATCTGCCCAGGGTGCATCAATGAGTAGGCAGGTCGCTTTAGCCTTCGCCAGAGTTATCGCTTCATCCAAAAAGGAAGATCTGTTTCCTGGGCCAGGATGCACGAAGATAACGCCCGCAAATGGGCCTTTTCCGGGAGGTGCAACCAGATAAGCTCTGATTCGTCCACCTTTTACGCCAGCATAGCTGATATCGTGCACAAAGATGCCGTTTCGGTATTCAATGCCAACTTCTTCTTGGTTTAGCGAGGCCTTTTGGTTGTAGGAAAATGTCTCATTCAAATCTGTTTCACTTCCATTCCTTTAATCTTTGTCTGCATGCGTTGGAACATGCTCAATCATAAATATTGAAGCTTTCCTGCGAAAAATTCCTCCATAGCTTTTTCGCATCTATCTTCCTGCGGCCATCACCTTAGAGTACCTCATCGCCCTGAAATTATGATCCCGCATGGAAAAGGATTAATCATTAATGATAGCTTAATTAGTCCTAAGGATGGGCATTATGGTCGAAGGAACGAAGAACGGCTGTATCTTCTGCGATATTATCGAAGAGAAAGCATCTTGCTGCAAGATTTATGAGGACGAACTCTCTTTAGCCATACTCGATATCAACCCCTTCTCAAAAGGGCACTGCCTGGTCATTCCCAAGAGGCACGTGCCCTGGTGGCATGAGCTCTCCGAGGAGGAGAATGCCAGCCTCTTTCGGGTGGCAAAGATCGTGGCTGAAAAGATGATGAAGGCCTTGAATCCTGACTTTGTCTGCATGTACGCCCGGGGCAGGAGAATACCACATACCCACATCTTCCTCGTACCCACATACAGCGGAGATGTGCTGGACAGATTCTTCAATGCACTGGAACGATTCCAGGAATCGCCACCCAAGCTTGCGGCTTTGCGAGAGAAAAATTCCATGGAAGATGTAGCTAAGCTTCTCAGGAAAACGTAAATTATATGATAAGGAGTAAGGAGCCAGGCCCCTCACTTCCGATCCATGGAGGAGACTTACTTCTTGGCTGTTTTCTCGGGTTTGAGCACACACAGCGGTCCTCTGAGGTAGACATACCAGTAGAGTGCCGCCACGAAGAGGGCAGCTCCCACGATGTTGCCGAGGGTGACGGGGATGAGGTTTGTCACAAAGAAGTTGTACCATCCATTGCTTCCGGCCAGGTTTGCCGTGGCCACATTGGCCGTGGCCAGCTTGGCAGCAATGGCCGGATTGTTGGCGGCAAAGATGCCCAGGGGAATGAAGAACATATTAGCCACGCTGTGCTCAAAGCCGATGGCGACGAATGCCATGATGGGAAACCAACAGGCAAATATCTTGCTGATCACATCTTCTGAGCTTATGGCCAGCCAGACGGCCAGGCAGACCAGCCAGTTGCAGCCCACGCCGCGAAGGAAGGCAGTTTCGAAGTCCAGGCCGCACTTGGTGTTGGCTACAGTTGCCGCCCATCCCGCCCAGGGCATATTATCGAAAAATCCGCAAAGATATGCCAGGACGAAGGCCACGAAGATAGATCCCAGAAAATTGCCCACATAAACCAGCGACCAATTTTTAATCAATCCCTTGACGGTGGCCTCGCCATTGAGCAGGCTGATGGGCGCAAACATGCAGTTTCCCGTGAACAGCTCCGAGCCCGCGATTACGACCAACATCAGGCCTACAGGAAACACTGCTCCGGCGGCGAACTTAATCAGGCCCACAGGTAAGGCGATCTTCCAGATTCCGCCGTCCGGATCGGTGATGGTGCCGTTGGAGAGGCCACCTGCCACAATCTCGCTCAAAAGGGCTCCAAAGGCGATGTAGGCTCCGGCTAAAAAACCCAAGATCAGGAGCTTTTGCCATGTTATGTTGCATTTCGTGCATCCGGCAGCGATGGCTGCCTTGGCGATATCAGCGGGAACTTTGAATGCCATTATTCTCCCCCCACGACGGGCGACTAACAGATTGGCCATGAATGTCCTAATTGTTTTTCCATGGCACCAGCGGTCAATGCCAACGCTTTGCGGATCGCTCGTAAGGTGGCCACTGCTTGCCTACTTGAGGTGTAAAAAGCTTGCGGTTGCAGCCGGCAAATTATGAAATAGCATGAAAAAATAAGAACAATCATTAAAAACTATGACGAAAAATAGTTAGAATTGATGGTTTAGATACCAGCGGGAATGAAGAGGCCAGCCGGAATCAGTCCGCCCCAGAACCACACACTCCGTGACCTTCATGGCCCTCATGTTGGGCGACAAGATTTCTTTTTGCCGGATTGAAGCTCTTCTTGGGCTTGCTGTCCATCAATTTATGCCAGTTGTCTCTCTCCCAGATGTTGAATGATTTATCCTCTTCCGGAATAAGCTGGCGCAGCCTTAAGACCAGTCCGTCCCAGTTGACGGCGTGGCCCGCAAAATCCGGGCCGTCCACGCAGGCGAACTTGGTCTTGCCATCTATTTCCACCCGGCAGGCACCGCACATGCCTGTGCCGTCCACCATGAGGGGTGTGAGGCTGACCACCGTCTCCACGCCCGCAGCTCGTGAGGCGTCTGAAGATACCTTCATCATGAATGGACAGCCGTGGGCAAAGATCCTGTCTATTTTCTTTCCCGACGCCAGCTCCTGCTCGATGAAGTCATTGGCCCAGGCAGTCTTGCCGCAGCCTGTTACCACATGAACCTCGTCGCTGTGTTCCTTGAGCTTATCCACCCAGAAGATGAAGTCCGGACCGCGTCCTTCCACAACAGTTACCACGTAGTTGCCCTTCTCCTTGAGAGCCTTTATGAGTGGCAGAGTAGGTCCGGCGCCAAAGCATCCGCACGCGCAGATAACCCTGCCGAAGTTCTCAATCTCTGTGGGCGCGCCCAGAGGGCCGGCGATGTTGGTAACGCATTCGCCTTCTTTCATAGTAGACAGCTTGGCGGTGCTGGTGCCCAGAACGTAGAAGACAATGTCCACGGTGCCCTCTTTTTCGTCCCAGCCGGCCAGTCCCATGGGGATCCTCTCCCCTTTCTCGTCCACCCTAATGATCGCAAACTGACCCGGCTTCGCCGTGAGGGCAATCTTGGGAGCTTTGAACTTCATGTAAATGATATTGGGAGCGACGGTCTCCTTGGTTACGATCTCGTACATCTCTAGCCACCTCTAATCTTGTTCAGCTTCACGGCACAGACCTTTAGCTCCGGGATCTTGGCCACGGGGTCCAGGGCAGGATTGGTAAGGACGTTGGTGGGCGTCTCGGAGAAATGGAAGGTCATAAAGACCACACCTACAGGCGACTTTTCCGTGGTTCTGGCTTTAGCTCTGACTCTTCCCCGGCGGGAGGAGACCTCGATCAACTCGCCATCAACAATACCCAAAGTGAGGGCGTCTTCTGGATTCATCTCCACCAGCTCCTCACCCCGCAAAAGGTTGAGATCGCCCACTTTCCTCGTCATGGTTCCGGTGTGATACTGACAGAGAACTCTGCCGGTGGTAAGAATGAAGGGATACTCCAGATCAGGCAGCTCCATGGAAGGCCGGTAATCGACCACATTGAACTTGCCAAGGCCCCTCGTGAACTGGCCTTTATGCAGGAACTGAGTTCCCGGATGCTCCAAGTTGGGGCAGGGCCACTGCAAGCCGTTCCCATCCAGTCGCTCATAGCTTATGCCCCCGTAGCTGGGAGCAAGCTTGGCTACCTCAGACATGATCTCGGAGGGATGATCATAGCTAAACTGGTCCTTAAAGCCCATGCGGGCTGCCAGAGCGTCCAGGATCATCCAGTCGGGCATGGACTCGCCGACGCTATCCAGCGTCTTCCTGATCCTTTGCACCCGGCGCTCCGTATTGGTAAAGGTTCCATCCTTCTCCAGGCTGGTGGTTGCCGGCAGGACCACGTCTGCCAATGCCGCCGTTTCGGAGAGGAAGATGTCCTGCACCACCAGAAACTCCAGGGCCTTCAAGGCCTCTACCACGTGGCTGCAGTCCGGATCGCTGACGACCGGGTTTTCTCCCATGATGTACATGGCCCGGATCTTGCCATCCTTGGCGGCATTCATCAACTCGACCAACGTTTGGCCGGGCTTTTCCGGCAAAGCCGCTCCCCAGGCCAGCTCGAACTTCTTTCTAAGATCGGGATTGGTCACCGCCTGGTAGGCGGGCAGGAGATTGGGCAAGGCACCCATGTCGCAAGAGCCCTGCACATTGTTCTGGCCACGCAGGGGATTGATGCCCGAGGAGGGCTTTCCAAGGTTGCCGGTCATCATGGCCAGATTGGCCAGGGTGAAGATGTTATCCACACCATGAGAGTGCTGAGTGATGCCCATGGAATAGATTATGGAGGAAGGATTGCCCCTGGCATAGAGCCGGGCAGCATCTCGGATCAGCTCGGACTTGACACCCGTAATGCGTGCCGCGTCAGATGGGGACAGCTTCAGAAGAGAGGCTTTGAACTCCGGGAAGCCCTCCGTCCGCTCCGAGATGAAGCCTTCATCCATTAGCTTCTCTTCCTGGATTATGCGGCACATCTCCAGGACAAGAGGCACATCCGTTCCCGGGGTCTGGCGCAGCCAGACGTCGGCGATCTTGCACAGGTCGATCCAGCGGGGATTGGCCACGATGATCTTGGCCCCCCTCCTTTTCGCCTCTTTGATCTTGAGGGCGATGACGGGATGTTGCTCGCTGGTGTTCGAACCGATGATGAAGATGCATCCGGCGTCTGCTAACTCAGAAATGGAGTTGGTCATGGCTCCGCTGCCGAAAGCCAGGGCCAGGGCGGAGACGGTAGAGGCATGGCAGAGCCTTGCGCAGTGATCTACGTTGTTGGTCTGCATAACCAGCCGGGCAAACTTCTGAGCCAGATAGTTCTCCTCATTGCTGCACTTGGCTGAGGAGAGGAAGGCAAAGCAATCGCCCTTGTAGCTATTCAATTTCCCGGCCACCAGATCCAGGGCTTCTTCCCAGGTTGCCGGCACCAGTTTGCCGTTTTTCCTGATGAGCGGTACAGTCAAACGCTCCGGACTCTCCACGAAGCCGAGACCAAAGCGGCCCTTGACGCAGAGCTGGCCGTTGTTGGGCAGACAGTCCCGCTTGCCTCTCACCCTCACTATCCGGTTGTCCAGGACGCCCACTTCTATCCGGCAGCCCACACCGCAGTAGGGGCAAACAGTGTCCGTGCTCCTCTCCGGCCTCTGCCATTTCTCAGAGCGGGCGAAGAGGGCGCCGGTGGGGCAGATATCAACACATGCGCCGCAAAATTTGCAGTCCGAGTCCTGCAGGGATTCGGGGCCTATCCAGTGCATGCGGTGAAAATCGGGATTGCTGGTGAGGACACCCTCGCCGCGCACCTCCTGGCAGGCGCGCACGCAGCGGCCGCACAGGATGCAGAGATTGTAATTGCGGTCAAAGAAGGGCTCTCTTAAAATGGGTCTATTCTTAAAAGAGATCTCATATCTGACCTTTTCCAAACCCACGAACTGCACTGCCTGCTGCAGCTCGCATTCGCCGTTCTTGGGGCAGTACTTGCAGCCTACTGTCACAGGGAACTTGCGCATGCACTCGCGCAGGTCATTGCATTCGTTTTTCCTTTCGCAAAAGAGGCAGCTGGTGGGATGATTGGTGAGGGCTAAGAGCATCTCCAGGGTATTTCGTCTCATCTCCTGCAACTCCTCTGTCCGGGTCTCTACTACCATTCCCGCTTCTGCCGGGGTATTGCAGGCGGTAGGATAGTAATCCAGGCCTTTTACGGAGACTATGCACAGCTTGCAGGAGCCGATGGGCTTGAGGTCCGGGTAGTCGCAGAGTGCTGGTACATAAGATCCCGCTTTTCGGGCTGCATCGAGAATGGTAGCTCCCTCTGGGACCAATACCTCTCGATCATCGATGGTCAGTCTAATTTCAATCATGTTCCCAACCGCGCCGGGCAATGATGTGGATTAATTGTATTAGAAGATTGCTCTAAAAGGAAAATCTTTTTTAAATAGCATAAGAATGATCAGCCAGAAGAGATCTTAGCCTAAGAAGCGCGGTGTAGAAAAGATGTCCAGCAAGATTAATTTAAACCGGGTGGAGATGCCCAAGCAATCTCCCGAAAAGAGGAAAAGCAACTTTCAGGAGGTTGCCCTGGGTTATAGTCCAGAGCAGGCGGCTGAAGAGGCAGGCAGATGTCTTCAATGCAAGAAGCCCAAGTGCATTGAAGGCTGTCCGGTGGGCGTGGAGATCCCCAGCTTCATTTGTGCCCTGCGGGATGGGGACATGCCGAAAGCGGCGCGGTCCCTCAAGAGAAAGAACAGCCTGCCCGGAATATGCGGCCGGGTCTGTCCTCAGGAGGTGCAGTGCGAGTGCAAATGCGTCCTGGCCAAGAAGGGAGCGCCCGTGGCCATTGGTCGTCTGGAGCGTTATGTGGCCGATTGGGAGCTATGCCAGGCAGAGAGGCCCAAGTGCGAGATCGCGGCGGCCACGGGAAAGAAGGTCGCCGTGGTGGGCTGTGGCCCGGCCGGGCTGACGGTGGCCGCGGACATGGCCAAGTTCGGCCACAAAGTAACCATCTTCGAAGCGCTGCACGATGGCGGAGGCGTCTTGGTCTACGGCATTCCCGAGTTTCGCCTGCCTAAAGGCATCGTCCGAGCGGAGATCGAGTACGTCCAATCTCTGGGCGCAGAACTGGAGCTGGACTCAGTTGTAGGCAGACAGGTGCAGGTAGAGGGCTTGCTCAAAGGGGATTACGACGGCGTATTCCTGGGGATAGGCGCAGGCGCGCCCCGCTTTCTCAATGTTCCCGGCGAGAACCTGAGCGGCGTTTACTCTGCCAACGAATATCTGACCCGGGTCAACCTGATGAAGGCCTACAAGTTCCCTGAATACGATACGCCCATCAAAAAGGGCAAGAAGGTGGCAGTGGTTGGCGGCGGAAACGTGGCCATGGATGCAGCCCGCTCTGCCATGCGCCTGGGGGCGGATGAGGTGCATGTCATCTACCGCCGCTCTCGCGAGGAGATGCCGGCCCGTTTAGAAGAGGTGGAGAACGCCATGGAAGAGGATGTGATCTTTGACTTCCTCACCAACCCCACCCGCTTTTTGGGCGACGAACGGGGCATGGTCAGGGCCATGGAGGTCGTTGAAATGGAGCTGGGTGAGCCCGATGCCTCGGGCCGACGCAGCCCGCGGGTGAAGAAGGGCTCGGAGCATATCGTCGATGTGGATACGGTGGTCATTGCTGTGGGCACGGTGCCAAATCCCCTCATCGCCTCCAGCACGCCAGAGCTTAAGACCACCAAATGGGGCACGCTCGTGATAGATGAGCGGGGCCGCACGACAATGGTTGGGGTCTGGGCAGGAGGAGACATCACCAGCGGCGGAGCCACGGTGATCAGCGCCATGGGTGAGGGCAAGACCGCGGCAGCGGACATGGACAAGTGGCTGAAGACGGATGGGAAGTGGTGCTGAAGAAGAGTTACCATCGACCTAATATGGCCGGAATACCAAAATCTTTTTATCGGATAAGGGCACCACATTGCATGTTAACAGCTCACGGGCGGCGGGGATTCTATCCCCATGCAAATAGCGGATAACCGCTATGCCGCCTGGATTAATTACCTTTTATCACGTTCAATTTTGCTTATGATCATCTCCAGGTCAATGAAACGATCTGATCGCCGGATCATCTCCTTATTAATGCCCTGACTTTTGAAGTATGCCACTTCCACAATTAAGCCTTGCCTCTGAACGTCTTCTATCACTTGGTGAAAATCAAAGTCCCCAGACACGATAATAGCTACATCGTAGGCGTTTGCTGTTGCCAGGGATAGAACATCCGACGCCAAAGCGATGTCCACGCCCTTCTCGATGAACGTTTCACTGGTGGTAACGTGTTTGCAGCCTTCGCATGTGAACTCAGAGGTCCTTTTTCTTCTTGGAATGATCTTGGTTTTGAGTCCCTGATACTCCAGCATGTGATAGAAGCCCCATTTTTTGTTTACACTCGCGGCTATTGCTTCATCATTATTTGGGTTGGGATGAATTGATCCATAATAGTATGCCCTCTTTAGCTTCCGACCTTCTGATAGCACTTTCACCAATTTGATGCAATCAACTTGTTTACCCAATCCACTAGCTCCACCATCAAGGTTTGAGCCGTCAATAAATATCATCAATCGGTCTTCTGGCATGCTATCTTCATAGATTTACTCAGTTATAAAAAAGAGTAGGTTGAGAATCCTTAGGCACTTTTGCCCGCTTGATGGTTACTTCCAGCATTCCCCAGCATCAGCTTTGCATGGAAGAGGTTGCTTTAAATACGGTTGCTCAACTATTTGTCTACTATCAGGGGTGCCGTCCACTCCACCCGATGCTTGAACGGGCGCTTTCATTCCAAAAAAATCAAAACAAAGGTCGCTTACCATGGCTCTCAAGAAATCCGAACTCTACTCCTTCCTGTGGCAGTCCTGCGACGCATTGCGTGGCGGCATGGACGCCAGCCAGTACAAGGACTATGTTCTCGTACTGCTGTTTATCAAATACGTCAGCGACAAGTACGCTGGCGTGCCCTACGCACCTATCACTATTCCCCTGGGCGCGTCCTTCAAGGACATGGTCGCCCTCAAAGGTAAGTCTGACATTGGCGATCAGATCAATAAGAAGATCATTGCCCCGCTGGCCAATGCCAACAAGCTTTCCGACTTCCCGGATTTTAAATATGATAAAGTATGATCCGGAGGCCATCTTAGCCAGGAGGGAATCAAAACGAAGAGACTACTGATATTGGCGGTACTAGCTGTTGCACTGATCGGCATGGCTGGGGCTGCAAACTACATGTACGAAAAGGCATCCGTCAAGGGTGTCGGCTATAAAAACGTGGAGATGATCATTTCCACTCAAACCGGCTTTAACGGCCAGAAACTGGTGGAGAAGGAATCCGGTTCCGGCAACGTCATCACCGAGAGGACTGAACTGGAAGCCGAGAGGCAGCTTGAAAGATTTAAAGGCTTTGTACAGCCAGAAGCTGCATTAAACGGCGAGCAAAACGGGAACGGTAACGGCCCACTCATTGGCGCTTGGGTTCCAATTGGATTTGGGAATAGGCTATGCGCATATCCAACTGGCACTGAATGCCCGATGGATTACATCAACTTCACCAAAGAAGCCGAGTTCGAGTACATGCCTGTTTCATACCAGACCGGTACCTACGATCAGAAATGGGTGGAAAAACTCTGCGTGCAAAACTACAGGATAGGCGCAGTCTTGACGGAGATGTACACCCATGCCGAGCATCTGCAAAAGACCACTGAGGTCAAGACCAGAGGATATGGTTCCATAAAAATAAATATTGGATTCGAAAATAGTGACAAATGACCCCTACACTCTCCATGTTAGCGATTTCCTTGAATATCATCTTTTCTATCCCACCTTCATCTCAGGCAGACCTTCGATTATTTCGACGTACTGCCTGACCAAGGACTTGCTCATCTCCAGTTCAG
>JANYKI010000034.1 GCA_025361645.1 Methanothrix sp.
CCAGCTCTTCCGGGGTATAGGAGAAGGCTTTGGATTTATTACAGCAGTTCGCGGCATTGGTGCAGTAGCTGCACTGATGGGTGCAGTGGTTGGTGTAAAGGGTCTTGAAGAGGCTGACGCATCTGCCGTCCTTTGTAAAGGCGTGGCAAATTCCGGGCAGGGGCGTTTCCCGTGGCGAGAAGGTAGACGCGCAGACGTCATGCCGTGTGCCTTCTCCCAGAGTGCGAAGCTTCTTTGCGTCCACGTCCAACACGGCTGGACTATTGGCCGGGCCCATTGAGTCGAATTTGCACTCCTCTGCCAGATGGGCGATCTTCTCCAGGGTGACCATTGGGGCTATAACGGACAATCGGATTTATAACCGATATGCGTGCGGGGCGAAAGTAATCTCTTCGAAATCCTTTTCATGTATCATGTATCAAACAAATTTTAGGCGACCGCTCTGGCGGAGGAGACTGAAATGCCCGAAGATGTATTCAAGATGCCTCGCATGGGAAAGGCAGAGTACGACCGTTTGGTGGAGGAGCAATACGTCTGACGCATTGCTTTCAAAGGCGAGACGCATCCTTACATTGTCCCATTTATTTATGTGTTTGATGGCCGGTTCATGTATTTCTTGTCCACCAATTATGGCAAAAAGGTGCAGTACTTCCGGGACAATCCCTTCGTGACTGTGGAGATAGTGTATTATTCTCCTGATCTTTCCGTCTTCAGCTTCGTGGCCCTGCCCGGGCAACTGGTACAGGTGGAGGACGCCGGGCAAAGAATGGCGGTGAGAGAGATGTTTATACATCTGATCAAGAGCAAAGCTCTCTCCTCCAATGTCCTCTCCGTGCCGGCGGGCGAGCGATATGGTTTTTCAGTTAGTCCAGCGCTCTGTGCGTTCTCTGTGAGCTCTGTGTCTCCGTGGTTGAAACGTCGTTAGCCGCTGGTTATAACAAATGGCTTACTATCATTGGACTTATTCAATCCCTATCCACTAGCCGCATCGTCCCGGCTCTGCAAAGTAGGGCCGGTTCTCCTTCAGGCACCACTGCATCTGCTCCAGTATCGGTTCGATCCTGCCGTTCGTCTCCTTAAGTTTTTGCACCATGATTTCCGCCAGGCTGCCCTGCTCGATCCTTTTCGCCACCAGGGGCAGATATCGCTTCTCCTCAGCATTTGCGCTCTTTTCCGCCTGGGCGAGCAGCCTCTCCAGCTCCGGGCGCATCCCGGCTACGCCGCCGCGCATGGCATCTTCCAGCATGGCCAGAAGAGTGCTCTCATCCTCCTCCAGCGCGAGGTCGGTTCGCAGCAGCGCCAGCAAAAAAGCCGAGAACGCCATGTCCGAATGCAGGCATTCCTGCTCATCGATGGCTTTGACCTCCAGGCACTTTCTCGTAAAGCGCACAATCACGCCTCTGGAATTGACCCACTCTTTGCAAAGAATCTCCGCTTTGCATTTTTTCAGCTCAGAGTAGATCTGCCGGTTGATCTGCACATAATCGTGCACGCTCTCCAGCTTTTCCGGCAAAATGTTATGGCAGATCGGAGGTATGGCCGCCTGGTTTTGCCGGTAATAAACCAGCCGGTTGTCCATATAATTGGTGAGCTTTCCCTCCACCATGGGCGAGGAGGCCGACACGGCGACGAGATAAGGCACGAGCGAGCGAATCTTGTTGAACATAGCTACCAGCTCCTCCAAGTCGTCGTAGGGAATGTTGATCTGCAGAGCCTGAATATTCAGCCAGCCATGCTGCTTGATATTGAACAGCCGGTCGTATGCCTGATAATACTCCTGTTCATCATGATCCCAGTAGGTCGTTTCATCCAATTTCAGCAGCGGATGCATTCCCAGACCCATAAAGCCATACTCATGATTGGTGGCCCGGTACAGCTCAGAGAGGCCCTGGTAAAGATTGCTTTCCAAAAAGCCTAGATTCCCCGGCCTGGCTGGGATCAGCTCGATGGCATGCTTTTGCAGCTCCTTGGAGACCAGTATCCCCCCAAAAGCCACTTCGTTCTGCACCTTTCCGGCGATCTTCTCGATTATCCGGTCGGAAATAGCCAGAGGCCTACATTTTTTGTCATTTATGGAGTACTCGTGCTCCGTTCCGATGGGCGATGCGGCTGCCAGCGCCTTATGCATTGCATTTTTCATGATTCAATCGGAAAGTTGGATCTCCGCCACAAGATCCGTCTCCGGCTCCTCGATCTTCAAGATCTCCGCCATCTCTGAAGCGGGAATGCTGTTTACCAGATGCATGATATTCTCCACAGAGGTCTCGAATAGTCCGTCATAGGCTTTTCGATTGGCCTTGAGAAATCGGACCATGGGGCAGATGCTTTCTCTCTTAAGGAAGATCTGCAGGACGTTGTCCTTGATATCAAAGGTAAAGGGTCCGGCTATGCAGGTCTCAGGCTTGATGGAGTGAATGCTGCATTTTCCATTCTGAAAGAGAATGCAAAACCCATCCTGCTTCAGGCGTAGCCTCGTATATCCGGCAAACTCTACAGCGTCCTCTGCCACGCCGTTTTCCCGCAATATGTCTATTCTCTCCCGGCTTAAAGGGGGTCTCGCCTCAAAGCAGCAGCCTCCATCCAGATGACATTCGCTGCAGGCCTGGCTTATGGCTTCACACAGGTAATCTTCCATCAGATACTCATCTCTCTAGAAATCAATCTTGTAAGAGTTGACCTCATTTTCTGCCAGGGCAGATGGATTGGACAATGCGGTGGCAGCTCCCAGGCCATACTCACCCTCAAAGCCATGCTGACCCAGGGCCTTATCGGAAAGCCCATCGGCATATCTGCATGCGTCTCCTGTCATCAGATAGGAGATGATCTTTTGGAACATGTCCGGATAATGGGCATCCTCGCCTCCATCCAGGGAGGGATTATCATTTACCTCAATGACGTAGAGCTTTCCGTTGCTCTCCTTGATGTCCACACCATACATTCCTTTGCCAATGGCATTGCCTGCCTCGCGTCCCAACTCAATAACCTCTGGCGGAACCTGATCGGCAGGCACGCTCTCTACATCGCAGTAGACGATGTGGCCGTTCACGGAAGCCTGGATCTTGAAGGTCTCCGAGGGGATGATGTAGCGACAGGCATAGAGTAGCTGCCCGTTGATGACACCGACTCTCCAGTCAAACCTGCTCTCGATGTACTCCTGCACCACAATCCAGTCGGAGAGCTTGAAGAATCTCCTGGCGATCTTCAATAGCTCGTCTACGGATGAGACCTTCTCCACCCGGACTGAGAAGGACGTGGATGGCTCTTTTAGCACCAGGGGCATGCCCAGCTCCTCGAAGAGCTGTGCGGCTAAAACCTCATCCAGCTCCTTCTTCTTTAGAAACTTAGTCCTGGGCATGGAGACATTCTTCTTCATGAGGTGCATGTACATGTTGATCTTGTCGGCACAGATCTGGATAGAGCTGGGATCGTCTATCACCGGTACGCCGTACATTTGCGCCATCCTGGCCGCCACATAGGTGATGTTCATGGGATCGGTGTTGGCGCGAATGAAGAGCGCGTCCAGTCTGGGTATTTTCTTTATGTCCACGGGAAATATGAACTCGGCAGTGTGGCCCATGCTCTCAGCCACGTCCCGGCATTTTACCACGGCCGTGAGCTGCAGAGAGCTGCTTAACGTCTGTCGATTAACGAAGATGCCTAGTTTACTCAAAGCGTCTCACCCTCTTATCCAGAAGGTCCTGTAACATTTCCGTTTCATCCTTCGATAATTGCGAATATTTTACCGGAGCCAGGGAAGATAATCGGCAGCCCGACTCATCCTTGACCAGTACTACCTCCACTAACGGCAGCCGGAAGACCTCATAGATCTTCTCCGCCAGCGATTTCGCTGGCTCACAGCAGTTTATGGTCTTGCCGAAGATGGATACGCATTTCGCCACGGATGAGGTGTCGCTTATCTTCTGATAGCAGAAAGGATACCGGCCATGATTGGTGACATGCTTGATGACCTTCTTCGCTTCTTCCAGGTCGCTGATCAAGAAGTGATCGGACGGCGTGGAGAAGTAGTTCAAGCCGTAGACTATAGCCGGAAGGGAGACGTACTGGTTGGATATTACCCAGTCGCAGACCGGGATACCTGCCAGCTTCGCCTTCTCCAGACAGATGGGAACGATATAGGCATCCAGCACATCGCTGCTACTGGGCGTGGTTTTGATGCCTTCATTTTCGTTCGTGACGATGGTATAGTACGGCTCGGTCTTGTAGAAATAACTCTCATTTACAATATATTGGGAGTCATCTTCTTTCAACGTGTACATGATGTCTTTCTTAGGAATATGCTCTCTTCGTTTGTTCATTAAAGAATCACCGCATGACCTGCGTGTGAGAAAATAGACCGATTTGTTGTTTTTTCTGCGTAGGATACCCTACGGTATTTATTTAGACTACGGTGCCTGTCCAGATCGGATGCCATTTCATTCTCAGAAATTTGGATCTCCTCAGGGCCTACTACCTGGCTGGTAGTATTTATCATTGTCGGATCTATGCGAATAGCTTCATCATCTCTTTCGGGCTTGTTACGGGAAGACTGCAGACATGATCAGTGCAGACGTAGGCCGATATCTTTCCCTCCACTTTGGCCAAATTTTTTGTGAATGGCGCAATATCTCTAATCTCTTCTCCGCATACCAGGACGACGGATTTATTCGGAAGAAAGCGAGATCGTAAGGCTTGCAGCATCTCAATTATGCCGACATCCTGCATACTTCCCAGTAGCGCGATCTCGGATGCCGGCCCGAGCAAATAGTCCAGGGAGCAAAGCAGCATGGAGTGGCCCAGTGGCTGGCCATCTGCTGCAGCGAAGCCGCGCGCCAGATCCCAGGCTCTCTCTTCCAATTCCGTCCCTCCCGAGAGGTGCATGAGCCGGAGAAGGCAAAGCAATGTAATGGAATTTCCCGAGGGAATCGCTCCGTCATAAAACTCCTTTTTGCGAAGCAATAGGGCCTCGGCATCATCTGCAGAAAAGAAAAATCCGCCCTGATCCCTGTCCCAGAAATGCCGCATCATGGTCTGGTTCAATTGCAGCGCCGCCTTCAGGTACTTGACATCAAAAACGGTCTCGTAAAGATCGAGGAGGCCCCAGATCAGGAAGGCATAATCATCGAGATTGGCAAAAATAGCTGCCTCGCCCCGGTAGCGATGCAGCAGTCGACCTTTCGTTGTCTGCATCTCTTTCAGGATAAAATCGGCCGCTTTTATTGCAGCCGCTGCATATTTTGCGCCATTTGCCTCAGGCAGGGCCTGCGCGGCTTTGGCCAGGGCCGCGATCATGAGTCCATTCCAGTCGGTGAGGATCTTGTCGTCCTTTAAAGGATGAACTCTCTTCTTCCGGGCAAGAAAGAGCTTTGCTCTTATCAACTCCCTTCGCTCATAGAGATCCGGTTCGCTCATCTTCAGGACGGATGCGGCATCGACAAGATTTGACCTCTGGCGGAGGATGTTTCCTCCTTTCTCGAAGTTTCCGCTCTCATGCACATCAAAGAGCCGGATGAAGAGCTTGAACTCCTCTTTATCCAGTGTCTCTTGCAGTTCCTCTGCCGTCCAGACATAGAACTTGCCCTCCTCTCCCTCGCTGTCTGCGTCTTCCGCTGAGAAAAAGCCTCCCGGAGGGGCGGTCATGTCCCGCAGCACATAATCCAGGATTTCGCGTGCCGTTCTGGCGTACTCCTCTTTTCCGGTGGCCTGGTAGCTTTCGATGTAGGCTATGGCCATTAGCGCCTGGTCATAGAGCATCTTTTCAAAATGGGGAACATGCCACTGTGCATCCGTGGAGTATCTATGAAATCCAAAACCCACGTGATCGTAGATCCCGCCCATGCGCATGGCCTGCAGTGTGGCCTCGACCATTTGCAGAGCATGTTTGTCTCCGGTCCTATGCCAATAGCGTAGCAGGAAGAAGAGGTTATGTGGTGTGGGAAACTTGGGGGCCGTGCCGAACCCCCCGTTTTGGGGGTCGTAAATGGAGGCCAGGGCCGCGTATCCACGGGCAAGAAATGCTGCATCAAAATCCGCGGCCTGGGCTCGCGGCTGGCTTTGTGTCTGCTTGAGATAATCCAAAATCTGGTCGGCTGAGTCCAAAAGCTCATCTCTATTTTTCACCCAGAGCTCTTTGATCCGGGGGATGATCTCCATCATTCCTGCCTGGCCAGCGCGCCCGGTCTTGGGGATGTAGGTGGCGGCGAAGAAGGGCTTTTTCTCCGGAGTCATGATAATAGTAAGAGGCCAGCCACCTCTGCCGGTCATGGACTGCGCGAAAGTCATGTACATCTGGTCTATGTCCGGCCGCTCTTCTCGGTCCACTTTTATGCAGATGAAGGCCTGATTCATAAGTCGGGCTACGCCCGGGTCCTCAAATGACTCGTGAGCCATGACATGGCACCAGTGGCAGCTGGAGTAGCCCACGGAGAGGAAGATGGGCTTATCCTCCTTTTGGGCTTTGGCAAAGGCTTCTTCGCCCCAGGGGTACCAGTGCACGGGGTTAAAGGCGTGCTGAAGGAGGTAGGGGCTTTTTTCTGAGAGGAGACGGTTGGCTGGTAATTCTTCTTTTCCAGGTGGATAGCCATTTATCATGGGAAACCTCATTTATAGATTGTCTGCCGGATGAATTCATGCCTGTTCTAATACAAATATTTGGGTATAATCTGCCCAGATTTACGCTGCTTTTAAAAAGTGAAAAAAATGGTTCTTTTGGAGCTGGCACCCAAAGGACGAAAGCTCTCTTTCCAGGACATCGAGGTTGAAGGCAAGCCCCTGGCTTCCGGCAATCTCGGCTAGAGCGGCCATCAAAGCTCTGGAGCAGTTCGGATTCAAGGTCTATCGCCAGACCGGCAGCCATATTCACCTCTGGAATGAAGAAAGAAATCATGTCGTTACCGTGCCGAATCACCCGGAGCTGGCGAAGGGCACATTGATCTCGATTATGAAGCAGGCGAAGCTGGAAAGAAAGGAATTTATCGCGGCCTTGAAGGAATAACCAAAGGTCACGGCAGGCCCTCGCCTGCCGCCGCCAGGGCGCGCCCGGGCGTGGGGGCCCGGCTGTGCCCGTGGGCCGGGGGCGGGGGGAGCGCGGGCATGCGGCAAAAGGGGCTGGACTTTTAGAGACGATGGCAGTTTGATATTATTATTAATATTTTTAATATTATTAGCTGATAATTATAGCCGAAGAATTCCGAATATAACCGCAGAGCACGCGGAGGACGAACGGACGGAGACGGCTATTGCGCAGTAACAGTGAGCTTTTTTTTAAAAGTGTTGATAAATAAGTAGATTGCGCCGCTCTGCGAACTCTGTGGTTAATAATCGTATTAGTTGAGAAGTAATACAGTAATTTTCGAGATTATAATCAAAGTTAGCAGAAAATAAAAGAAAGTTAGGTGAGCATGGCAGCGATCTGCAGTTCCCGAGAGCTCGCGCATCTGAGTACAGTGCAGAACGTGGACAGGCTTATCTTCTGAGTTCGGAATGGGTTCAGGAGTTTCCCTGTCGCTATGGCCGCCATGCTCGAATCCATGGTCCGGATTCGAACCGGTAGAGTAATGCTTCACCAATTAGAAGCGTACCCTGGAGTATAGTGCCTTAAAGCTTTGCGACCAGATTTCGCCCGAGTTTAGCGGAGCGCTGCGGAGTTGTTAGTTGCTGCGAGCTGAACACCTCGTTGCCTTGGTGCTTACACACCAGCTCTATCAAACTCGTCTTTTACGAGTACTCTAAGCGGTCTCTTTTCAGGAGCGGTTTCGGGCTTAGATGCTTTCAGCCCTTATCCGCGAACACGTAGCTGCTCGGCATGCCTTGCCAGACAGCCGATAGACCAGAGGTGTCGTTAGCTTGTTCCTCTCGTACTAAAGCTAACTTCCCCTCAGACCGCAATACACCCCTAACAGATAGTAACCGACCTGTCTCACGACGGTCTAAACCCAGCTCACGATCTCCTTTAATAGGCGAACAACCTCACCCTTGGCCGCTGCTGCACGGCCAGGATGGAAAGAACCGACATCGAGGTAGCAAGCCACCGGGTCGATATGTGCTCTTGCCGGTGACGACTCTGTTATCCCCGGGGTAGCTTTTCTGTCATCTAACGCTCTCACCAAGAGAGCTGAGAGGTTCGCTAAGCCTGACTTTCGTCTTATCACCTCTTGCTATGCAAGGTAACATCAGGCTGACTTATGCCTTTACACTCTTCGTTGGGTTTCCGACCCAACTGAGTCAACCTTAGGGCGCCCTTGATATCTTTTCAAGGGCGTGGCGCCCCACCCAAACTGCCCACCTACCGAGGTCCTCTTCTCAGAGTTAGGGCGGTAGCTCCGAAAGGGTAGTATTCCAAGGGCGACTCCACTCGAACTGGCGCCCGAGTTTCGACGTCTCCTACCTATGCTCTACAATCAGAACCACAACCCAACGGCAGGCTGCAGTAAAGCTCCACGGGGTCTTCACTTCCCATTAGGGGTCTCCAGACTCTGCACTGGAATGTAAGGTTCACCGGGTACCAGCTAGGGACAGTGGGACTCTCATTGATCCATTCATGCAAGCCGCCAATTAAGCGGCAAGGTACTACGCTACCTTAAGAGGGTCATAGTTACCCCCGCCGTTGACAGGCCCTTCTTCCCGTTGAACCGGGTTTTCAGGTACCTGCACTGGGCAGGATTCAGTGATTGTACTAGTCCTTACGGATTCGCAATCACCTATGTTGTTATTAGACAGTTAGAGTCCCCTCGTCGCTGCGACCTGCTTCTTGCAAAGCAGGCACCACTTATCCCGAAGTTACGTGGCTATTTTGCCGAATTCCCTTAGCTAGCATATGCCGACACGCCTTAGCCTTCTCAGCTTGGGGCACCTGTGTTGGTTCTCGGTACGGACTTTCAACTCCCTTTTCACGGACTCCTGGAATTTGCCAACTTACGTCATCACGTTTTCGTCTGTTTCTCGCCATTACGGCTCTCCGCAGACTTCTGCGCTTGAACGCCCTGGCGCGAACGCTTGACATATCCGGAAGCGTCAGTTTTATCGTTGAAAGGTACAGGAATATTAACCTGTTTCCCATTTGGCGTACTCCGATTAAGGTACGTCTTAGGACCGACTGACCCTCGGCTGACGAACATTGCCGAGGAACCCTGGCCCATACGGCGATCGGGATTCTCACCCGACTTTGCTGCTACTGCTACCAGGATTTTCGTCTCTACGCGGTCCACACCTCTTCACAGAGATGCTTCTGCCCACGCAGAGCGCCTCCCTACTAGATCACCTTGCGGTGCTCCGTGGTATCGGTAATCGGCTTAGCCCCGTCCATTTTCGGGGCCCTGGATCTCGACTGGTGAGCTGTTACGCACTCTTTAAAGGATAGCTGCTTCTAAGCTAACCTCCCAGTTGTTTATGACCCAGGACACCCTTAAGTGTTGACACTTGGCCGATACTTGGGGACCTTAACCACGGTCAGGGTTGTCTCCCTCACGGACTAGAAGCTTACCCCCCAGCCCGGACTGCCGGTCTTCTTCGACGACGGCGGTTTTGGAGTTTGACAAGAGAACAGACCCTTTCGGGTCCGGCTTCCCCAATCAGTGCTCTACTCCGCCGACTATCTCAGACCAGGTCATACTGCGATATGTTTCGGGAGGAACCAGCTATTTCCGACCTCGATTGGACTTTCACCCCTAGACGCAGGTCACGAGAGCGATTTGCATATCAACATCTCTAACGATCCTCCACGCAGCTTTCGCCACGCTTCGACCTACCAACGCCTAGATCGCCCGGCTTCGGGTCGCATACGGGCGACTGCACGCACTTGTATACGTCGCGCCTCTTTTCATGCGCGCTTGTCGCTTTCGCTACGGCTTCCTCTGTAAAAGAATTAGCCTCGCCGCCAATATGCACTCCCTGGTTCGTTCTTCAAAACGCATGTTAGAACGCCGGCAACTCCTTTCGTACTGCGGCCTTGCAGCCGTTTCCTTCAAGGAGAAGATCCTTGCGCGCCCTAACGCACTATCGCCAGCCAATTTCAGGCTCTTTGCACCTCCCTATTTGGGGTACTTTTCAGCTTTCGTTCACACTACTACTGCGCTATCGGTCTCAAGATGTATTTAGCCTTGGAGGTTGGTGACCCCCAATTTCCCGCGCGATTTCCGACGCACGGTACTCAAGACACGGCCCCGGTCTTGACAAATTACGACTACGTGGCTCTCACACTCTATGGCAGGCCATTCCAGGCCACTTCGACTTCTCTATCAAGACGTTTGGACCGGCTTATAACACCACATCTCCCTTGCGGGATTCGGTTTAGGCTGTTCCGCTTTCACTCGCCGTTAATAACGGAATCTCGTTTGATTTCTCTTCCTGTCCCTACTAAGATGTTTCAATCCGGGACGTTCCCGATCCTTACGGATCAGTCCGAAGACTAGGATTTCCCATTTGGACATCCTCGGTTCAATGGCTCCATGCGCCTCGCCGAGGCTTATCGCAGCTTGGCACGTCCTTCGTCAGCACTTGAGCCGAGCCATCCCCTGGCTGGCATAAGCAGCTTATGCCCCACTAAACTCAGTGAGCGTCTGGTCGCAAAGCTTGTGCACGGCATCATCGGACCGCCCCGTCAAGAACGGACCTTCGCCCTTCCACATCGAGTCTGCCTCAATGTGTGCATTGGAATTGGACTTGCTGGGATTCGAACCCAGGGCCTCCGCCTTGCAAAGGCGGCGCTCTACCAGCTGAGCTACAAGCCCGGGTTCTACGCCCAGCTAATAATCATAAATAGCTGGCTATTCTCTGTTTGGTCTCGGTCGACATTTTCAGCTTCCAACTGGTTACGGGGTGGGTATGCCGTTTCGCATACCCTATAACTTTAGGAGGTGATCCAGCCGCAGATTCCCCTACGGCTACCTTGTTACGACTTAACCCCCCTTGCAAAGCCCAAATTCGAACGCCTCCGAAGGAAGCGCTCTCATTCAGACCCTACTCGGGTGGTTTGACGGGCGGTGTGTGCAAGGAGCAGGGACGTATTCACCGCGTTCTGTTGAAACGCGATTACTACGGATTCCAGCTTCATGAGGGCGAGTTGCAGCCCTCAATCCGAACTAAGATTGGCTTTAGGAGATTTCCATCCCCTTTCGGGGTAGATACCCATTGTACCAACCATTGTAGCTCGCGTGTAGCCCGGGATATTCGGGGCATACTGACCTACCGTTGCCCATTCCTTCCTCCGCTTTAGCAGCGGCGGTCCCCACAGTGTACCCGTCACTCCGGAGAGTACGCTGGCAACTGTGGGCGTGGGTCTCGCTCGTTGCCTGACTTAACAGGATGCTTCACAGTACGAACTGACGACGGCCATGCACCACCTCTCAGCTAATCCGGCAAAGTCTTCAGCCTGGCCTTCATATTGCTGTCGGTCCCGGTAAGATTTCCGGCGTTGAATCCAATTAAACCGCAAGCTCCACCCGTTGTGGTGCTCCCCCGCCAATTCCTTTAAGTTTCAGCCTTGCGGCCGTACTTCCCAGGTGGCTCGCTTCACGGCTTCCCTACGGCACCGACAACGGTCGCACCGTTGCCGACACCTAGCGAGTATCGTTTACGGCTAGGACTACCCGGGTATCTAATCCGGTTCGTGCCCCTAGCTTTCGTCCCTTGCCGTCAGGTCCGTTCTGGTGAGACGCCTTCGCCACTGGTGGTCCTTCAAGGATTACAAGATTTCACCCCTACCCCTGAAGTACCTCTCACCTCTCCCGGCCTCGAGCCAGACAGTATCTCCTGAAAGCCTGACAGTTAAGCTGCCAGATTTCCCAAGAGACTTATCCGGCCGGCTACAGACCCTTTAGACCCAATAATAACGGTTACCACTCGAGCCGCCGGTGTTACCGCGGCGGCTGGCACCGGTCTTGCCCGGCCCTTGCTATGCAATGCTTTTTAGGCATCACGACAGCCAGATTTGTAACCTGGCACTCGAGGTCCCCTTATCGCTGTTTCCAGCATTGTAAAGTTTTCGCGCCTGCTGCACCCCGTAGGGCCTGGATTCGTGTCTCAGAATCCATCTCCGGGCTCTTGCTCTCACAACCCGTACCCGTCGTAGGCTAGTAGGTACGCTACACCCACTACTACCTGATAGGCCGCAGATCCATCCTTGAGCGCCGGAGCTTTGGATCTCGATGCATTCCAGCAGTCGAGATCTATCGGGTATTATACCCAGTTTCCCGGGTTTATTCCCATCTCAAGGGTAGGTTATCCACGTGTTACTGAGCAGTACGCCATGTATTGCTACATTCGACTCGCATGGCTTAGTCGAACCTCGATAGCAGTAACCTCTGGCAGGATCAACCAGAATTCATATCCTTCTAGGAAGTTTAAAACTCAATCATGTTATTTCCGATAACCAGTCGGAATTGGCTGAGTCGCCAAGACCAATGTCAGACACGAAAAAACTCGCGTCTCCATTCTTTTT
>JANYKI010000095.1 GCA_025361645.1 Methanothrix sp.
TTAGGAATGACGGGGTGCAGGGGCAGAGAATCCCTGCCTCTTCAGAGGCGGGATGAATCGTGCCCCGCCTTGATTACTTTCGCTCCACGGCATAGCTCTATATATTCCCAGATCTATATTGACTCGTCTGGTTTGCTGTCAGCAGTTGAAAAGACTCAAGCAGCGCGCACAAAACCACTCAAAATAATTGGGAATGGGATCCATTCCCTCGGTTGAAAGATCGTAGATGCCTGCGAATTTATTCGTGGGAGTGGTCACATAGCAAGCAACTTGTGCTAGCTGTCCTTTCCGCCCCAATCCCGGCCCCATGTTTCGAGCCTTCATTCTCCCAGGAACTTCTTTCGTGTCATGCGGCAAATGGCCAGCATCGCCGACAGGCACCCCTTGGAGTTGAAGCCGCTGATCCGTGCGCCAGGGCAGGCGCTCCCGTGCCGGGCCGCCAGACTGCTCTTTGCTCTCTCGTAGCAGCCTCTCGCCACAGCTGTTCCTCCCGGCAGCTCGATTCTCTCTAGGCCAAACTCTCGGGCAAAACCGTCCACCTTCTCGATGAACCCCGGCTCAAAGCACAGGCCCGTGTCTATCCTGGCCACCTTTGTCAATCCGGTTCCCTTCAGCATCGACCTCATATCCCGGCCTTTGCCCAATGCTGCGTCCTCCTGGCCCATCGCCCTCCAGTGGGAAGCCCACATGGGAGTCATGAAGAGCGCCACGTCCTGGTGCTCGGCCAGAGCCCGATCATATTTTTTGTTTCCGCCCAGAGCAAGAGCAATGCAGTCATCGATCCTCACTCCGCTCTCCTCGGTCAGGAAGTAGATCGGGCAGGCCAGATCGGATAGGTCGTGCTCCAGATCGGCCAGAGCGTTGCCGCATTTGCCGTAGAAGATCAGTATCCCATCCGAGAATGCAGCTAGGCGGCGAATATTATCATATACGGCGGCCTTGAGCAGATCCAGGTCGGAGTGCAGCCCCAGACGAAGCGGGCTTACCACCACCACAAGCTTAGCCGCTTTGGGGTGAAAGCTGTGAGAAAAGATGCCGCCCGGCCTGCTCTGCCTCTCTTGGAGGTGCGGGGCAATGCTGTCCAGGCATAGCAGGAGGTGAGGGCGGTTTTGTGCCCTCAGCTTTGCGGAGAGGCTCAGAGCCTCCTTCCCGTCCACGAGGAGAAGCTCCCGGACCTCCCGATCGGCGGAGAGCAGGTGGACTAGCTCGTCCTCCAGCATGCGGCAGGCGACTATGGACAGTACGGGCATTGGGATCTGGGGTTGGTGGGGAGAGGATATCAAGATATCCGAAGGCTGATTGGTTTAGGGGTCAATATTCACAAAAATAGCATCTATCAGCTTGGTCCAATTACAGGGTTCAATTATATCATCTCCAAGTATATCTTTCATAACGGCTTCATGGACACGGGCCTGATCATTATCATTCGTCAAACCCACTTCAGCATATGTCACTGGTCGGAAGATCTCTCCGGCTTCAGCAACCTATGATAGCGAATGATACACAAGATTAACCTCATTGCTCTCATTATCAGATCGATCTTGTCCTATTCGTCTATCTCCATAACAAAAATTATGCGGTGGAAAATGCGCATTCAATGTATGCACCATAATTGGATTTAATGAAAGATTTTAAGGAAGCAGGGCATCTCACAAACAGTGCTACTACCACAAAGGCATTTCCAATGCCAAGTTCGATACGGATCTTTGGCGCTACTTGGTACTTCCTGCAAAGATTCGGAATTGCCTTGTGAATTGCTTTTGCACAATGAATTACGAACCACAAAACGTATTTTCCACGAATATATTTTTTAAGTCCTTCTTTTTTTCTAAACTCAGCTTCAGCAACTGCGAGATCTTCATTCGCCGCTCGTTGGGCGTCCACCTTCACTGCCGCATACCGGACCCGGCTGTCCATTGAGCAAAATTCTGGCATCAGCCTGATATGACCATCCTCAAAAATGAAAAGATCCTTTGGATTGATGTTGTTCAGGCTAATGTTTGCACCAGCTCGCCTCCATAAAAGTATTTGGGCCATTACCGGAGACATCGCTTCACCAAACAACTTAAGATTACATTCGAATAAATCCTTTATTGAATCCATTTCAGCAGGACTGAGATCAATCACACCAAGGACTTCCTCAAGAATGCGTTTCATTGTCCCAAAGTTCGCAGCCTCATTTTCGATCGAGTAATTATCAGTTATGTAGAGATTTTCACTAGAACGGCTTTCTCCCTCTATAAAATCAGAAAGGTCGCGGTCAACAAAGAAACAAATACGTTTCTTTGGGAAGCGTAGCCAATCCATTTCGTCGAAAGCCCTCAGAACTTTATTTTTGTTGCCAGATATGATCAACTTTACATCCCATCCTTCTGGCAGGTTGCTCTCAATAAGCCCGCGGTAGAATGACGGATCTCCTTTTCCTTCTACGAATCCGTAAACGATTTGCTCTCTTGTCCTATAGCAAAGAAGGAACTCATGGTAAGCGACATTACTACTCTCCAGCGCAGATGCATGTGTTTCTAACATGTCCATATCCATAGCTCCCAGAATCAAACGCTGACAAATTCACCCAGAGAATGGGCATATTGGTGCAGATCATTGTCGTAGATGAAGGGTGAGTGAGTTGCGGCGATCAAGCCCACGCAAAATCCACCTTTGTGTATATCATTTAGAAAGCGACGCTGCCATGGAACCGAGAGCGATAACTCTGGTTCGTCTATCAGCACAAAGTAACTTTTCAATCCTGATAGATACACATGGCTGAAGAGAGATACAATCTGCTTTTCACCAGATGACAATTCACTGAGTTCAATTAGCTCTTTTGGCATCTTATCGGTTCTCGGGACTATAGCGAAACTAAAGGTAGAACTATCATACACAAGGCGCTTGTCTATGATATATTCAGAACACAATGCGCAGAAGTCCGAAATTCGTTTCTCTTCTTCTCGCAACGACTCTTGAAATCTGAGCATTTTAAGGAAATAATGATAGATAATTTTACTATGTTCGGATGGTGAATCATTGGAGCGAGCTGAATCAATAACGCCAAACAATTGTTTTTTGTGCTCCTTTGTAAGAATACTCTCATCAATGCGATCCAATACAGAGCGCACAGTGTCCTCAGAGACATCGGCAATCTCCTTCATGCCAACCGTTTCGTACTCTCGATTAACAACATCACCAAGGTAATGCAGTGTGAGGCTATTCAGATTCTTGCGAGCAAACTCCTTAAGTCTGCCCAACTCTCTATCTATCGCATTCTGGACATCTTTCATTCCAAACTCAACTAACTCGATAAACCCTTCGTCAGTTTCGCGAATTCGACCTTTCTGTCGATTACGGAGGTCGTCGGGATCGAAACCTTCGAAAATGCTCCGCAGTTCTCGCTCGATGCGACGATATGTTGGAAGATAAAGAATTTGAGATGAGATAGCATTTCGCACCTTTCTAATATCCTTCATAGACGAACCCATTGTTCCTTCGGGGATGTCTTCAACCATCTCAAATCTATGAATATATTCCTCGGGCATTCCATATTCTCGCATCATTAAGCGAGCTTTTTCCCATTGGCCTGCTATAATTAGGTCCTTTACCTTATGCCGAAAAGCGGGCGGAAAATGCATAAGTATGCTACGGTCTGAACTTTTAAAATTCTTAACAAGTTCTTCATGAGTTACCGCATGATCGATCCCATTAATCGTGATTACAATTCGATCGAATCGAAACTGTACAAGTGAAAACCAACTACCTGATAGGAAGTAAAATAGTATTCTAAGAAATGTTGTCTTTCCAGATCCGTTTTCGCCTACGAGAATTAGCGTATTATCGGTCACCTTGACATCTAGGTTCTTTATCCCGTGCAATCCTATAATTTGAATACGCTCCAAAGAATTACTCATGTTTTCCTCCGACGATTGCTTGTAGGTCTTCCAGGAAATTGACTCCCTCACCAAATATCCCAAGGACCACCAGCCACACACGTTGTACGTATTGCCTAATGCGCTCGGTTAAGATATGGACCATCTCTTTGCAGTTGGAATTAAGAAAACGTTGCGCTCAAATGTTCTGCTCATCGACACTCCTATATCCCTTTGTATCTGTTGTTGTTTCCGCTTTAGGATTATAAACCTACCCCCATTTTCCGACAAAGAAGGAACATATTGTTTAGAACATGCTACAATGATTCTCTATACTCATCACCCCACCAGCTTAGCCATCATCCATTGCCCGAATTTTTTCAAGGTTGGAAAACGCTGGAAATCCCTGCAGCGTCCTCATTACAGGAGACCGTTGCACCGCCACATTCCGTGCCTGGCCTTTGCTCCGCTGCACAGCCTTCTGTCGCTTCTCGCGTATGGCGGGATCTCCGATCAAGCCTAATTGAGATGCCAAAAAAGGGGAGGGGATCTGTGGGGCAAAATACTAAGAAAGAGCTGGAGTAAGCTTGAATACCCCAGTTCCTTTTGCCCTACATCTTTGGATCGAATTTTATGGCTCTATCGTATACCATCTCCGAGCTGGACGGCCCGGTCTTTGTAGCTTTTTCCAGGTAGCTCCTCCAGGCGATCATGACCGGCTGATCCAGAGCTATGCCGTATGCTCCCGGCCCGGTGGGAACCGCAAAGCAGTGAGGATCGCCATTGCAATTCCTGGCAATCTTGTAGACATAGAGGTATTTCGCATTGGGATTATCGGGGAGATATTCCTCTGCTGTTCCGTTGAAAACAGGATCTTCGATTGCCCCAACTCCATTCCACACATCTGCTCCATAAATAGCGAAGTTCGAATAGGTAGCCTTTCCTGTTGCTACATGGTTGACCCCGTAGACGATTATGAATTCGTTAGTATCGTTGCCCAGAGTGATTGCTGGATTTCGCAGGAAATCGTAGAAAAGCGTGAGATTGGGGAAGGGGGGTGTCTGCGAAGAGACCGTCTGGTTTCCTGACCACAGATAGAATGCATCGTTATTAGGGGCTACAGCATCTATTCCTCTCTGAATGGCATCGCTTCCTAATGGGACTGCAATACTGGTTGGAAGCTCGGTGGCATTCGATCCGTTGTATTTGTCTAGAATTGCCGTTCTTAGCTTTTCGAGATCATCAATAAGATCAAGCTCTGTCGCACCAGTTCCCCGTACTCTCAGCTTTGGATAATCATATGGGTCCAGCTTTGCAGATTCGTTGGGAGTTATTCGGAAGACCGTCGCAGGTGTATTATTGAGGTAGTCATTGCCAGCTTGTTTATCTTTGTACAAGGCTGGACGAATCAACATTACGAAGTTATCAGAGCTATCCTCCAGGCTCATATTCAGCATGGTTGAGGGAAACACCTGAGTGTTAAATATCTCGCTTGAATACCCTGCCCTAATAGCTGCAGCCTGGATGCGTTGATCAACGCCTCTGTCAGCCGTAGCGACTATAACCGTGGTTTGATTGAAGGGATTTCCAGCCGTACCATTGGGCGTTCCTTGTGTATTGATGACTAAGTTGTTAACCGTATCAGCTAAGTTGGCAAAGATCCATCGATCCTCATTTCCATATGTCCTGGACAGCAAATAATGATCGAAACTGAAGTATCTGCACTCCGGTGGTGTTCTTCCTATGAAAACAATTGCTTCATCTGGACCAAGTGTCCAAAAAGCAGATGTGTCCTGGCCCATTCCGAGCGCTTTGGTTATTCTGGAAAATAGCTCAGGTACTATGTGGCCGGGAGCTGGTGGAACAAAATATGTCAAGTATTTTGTGCTTGGATTGTTTCCATATGCAGAAGGCAATACTCCGTTATCGTATAATTTGATTATATCCAGATAACCTATCCTGCCCTGTTGCACAGTGAATCCGTCCTGTTCTAAGGCTTGCCTAAAAGCTTCCACGTCACCTATGTTCACATTTTCGGCGTGTACTGCACCTACCGACATAGCGAACACGAATAGTACTAATATACAAATTCGCATATATTACGATCCTCCTTACTGCATATTATCATCAATATCTATTAAGACTTTGGCTTTATAGTCAAAGAAGTAAGGAACACGGGTTTTCGGCTTCAGGTATGGCAGTCTTAGCTCTAATCCCAGAGATTTTAAAAACGCGATCAATGCTGCCCTGCTAATATTGGATTCGTATCAAATTCCAGTTGTGATCGATCCCAATTTATCCCAATTTTAGTCACCGATTTTCACAGCCTGGTAATGCCATTACCCGTTGTTCTCGGCGAATATTCCAAAATAGAACTAATATACTTAGGATAAAATGGCAGGCACGCCAACGGTTGCCAACGAGCCTGCATGCCAGTTAATCCCGAAGCGTTCTCCTCCCCATATACCTGTAAGCGATAGTTACCCGCGGTGGGTCTGCTCCCTTCCGGGCCTGAACCGGTTCCCGCTATTATGGTACACAGACCTTCCTTCAGGAAAATCCATGGACCGGTGCCATCCCTGCAGGACGGAGAATCATAGTTCGCAACTGGACTGAGCACACAGCACCCAGAGTCTTCCGTCAGCTTCGCCCCCCGCGTGTCGACGATTTCGGGTTATAGGTGACGCCGAACCACCCGGACTGCCCGCCACTTTTAACATTGAGGTGAACAGCTAATAAAGCTAACGCCAAAAAGAGGTAGTAAATTATGCCAGAAGACTTAGCCAGTAACATGGGATTCATCATGGGAACCAGGCATCGAGAGAGAGTTGTTCAGATCCTGGGCTCCAAGGGCAAGCTGTCCGCGGAAAAGGTCGCCAAATTCGAACACATCCCTGCAATATCCGTCAAGAAAATCCTGTCCGATATGGCGGATAGAAGCCTCGTCTTCGAGAATGAAGGCATCTGGTGCCTGACCGAAGCCGGCCAGGAGATCGAGAAAGAGATGAAGAAGAGGGCTTGATCTGCCAATGGATCTGATGCAGGCCATCCGGGCCCGCCGGAGCATAAGAAACTTCCTGGATAAATCGGTGGAAGAAGAGTTGCTTTTAGCTGTTCTGGAAGCTGGCAGGCTTGCGCCTTCCGCCCGAAATATGCAGGACTGGCGGTTCATAGTAGTAAGAGATGCCGCTACGCGTAGCCTGCTGGCCAAGGCCGCCAGAGACCAGCAATTTGTGGGCCAGGCCCCCGTGGTCATCGCCGCCTGCGGAACATCCGATCTGGTCATGACCTGCGGCCAGCCGGCCTATGCCATCGACGTCGCAGTCGCCCTGGATCACATGACATTGGCCGCCGCAGCGCTGGGTCTGGGCACCTGCTGGATCGGTGCCTTCTACGAGGATAAGGTGAAGGAGATCCTGGGCGTGCCCCCGGAAATAAGGGTCGTTGCCCTGCTGCCCCTGGGCTATCCTGCCGAGGAGCCCGAGCCCCGGCCTCGCAAAAGCCTGGATGAGGTTATGGCCAGGGAGCAATGGTAACTGGTAGGGCTCTACTTTCGCCCTCCCGCGGAAAGCCAGTACCGCGGGGCCGAAATAGACCAATTTTTTGACTTCGCGGCTTCGCGCCTTCGCGTGAAACCGGACCCTGTTGAATCTCACGCGAAGCCTTGACGGGCGCGAAGAACGACCGGCCGTTCACAACGGCGCATTATCCTCTAACAATCAGCTCTTTCTTGCCCAGGAGATACTCCAGCTTCTCGATACAGCTCCAGGTCAAGATCAATTGAGAGAGGCCGATGGCATTGACGTACTGCTCGCGCCGATCGCTGATGACGGCATAGGTGCCCAGCGAGTCGCAGAGCTTCTTCTCCAGATCGGCAATCATGGACTGATGAATCTCGCCGTCCACTGTCATGATGCCCACCTTTTTCCCGTAGTAATCGTCTCGCTGAAACTCGATAGAAAAATCGTGCTCCGAGCTTCTCAGAATTTTGCTTAAATCAATGGTCAGACCGACCTGGGAAACAGGCTGATCCAGCATCTCTTGAATTAGCCGCACCGAGTACCAGTCGGGCTCGGGTCCCGGTTCCAGAAGAGAGGGATGAAACCTGGAATCCTGGATCTTTACCACGATCTCGGCGTAAATTTTTTGTATGTCCACATAGAGCTTGTAGTCCGGCTCGCGCTGCAGAATCTCGGCCATAACCTGGGCAGGTTCATAGCCCCGCTCGCCCACATCGCGGCGCACCTTCCACAGCCTCTTCACCGACCGCGAAGGATCGACAAAGATCTTGAAATCGATGAGACTGCGTAGCCTCGGCGTGAAAAAGGGATGCAGGCCCTCCACGATTATCACGGGAGCAGGACCGAAGGGCACCGTGCCGCATATCTCGCCTTTGCCGTGATCGTAGACCGGCTTGGCGATGGCCTCGCCGCGCCGCAAAGCCTCCAGATGATCCGCCAGCAGTTCCAGGTGGTTGGCCTCAGGGTGCAGAGGCGTAATATTGCGCTCTTTTCTCGCCTTTCGGTCCAGGCTGTGATAGTCGTCCATGGAGAAGGAGCAGACCATCTCCTCGCCCAGTATCCTCTTTATGCCGCGCGAGATGGTGGTCTTCCCTGAGCCGCTGTCCCCGGCAATTCCAAAGACGAATACCCTGCCTGACTCTTTGATTCTATCCATGATCGATTTCATTTTATTTCTCAATCAATGTGCCGAAAACCGGAGGAGGAGGCAGGCATCTCTCCGCGAATGGCGATTCCCATGTGAATCTGCTTTCCGGTATCTGTCTCGTCCAGGCCGCGCACATTGTGCCAGCGCGCCAGAAACTCCTCGCGAGGCATAAAGCCCCGATCTCCCAGGATGTAAGGGTCTTCTAAGGTCACATTGTTTTCATCGATACCAATTACTACCAGCCAATGCCCATTGTACCAGGTATCCGCCCAGGATTCATTGTACTGCGAGACGCTCCTCCAGGCCTGGCAGTCCACCATGACCGGTACTCCCTGTGCCACGTATTCTTCCAGATCGATCAAGGTCATGTTTTCTTTGTATTCGGGCTGCAGTCCAAGTGCCTCGGCCACCCTGATAATATCGTCGGGATAGGTTCCGGACTCTTCATTGGTGTTGAGCATCTCTCCCACGTCCTCTTCACCAATGTCTCTTCCCCAGTAGCCCAAAACCGCCTGCATGGCGGCAGCGCCGCAGGAGTATTCCGTGCTCTGCCGGGTATCGGGCATGCTGAATAGGGCCAGGTTCATTGTGCCCATGGAGGTGCTGGCATTAATGCTTGCATTTGTAGAATTATTTACAGGATTTGCCTGTGCAGCCACCTGTCCCCAGGATGTAGCTGCCAATAATATTATTAGCAACAATAAGGCTTTTCTCATGGTAGCAATTTGGGTTTAACCTATATGATTTTTGTGATAGTAATCTTATTTATTCTGCTTCTCGGCCACCAGATCCTCGAAATCGCGGGTGGCGTCAATGCCCTCCAGCTCGCGCTTCTCGATCAAGGCCGTATCTTCGATGCACTCCAGCTTGGTCTCGCCGTCTACGATTACCACTGACTTGGTCCTGGCCACGGCAGAAAGGCTGCTCATGAGACGGGCCTTCTTGAGCATGCTCTGAGAAAATTTGCTCACGCTTGTCAGCACCACCAGCCCCTCGGTTCTGGTTATGGCATTGAAGGGGGCCTGGGCCGTGGGAACTACCTCAAAGCCGATCTCCAGAAGCCTGCGCAGGATATTGTCTGTCACCGGCCCCTTATCCACCACGGCATTTCCGGGAAGGAAGGGGTCCACGGGCTGGATCAGCTCCTGCTCGAAGATCTCTTCCAGCTTGATGGCCACATCCACCGTTGTGTCCATGTCCTCCACCTCATACTTGCTTATGGTGCGCCGGGAGACGCCAAGCTCTGACGCCAATGCACCTAACGAGATGCCGCGCGCAAGCCTTAGCTCCCTCATCCTGGTGCCGTCGATGCGCACATAAAGCCCACCGTGCGCCGCGTAGACCAAGGGCAGGGCATCATCCAGAAGGCAGTCCGCCAGGGTGTTGAGATTAAGCGTAGGAATGCCATAGCGAAAATAGACCGCGCCCCTTTCCAGGTACTGGTCCCGGGTCTTCTCGCCTACCAGTATGGGGCTGGCAAAAAGATGCTTGGCCAGACGGCGCACCTCTGTGGCTGTCTGCTCATTCAGGCCGTCGATATTGGAGAGGATCTTTATGAGCAGGAAAAGATCACCCTTTCGGGCAGCAAGATCGAAGCTCCTGGGACGGAGATAGCAGCGATCCGATGTAGAAAATCCGGCCTGCCTTAGAACCTCCTCCACGCGCTCGGCGAGAAGTTCCTTATCCATCATTATATATCTCAGTTTGACGGCTATTTAAGGCTGACTATGTTCATTGGAATTGATGATACCGATTCTGAGAGGGGACTATGCACCACATACCTCGCCGCGGTGCTGATGGAGAGGCTTCGGCCTTTGGGAAAGATAGCAGGCCTGCCAAAACTGATTCGTCTCAATCCCTGCGCCCGATACAAAACACGCGGCAACGCCGCCATAGCCATTGAGCTGGAGAGCGATTGCCCGGAGGAAGTCAGGGATGTAGCTTTAGAGACCGTGCAGGAACTCTCCGATTTTTCCGGAATGAATACCAACCCTGGCCTGGTGATCGCATCGCGGCGGACATTGCAGATGACGGCTTTCTACCAGCGTGCCGTTACAGAGATCCTGGAGATAAAAGATGCCAAAAAACTGCTGGATGAGGAGGGAATCTGGTACCGGGGCTTCAAGAAGGGGCGCGGCCTGATCGGAGCCCTGGCGGCCATTGGAGCCGTGCTCCCGGATTTCACCTACGAGCTGATCGCCTACCGGGAGCGAGCGCGCTGGGGCACGCTGCGTCGCATTGATGAGAGTTCCGTCTGGAGAGCGGATGCCCTTACCTATCCACGCACCTGGGATACGGTAGATCATCATAATAAAAGGATCGTCTTTGCCCCTCACTCAGCCGATCCGGTATTATTTGGCATAAGAGGCTCTGACCCAGAGGCTATCTTGGAGGCATTCCAGTCCATAAAATCGGAACCTGTCGAGAGAAGCGTGCTCTACCTGACCAACCAGGGCACAGATGCCCACATCCTGCAAGGCCTCTTGAGTGATGTCCTTGACTGCCAGAGCTACCAGCTGCACGGCTTTGTGGCAAAACCGGCGAAGGCGATTGCCGGCGGCCACCTCTTCTTCCCGCTGCAAGAAAATGATGCCCGCATTAACTGCGCCGCCTTTGAGCCCACCAAGAACTTTCGCGCCACAGTCAAGCAGCTTATTTTAGGCGATGAGCTGGAGGTCTACGGCTCGGTGCAAGATGGATCGCTCAACCTGGAGAAGATCAACATTCTGCATCTGGCAGATAAAGTGGAGACGTCTGCGCCCCTCTGTCCGGAGTGCCAGAGAAGAATGGAGTCCGCAGGCAAAGACCAAGGCTACCGCTGCCGCCGCTGCAAGACCCATGCCGAGGGCAGAGTGCGACTGCTCCTCCCCAGAGATCTGCAGACCGGCTACTACGAGGTGCCTCCCATCGCCCGCCGCCATCTCTCGAAACCCCTGGTGCGAATGGACCACGAGAAAGTACATCCTGGCAGATAGAGCGAATGAAGAATGGCGTAATGGAAAATGAGATCAAAAAAAGGGTTAGAAGGAACTTCTGTTCTTTACGCCCAGGTACCAAATTCAGTGGCCCGGTCCGCCTCCCTGAATATAGATATGTTGCGGTAATCCCTACAGAATGGTCGAAAAGTTTGGCAGGCGTTGCCGTTCGGGCAGCGCCAACCAGGGATCTCGATTTTTCTTACTCACCAGCCACCCGGATTAACCAGTTTATCTTCATGGTCTCGTTTGTCTTTCCTGTCAATTCGAACGTAGCGGGCTTCATCTGGTTGCCTATGAAGAAGAAGGAGTTGCTCGTTTCATTAGTTTGCTCCATCCCTATTCTCATGGATCCGCGGTCGTAGAAGACCACATAGAAGTCACCAGTTACCGGTATTGAGGGAATCGTTATTCCCCTGGATAAAAAGCGGCCCTCGTGAGTGGATGCAAAGTACAGATTCTGCATATCGGCAAACTTGTAAAGCAGATTCAGGTCTTTATCCCTCACCTCGACAAGGAAGTTTCGGTCCGGCAGAAAAAGCTTTGTAGTGTTGTTGTATGTGGTCACACCGGTCACTTCTATTCCGCTAATCTTCCAACCGGCTTTTGGCGACGTAAACTTGACAGCTTCGCCTACAAAGAGGCCATTAACTGCGCCAAAATCCTGGAATGTGGTGTATGGCAGCAAGATCATTTTCGAGAGATTTCCGCTGTCCTCCTTGAGGACGGTTAGCTTGGAAACCGGTGCATTATTCTGAGCCATCACACCATTAATCATCGCAACGCAAAATAATACAGCCAAGAAAAATATAATTTTTTTCAAGTAGTAACCCCCATAAAGATGCAATTTCTTGTAAAATATGATGAAGCAGGAAGCTGCGCCCTTGCAGATGCAGCTCTCCCCAAGAGATGAAGAGGGTGAAATTCAGGCCCCCTCATCTCTCTCGGTCTTCATCCGGCGATCCTTTTACTTCTTGAAGGCGCCTTCCAGGGGCGGGATGACCTGCTTCTTCCTAGAGAGGCACTTCTCCTTGTAGATGGAGTTATTGGCGAGCTTGCCGCCGAAAGCCTTCTCAAATCCTGCGGCTGCCGTCGCATTTCCTACGAAGAGCAGATCGCTGGCTTCTTTCATGACGTCCGTGAGCATAAGCACGACCATGTCCAGCTTCTCTGCCTCTTTCATCTTATTCATCTCATCGAGTATGGCTGCTCTCTTGGGTGCGAGATCAGCTAGATCCATGACCTCGACCTGGCCCACGCCGGACTTGGTGCCGGAGAAGTCAAACTTCTTGAAGTCGCCCATTAGAATGTCCTTGGCAGACTTGGAGGACATGTTGCTCTTGGCCTTTAAGAGTTCCATGCCAAACTTCATGGGATCGACGCCCGCGATCTTGGCCAGCTTCTCCACGGCAGCCTTGTCGCGAGGTGTGCAGGTCGGAGACTTGAAGAGCACAGTATCGGAGAGAATGGCTGACATCATCAGGCCGGCCATCTCCTTGCTGATGGCGATATTGTTCTGCTCATAGAGGTTCGCGATGATGCCGCCCGTCGCGCCCACCGGTTCATTGAGGAAGAATATGGGCTTGCCGGTAGCAAGGCCGCCGATCTTGTGGTGGTCTACGATCTCCACGATATTTTCCATTGAGAGCTTGTCCACAGCCTGAGCCATCTCATTGTGATCTACCAGGATGACCATCTTGTCGGTGGCATCGGTGAGCTTCTCAGGATAGGGAACTTTGAAGTAATCCAGCAGGAACTTTGTCTCGTCGTTGATGTCTCCGGCGGCGGCAGCGACGACCTCTTTCATTCCCATGGCATTCTTCAGATTGGCATAAGCGATTGCAGATGTTACAGAATCGGTATCAGGACTCTTGTGTCCAACTACGTAGATCTTGTCGGTCAAGTGTTGCACCTCAGCATTGTTAATGTAGAACTTCGACTTAAAGCTTACTAGGCAGCAAAGACACCCCCCGGAAATTGTTGTATCTGGCTTGGGAAAACTTTATAAATTCCGGCTGCATTCAAGTAATGTCCCTTTAGAGGGCTGACATGAGCTTAGAATATGTTCTGCTGTGAATGTTGGTGCAAGAAGGGGACTACAGGCCGCGTTGATAGGTCCTTATGGTAGGATAATGACTATCTGTCTACCTATGACCATGAGACAACCCAAATGCGGTACAGACGCCCGCTACGAGGGTTACTGGGCTGACTGCGGATACCCATCGGATGACGTACCAGAGTTAGTATCGGGCGACAAAATCTATTTTCCTGCAAACTGATCACCAGCGATAATTTAATCACTCTTTAGCTCAAAGCATACAGGTGTGAAGGGACTGCTCATCACCCTGGAGGGCATCGACGGCTCGGGAAAGAGCACCGCTGCCAAACATATTGCCGCAAGGCTGGCAGAGACAATGTCCGAAAGGAGGGTGGTGCTTACTGCCGAGCCTACGTCAGGAGAGGTGGGAAAGATCCTGAGAGCAGAACTGGCAAAAGCCTGCGGCGACGGGACAAAGCCCTCTGACGCAAAGATTATGCAAGAGCTTTTCCTCTTCATGGCGGACCACGCCCATCATCTCACCAAGACCGTCCTTCCCGCTCTGGAAACGGGTGCAATTGTCCTGTCCGATAGATATGCCGACTCCACCGCTGCCTACCAGGGCGTGACGCTGAGAGGAATTGTGCCCGATCCGGTGTCATGGATCCAGAGCATCTACCGACCCTGGAATTTGCGCCCCGACAAAACACTGTTCTTCGTCTTAGAGCCTCATGTCGCCCTGCAAAGAATGCAGTCGCGCCAGGGACGGCAGAAGTTCGAGAGGCTTGAATTCCTGCGATTGGTGGATGAGAACTTCCGGCGCATGGCCGCCCTTGAGCCGGAGCGATTTGTGCAGATAGACGCGAAGCAGGATGCAAAAGAGGTGGCGAAAGAGGCCATAAAAGCGATCCTCAATCTCATAAGCAGTGGCTAACCTCAATTCATGGTGGTTCCTCGCGATTTCGAAGGATGCCGTGATTGCTCTTCCGCTTGCATTTGCATCATCTTCACTTTATGCACATGAGGCAACGGGCCTTACGCCCCTGCCCATACAAAAAATTGATTAGTGATCGATGAAATAGTAATTATCGTAATATGACAACGATAGCTATCCCAAGCGATATTCTCAATTCCATGAAGATCCCAAGAAGCGATCATGAGCAGGTATTAAAGCTCGAATTAGCCCTGGCGCTTTACCAGAGGGGCATTCTCGCTATGGGCCCGGCCCGGAGGCTGGCAGGGACCTCAAAACGGGAATTTCTCGAAGAGCTGGGTAATAGAAAGATAGAGCGGCATTACACTATGGAGGAACTGGAGGAGGACGTGGCCTTTGCCAAAGGTAGTCTGTAACTCGTCTCCGCTTATCCACCTCTCCAAAGCAGGTCGGCTCAGCCTTTTAAGGGATTTTTTCCAGGAGATATTAGTGCCTGATGAGGTTTTGATGGAATCGGTCGAGAATAGCAGTGGCGCAGAGGATGCCAAAGAGATCGAGAATGCAGACTGGATTCTTCCTTTGGCAATTGTTGATATGGATCTGAAGAAGGCATTGAAACTAACTCTCGACGAGGGCGAAGCAGCTGCAATAGTATTGGCTTTGGAGCAAAAGGCAGATCTTGTTATTATGGACGATTACGACGGCAGAGCAATGGCCAAGGAGTACAACCTCAAGGTTATCGGAACAATCGGCATTCTTCTCAAAGCGAAGCTAGAAGGAAAGACGATCTCGCTCAAACATGATCTCGATAATTTGAGAAAAAATGGTTTTTGGTTGGGCGAAGAGCTTTACTTGAAACTCATAACGGAAGCAAACGAAGCCTAATAAAATTAGATAGAGGGCAACGGGCCTTACGCCCCCGCCCTCATCGCCTCTCTTCCCGCCGCCAGGGCCTCGTCCAGCTTCTCGACGTTGGGCCCTCCACCCTGCGCCAGCTCGGGCCGCCCGCCGCCGCCTCCGCCCAGGGCCTTGGCCGCAGCCCGGATGATGCTGCCCGCCTTGACGCCCTTCGCCAGGCCCGACTGGCCCACGGCGGCCACGAGCTTGCCTGTCTCGCTGCCCAGCAAGGCGACATAGTCCTGCTCCGCCAGAAGGGCTGCCGCCTTGAGAAGCTCATCGATGTCGGCGCTGCCCATCTTCTGCACCACGATTCTTAGACCGTCCCAAATCTCGGCTTCAGCTACCAGCGTCTTGAGCCGCGCCTTTGCTAAGTCCTCCTTCAGTCGCTCGATCTCCTTCTGCTGGCCCTTCCACTCTTCAAAGAAGCGCTCCGCCGTGCGGGGCAGTTGATCGTTGGGCACCCGCAAGATGTCTGCGGCTCCGGAGAGCAGGTCGTCGCGCTCCTGGCCGGCCCGCACGGCCGCTTCGCCTGCAACAAACTCGATCCTCTCCACGCCGTCCTGAATGCGCTCGGCGCGCAGTATCTTGATCGCGCCGATCTGCCCCGTGTTGGTGACGTGCGTTCCGGCGCAGGCCTCGATGTCGCTGCCAACCCGCACCACGCGAATCTGATTTCCAGGAGGCACGCCTCCCTGGTACAGCTCAAAGCCGAAGAGCTTCTCCGCCTCCGTCCTGGGAAGGAACTGGGTGTGCACCGGCTCCATCTCCATCACCCGCCTGTTTGCTTCCAGCTCGATGGCCTGCAGCTCCTGGTCGGTGATGCGCTTGTAGTGGGATATGTCCAGCCGGGCCCGATCCTCGCTCTTCTGGGCTCCTGCCTGCCAGACGTGCTTGCCTAAAACGCGTTTTGCGGAGTCGTGCACCAGGTGAGTGGCCGTATGATGGCGGGCGTGCGCCAGCCTGCGACGCATGTCCACCTTGCCGGTGACCCGGTCGCCTTTCACCAGGCCGTGCCCCTCCGGCTTTGCTAACTTATGCAGCACAACGTCTCCCGACTTTTGCACATCCACTACCGGGAAGATCTGTCCTGCCTTCTCCAGAGTGCCGTGATCGGCCGGCTGGCCTCCGCCTTCGGGGTAGAGGAGCGTTTGGTCCAGGATGACGCTGCCCTCCTCGGTCACATCCAGCACCTGGGCCTCGAAGACCCACTCGTTGGGCTGCTCGTAGAATAAAAGCTGTGTCTTGCCGGGCAGGGTGGCCTTGGCTTCTACTTTCTCGGCCCGGATGCGCTTCTTGGCCACCAGTGAGTAGAAATTGTCCGGCAGCTCTACCAATGCCCCCATCTCCTCAGCCGACTCGCGAGCGATCTCAGGGGGAATGCCGTGCGTGTCGTAAAGGGAGATCATCTCCACCAGGGGGATGGGCAGGCCCATCTTTTTAAAGTACTCGGCGGTCTTCTTGACCAGACGCTTGCCCTTCTCCATGGTCTCGGCGTACTTCTGCTCTTCCTGGTCGAGGATCTCCTTGATGGTGACAAAGCGCTCCTGCCAGTCAGAATAGTCCAGCCGCTGGATCTGCATCTCCACCAATTCCGCCAGTGGCAGAGACAATTCCAGCTCTTTCATCAGGCGCAATGTGCGGCGGATGACCAGCCTTGCCAGGTAGCCCGCCTTGACATTGGAGGGGATGATGCCGTCTCCAAACATGTAGGCCAGGCAGCGGGTATGGTCCACTACGGCATAGATGCGCTCCATGGGCGCGATGGTCTTCTCCAGCTTCTCGGGCGAGATGCCGATGCTGCCCGCAATTTTCCTGCGCAGATCCAGCATGCTGTACTCGTCCAAATCCACCATTCCTGCAAGGCGGGCATTCTGGGCGAAGATCTCGGCATACTCTGCATCTTGCAGGTTGTGCTCGACGCCCGCCAGGTCGGCTACCTTCCTGACCAGATCGGGAAAAATTGCATCGTAAATGGTAGGCGAGCCTTTGGAGGCCCAGACAAACCTCTCCAGACCGTAGCCGGTGTCCACGATGTAGTTGTTCATCTTCTCATAAGACTCGTCCTTGATCTGGATGGCCCCTCCTGGCGCGGTTTTCAGGTCCATGAAGACCAGTGTGGCAAGCTCTAGACCCCCGACCATGACCTCCACGCTCGGTCCCGCGTTCCCGCCACCCGCCCAGGGATTCTCCTTGTAGGTCACAGCCAGCGGGTCCATGCCCAGACCGACCAGCAGCTCATCGCATAATTGAACCGTCCGATCCTTCCAGTAGTACTCCTTTTCGCGAGTGTTGAAGACGTGGTGGGCCATCATCTCGAAGGTGGTGAGATGCCGTCCGCTACGCCCTACCGAATCTAGATCATCCAGCCTAATGCAGGGCTGGCTGATGGTGAGGGGGTTGGCGGGCGGCGGCACCTGTCCAGAGGTCACAAAAGGCTGGAAATCGGCGATGGAGGCAATGGTGAGGTAAATGTCGTCTCGCCAGCGGGCCACCACAGGATACCTCTTGATGCGAGCGTGCCCTCGGGCCTCAAAGAAGCTGAGGTAGTGCTCGCGCATCTCGTCTATTGTGTGCTCGCGCTTGAATATGGGAGAGCCTATGAAGGTATAGGGATCGCAGGGCGGGTCCCCGCAGGTCTTCCTCTCGCCGTTCCTGGTCCAGAAGAATTTGCCACATTTGTCGCACTTCTTGCGCTGGAATCCCTCATCCACGAAGAAGTCCAATCGATACTCATCCTCGGAGAACATAGTTGATCAGCTTGAGTGCGGAAGTTGATACAGGAATGCTAAAAGGCTTTCTAAGGGTCGGGGAAAAGTACGGGCAAAGATTAGGTCCCGACGAAAATATTTGAATGGCCGTCTTTTCCGGCCATTCCATAATCGGTTTGATCTAATTTACTCTCAAGACCTTCAAGAGCGAAACCACGGGAACTCCCGCGATCTCGTCCGTGCCCTTCTTGTCGATCAGGACGGCGACTGCATTGATCTTGGCCCCGTGCTCATCCAGATACTCGACAGCCTCCTCCAGCGTCTGGCCGGATGTAATCACATCGTCGATGATGATGCACTCTTTGTCCATAACACCTGCGAAGTTAGCGCTCAGATTGCCGCGCGCCTTGCCGCTCTCTTTGGTGAGCATCTGCTTGCTAGGAGTGTAGACAGCCAGCTCCGCCGCCAGGCTATTGGCCACCATGCTGGCCAGAGGCAGGCCGCTTAAAGCTATGCCCACCACGACATCCACGCCGCAGTCGTTGTCGTCTAAAGTATCATAAATGATATCGGAGAGTGCTTCAGAGACGTGGTTCAGCCTAAAGGCACTCTTGCCGATCATGGACCAGTCCACTGAGATATCTTTGGGCCCGGGCGATGTGCTCGTCTTCTCTGCATGAGTAAGCAGCCAGGTCACCGTCTCGCTGGAGACATTCAGCTCTTCTGAGATCTGGCCTTCAACCAGCCCTTCCGCCTTTAGTTCTGTTGCCTTCTTAATCAAAGTTTCAATATTCTTCATCTTATGCACCTCTTTTTCTTTCTGGCAGGAGTTCCGCAATCCGCACAAGCTTCTCCCTCGAATTTGCTGCCGCAGCCCTGGCACCTCTGGACGTGTTTTAGCAATCTCTTTATCCTGGGCTGCCCGATGGTCTCGATCTTCAGGCCGAGGTGAAGAGCGACGTTTTGCAGAGCGTAGTCATCGGTAGCTAGAACTGCTCTATATTCCAGAGCTTTCGCCAGGACATCCAAATCAGCGGAAGACAGTGCTTTGAGGTCGCCGGTCTGTGTTGCGGCGCGCTCTGCTGCCTTTCGCGCCTGGGGAGAGGGGCTTTCCACCCTTGTATCGAAGATGTGAAGCAGGGACTTTGTCCTTATATCTTTGAGCTCCGCTTCTACCGCTGGGACGGTGATCAATTCCCCCGCTGGCCTTTTACCCCAGATGAATACCGAGGCATCCGCTACGACATACACATGCAGAGGCTCTTGAAAGTTATAGTACTTGGACTTTTCCCGGACCAAAACGCTATTATCATATAATGAAATGCAAAGGTTGGATGGCCAAGAAAGAAAAAAAGGTTGGCAATAAGGAAGACCAACGGCTCGCGACCCTCGCGACTACTCAGGAAAAACCGAGCGAAAAGGTAGCCAGGCTACCGCCAAAAGTCAAGCCCAAGAGCGCAGCTGAACGCAGAAAGGACCGCATTGATGGAATAATCAAGACCGTGTATCCTTCTATCCTCGGAACCGTGGCGGGCTTTGCTTGCTATTATACAGGTGCGGCATTAGATCGTTATCCCTGGCATTTCGTGATGCTGTCTGTAATACTGCTTACCTATGTCATTCAAAAGTATACCTATACGTTCCTGAATATAGATGCAGCAAGCTTCAAGACCAAAGATTGGTTCTATGTGGAGTTCATGGTAGTCGATTTCTGGCTGGTTACCTGGACGCTTCTTCTCAACTGAGGTATACCCATGAGAATTGCCATCATCAACCGCGATCGTTGCCAGCCCCGCAAGTGCTCCAAAGAGTGCGAGTACTTCTGCCCACCGGTACGCACGGGCGACGAGACCATAGTCTTTGTGGACAGCAAGCCCCTCATAACCGAGAACCTTTGCGTGGGCTGCGGTATTTGTGTGCGCAAATGCCCCTTTGGGGCGATTACCATCACCAACCTGCCGGAAGAGATGGAGGATCCGGTGCACAGATATGGCCAGAACGGCTTTGCGCTTTATGGTCTGCCCGTGCCGGTTGAGGGCCGGGTCACCGGTCTTTTGGGCCCCAACGGCATAGGGAAAAGCACCGCCGTATCCATACTCTCTGGCATCCTGCGACCTAATTTGGGGAAGAATGCCACCTGGGATGATGTGTTCTCCCGCTTTGCGGGCAGCGCCCTGGGAGATTATCTGAAAAAGGTAGCCGATAAGGGTGTCAAGACATCCTACAAGCCACAGTATGTAGATCGCATCCCCAAGAGCTATTCGGGGCTTGTTAGCGGTCTCTTGGAGAAAACGGACGAACGCGGTGCTCTCGCCGATCTGGTGGAAGGACTCTCCCTAGGCAAGTTCATGGACCGGGAGATATCAAGCCTCTCCGGTGGAGAGTTGCAGCGAGTGGCCATCGCGGCGACGGTCGCGCGCGACGCGGATTTCTATTTCTTCGATGAGATCAGCCCCTTCCTGGATATTTACCAGCGCATCAACGTGGCCCGCATCCTGCAGAGCCTGGCCAAGGATAAGGCGGTCATGGTGGTGGAACATGACCTGGCCCTGCTTGACCTTCTGGCAGAAAACGTTCATCTCATTTACGGCGTGCCTGGGGCCTATGGTGTCATAACCCGGACCAAAGGGGTAAGGGTGGGCATCAACCAATACCTGCGCGGCAACCTTCCTGAGGAGAATGTGCGCTTCCGGGATACATCCATTCGTTTTGATGTGCATGCTCCCCGCATCGACAAGGAGATCCCCACGCTCATCGCCTACGGGGCCTTTGAAGTGCAGTACTCATCCTTCCGGTTGGTGGCAGAGCCAGGTATAATTCGTCGCGGCGAAGTGGTGGGCATCCTGGGTCCGAACGGTATTGGCAAGAGTACCTACATCAAGGTCCTGGCGGGAGTGGAAGAGCCGACATCAGGAAGCTTCGACAGCAAGCTTAAGGTCTCCTACAAGCCCCAGTACCTGAAAGCCGATTCCGACGTAACTGTGCAGGGGCTTTTGCGCAGCGTGACTCATGACTTTGACACCAGCTTCTATCAGACGGAGATTTTAAAGCCCATGGGCCTGGAGCCGTTTATGGATCAGGCCTTGACGGAGCTATCTGGTGGCGAGCTACAGCGCGTGGCCATAACCGCCTGCCTCAGCCGCGAAGCGGACCTCTATCTGCTGGATGAGCCGTCGGCGCATTTGGATGTGGAGCAGAGGATGCTAGCGGCCAAGGTCATGAGGCGCTTTGCCGAGTCCTCGGAGAAGACGGTGCTGGTCGTGGACCATGATATCTATCTCATCGATCTGCTCGCGGAACGGCTCATGGTCTTTGAGGGCACGGCGGGGGTTTTGGGCATTGCTCATACGCCTTTGGAGATGCGCGAGGGCATGAACGCCTTTCTCAAAGCCATAAACATCACCTTCCGTCGCGATGAGGAGACGCGGCGGCCGCGCGTTAACAAGCCGGAGTCAAGGCTGGAAAGAACGCAAAAGGAGCAGGGCGAGTACTACTATCCGGTTGAGGAAGCATAGTCCTGCCAAATGAATGAAAAAATAAGTGGATGTCAGGAAGTTTTCACTATTACCTTAAAATCCCGAAATTATTTTTGAGCTTCCTGACTATTTATCTCACACCTCAAGGGCACCTTTATTAATTCATTAAGGACACCTAATATGCCATAGGGATCTGTTGGCAAATCTGTAAAAGCACCCCACGGAATATTGACATTTTCATTAAACGTTGTCCTATCGTTTTCATTTATGGGTACTTCAAAGGTAGCGATATCTAGTTCTGCAACATGACTGCCTGGCACCGTCCAGATGCTTAATTCGGCTATGCCTTCAACATCGGCCATATTTTTTAATTCCGCTCGGAATGATTCTGGCGGTCTCCAATTAAGTATATTCCAGGGATTGTCGATAATCGATGTGAAATTTATGCCCTGATTTGAAAAGTCAACCAAGATAATATGAGGCCTCCGCTCTTCGTTAACTTCGGACATCAATTCTGCAGCCGTAAGGTTTGTAGGATCAATATTCAATACTTCATCAAAGCATTTTTTGGCATTTTCAAATTGCCATAGCTTTAGGTTGCAGATCCCTAGCATCATCAATGCATCCATATCGGATTTATTCGTTTCTGTCAAATTTTCGAAATAATCTCTTGCATGAGCAAAGTCACTCCTATTGAGTGTCAGATTGTTTTTATACTCATCATCTGCCCTGTGCAAATATGTGCTCTCTCTGGCCCATTCCACATCATTCAAGTCTATTTCCGGGTCTAATGGTGTAGAATGGGATATTTTTTCCTCTGCGATTGAATACATCTTTATAGCATTGTCATGCTGATGAGTTGCGTTCAATGCATGTGCATAAGTAAGCCATGCTCGGGGATAATCAGCAGGTGGGATCTTATCTTGATCTATAGACTCTCTGACGTAGGTTAAGGCAGCTTGATATTTACCATTTAGATAATGGACTTGAGCTATTCTCTCCTGAACAGGGCCGTTAAACCTGTCTTTCTTTAAAACTGCTTCATACGTTTCTTGGGCTTGATTAACAAGTCCGAGGCACAGTTGAGCATCGCCTCTGCCAATCCAAGCATCCGTATTATTCCCTTCTAGGGCGATGGCTTTGTCATATGCAGCCAGGGATTCGTTGCATTTACTTAGTTTGGCATAAGCAAGTCCCTTTCTCATCCATGCGGCGGCATTATTTGGGGCCAGTTCGGTGAGATTAGTGAGAGTCTCCATAGCCTCATCATTTCTCTTTAGCAGTAACAACATCAGGCCTTTTTGGAAAAGCGCGTTCTCATTAATGGGATCTAGATCCAGGACCTTTGAATAGCTCTTTTCTGCCTCAGCATACAACTTCAATGCCTCAAGGGTCTGGCTGCGGCCTAGCCATGCATCCACATTAGATGAGTTAATATTGACTGATTGATTGTAAACCAAAATGGCATCCTCAAATCTTCCCAGCCTTTGCAGAGCTTTAGCTTCCAGATGCCAGCCTTCAGCATTATTAATGTCTATGTCCGTAGCCCTTTTGAAGCATTTTTGAGCATCTTCCCACATTTTCATGCGCGAAAAGACCTTTCCGCACTCAATCCACAGGGTTGGATTGGAAATGTTCTTCTCTACAGCATCCTCCATCATGGAACGAGCTTCATCGGTTCTATTTTGTTCGAGAAGGACTTCAGCCTTGACAACATAAGCTTGAGCATTTTCTTTATCCCATACCATTGCCGCATCGCAACATTTTATTGCCTCTGAGTAATTGCTCATGCACGCTGCAGCCCGGCCTTTGCCAACCCAGGCATCGGAATTTGTCTGATTGAATGTTATGGCGGTTTGCAGCGCATAATAAGCTTCGCTGCAATTGCCCTGGGAAAGCAACTCTATGCCTTGATTGTAGCAGTCTTCAAGGTTTGAACACATAATTTCTGTAGAATTATTTTGGCCGCTAGAAATAAAAACAGTGGCCATTAAAAGAGCGATTCCTGCCCAGTAGAGTCTCCTCATCCTAACTTACCTCCTAACAATACTGAGTTTTACGTCGCTGTCGATAAATAGGTTTCATTGAAGAAAATTGATCAAAGTTAGGTGGGCGCCAATGCTTCTAATATATATATATATAACTAATTATAATATTTTGGTCAGGACGTATCCAATTCTTGCTCAAAGCCCTGCCTCATTCTGCGGTTAGTACCGATCTTTGGCGCCGAAGAAGTCCCTCAAGAATAACGCCCTCAAGGGAAATTCTTATTTCTTTGCAGCACCTGCCAAATGTGCCTGCGGTTTGCACCCGCTGATCGCCCCTTGCAGATTCGCCTAGGTCCGGTGCGTTCAGCATTCATATGCTTTCGGCAGAGAAAAGGCGATGATGATGAAGCTATTCAACCGTCATTTAATGCGCAACCTGGAAGCAACCAGCCTGCTGGAGCTTTTCTTTGTCACATCAGTTTTTTCCGTTCTAGGCATCCGCTTCTTTTTGGCCTTGACCGGTTATCCCAGCCTCCACCCCGGCAATTTACACATCGCCCATGTCCTTTTGGGCGGAGTGCTCATGATGATCGCTCTGGTCATTGCTCTCGCTTACATCAACAAATCCGCTTATTATCTGGTGGCCGCCCTGGGGGGCTTTGGATTTGGGGCTTTCATAGACGAGCTGGGCAAGTTCATCACCGGCGACAACGACTACTTCTACCGGCCCGCCGTGACCCTGATTTATTTGGTATTCGTTCTGCTCTACCTGGCCATAGAGAACTTTGTCAATAAGCCTGAACTCAGCGAGCAGGAGAAGCTGATCAATGTCCTGGAGATCGCCAAAGAGGTGGTCCTGGAAGACCTGGATCACCGGGAGCGAAGACGGGCGCTGGATCTGCTTAAAGAATGCTCCCCTTCTGATCCGGTGACAAAAGCCCTTCAAGAGCTGCTTAACGCCACAGAGTCTGTGCCAGTTCCAAGGCCTGACATCTACACTGCCGCCAAGTATCGGGGCAGAATGATCTACAGGAAGCTGGTGCAAAAATCCTGGTTCGTAAATGCGGTGATTGCGTTCTTCATCCTGCAAGCTCTGCTCGCCCTGGGTATGGACTTCTTTTTGCTCTATGTTAAGCTGGAATGGATGGTGGATCTGCATACCGTCTTTCCCACGCTTTCGTTCTTCGATCTGGCCGGCCTTCTTTCGGCCACGCTGGCAGCAGCCCTGGTGATCGCCGCTGCCATAAGGATAAGAAGCAACCGACTGCAGTCCTACCTGCTCTTCAAGGACGCTGTCCTGGTGCAGATCTTTCTGGTGCAGGTATTCCTCTTTTACAGGGCTCAGTTTCTCGCCATCCTGGGATTGGCGGGCAACATCTGCGTTCTTTTCGTTCTCTATTATATGATCCGACAGGAGAAGGCGGCCAACGGTATCTGCGCCTCGTGACCTATCCACGTCATTTTGACACTTTCGATCGGCATCTAATGGCCCATGAGCCAGCGGAAAATTTGCCAATTGGCACTACATATAGTGAATATGTGCATTATCAAACACAAAATGACGAAACGTATATTGGCGTGATAGAATTTTTAGAAAATGTTACGCTCGATTCATCCGGCGCAGTCGAAGCAAATGAGCTATATCCTGGTTTTGTGACCGCCGAAAATGGTACCGTTCGCTATTTTGGAAAAGTCAATGATAAGGCACTTTTGGTAGTCAATACGACCAACATAGAAATGGCGGCATATCTAATCAAGAACCTTGAAGAGAAGTAAATAGCTTCCGCACCTATCGGTCGGTTCATCATGTGACGGACGAGACCGCATGTTTTACCAGCGGACGATTTGCCTTAAAAGGATAATAGTAGTCAGATCTGGGTAGGAACGTCCGCACGCCAGGGGGGGGCCGGAGGCCCGCTTGGTCGACTGTGCTTGCGGTCGAACGGGATCGCGGCCAGCTCCTGGGCGGGCAGGAAAAACGTGGGTGGGGCAAAGTCTCGCTCTCCAGTCAACAGTTAGCTTCTTAACCTCATGAAGGAATTTAGCGCTGCGGTGGTTCATTGAAACGCCTAATGATATTCATCGATAATTCTAACATCTTCCGAGGATCACGCCGGGAAGGCATCAAATTTGATTACCAGAAGTTAGTGGATTTCTTGGCGGATTCGGGCATTCAGAGGCTAGAAAAATACGACTTAACACGAGTCATAATGTACTGTGCTGTTGACAGATCTCAGCCGGATGATCGGGTCATAGCCCAAGAAGCGCTATATTCTATCTTTAACAGTTTTATCAAGTTCGATGTCAAGACTTTTGACTTGAAATTGGTCCAAGCCGCTAATGGTGACATCACTGATAAATACGAAAAGGGGGTAGACGTGGCCTTGGTTACCGATCTACTCTTGTTGGCATCACGAAATGCGTTCGACGTGGCCATCATATGCGCGGGAGATGCGGATTTCTTCCGAGCTGTCGAAGGCGTAAAAGAAATGGGAAAGGAGATATACATCGCAAGCTTTGATAATAGTTGCGCAACAAAGCTCAAGGATGCTTCATTAGGTTATATTTCTTTAACAATGCACTCCACTAAAATTTAGTATTTTTTAGCGGAGAGCGAGCACCTTATGGATGCCGAAGACCTTTTGGTTCACTCTCCGCGGGTTATTTCTAACACCACACAACGCACGTATGATATAAAACTTTTGCGTGATCGGCTATAGATCGGCTCCGGCCAGGTCCGGGGCGGGCAGGAGCACGGTGGCGGGAGTCCCGCACGGTCCCCGCTTGCGGTCGGGCGGAGGCGCGTGTGGCCGCTCGTGGCCGGGCATGCCTGCTGACCGGGAGCTGCAGGGTCGGCAGGGATGCGGCTTGGCGGTGCAATCGGCAGGAATCCGATCGAGCAGAAATCTACAGGGCCAAACCTACGCCCGCAGGACCAAGGGGATATCGGGAACCATCTTCTGATCGGAGGACTCGGTCAGGCCTTCCCACTAAACGCACATGTGGGCCAGGTCATTATGTGGAGGATACCATGCATGATCTTAGAGCCTCGCAAAAACATTTTTTAGACTGATAAAATAGTGCTTGGTTTAGCGTTGGCTAGCACGCCTGCGCCGTAATTCTTCTAATGTGATTCCCTCAGATTTATGCTTCTGCAAATACTCATATTGGGAATCAACGTATGCCGCCTCGCTATAATCTATCTTCTCTTCTTTTGCTTTTACGACGGCTGCCATCTCATGATCACCTGGCATATTTAAGTTGTTTTTGATATATACCTTCATCGGTAATCCGAATCTCCAGATCGAGGAAAGGCCTTGATGATGTATATCGCTTTCTCGGATTCATCAATGAAATATTCCAATCGTTGCCGTCCGATCCTCATTCGATACATTGCAGGCGATTTGAAACCACCAAGCTTCTTGATATCGGCAAGTGGGCGGCGCTGATATGGATTCTTCTTCAGCTCCTCAACATGCTCTTCTATCTGCTCGTAGGTGTCCTGATCCAGCTTAACCAGATATTTTTCAGCCTTTGGCAGAAATATCGTAGTATAGGGCATGGCCAAAAACTCCATACAAGTTATCATTCAATAGGATGTCGGCCCTCATTCCAGAACTGCTGTCTTCTTCTCACCTCTTCATGGTTTGGGATGGTGCATTCAATAGTCTGTCAATGGGGTTTTCATCGCTTGCGGTGCGGTCGAGCGGGATCGCGGGTGGCCGCTCGTGGCCGACTTGCCCGCGGGCGTGGAACTTCGGGGAGGGCGGCAGTTATGCAGCTTGGGCGGCGCGGCTGACCGGCAGGAATCCGATCGAGCAAGAGGGCAGGGACGCCCGCACTCCAGGGGAGCCGGAGGCCAGCTTGGCGGCATTGTTGCGATCGAGTATTATAATAATATTAAGTCAAGAATATCTAGATAGATTTATTCTTAGAAAAATATAAAGATTGTGTAGTGAACCCTTCCCTACTTCGTCCCATCTGCCTCAGGGCAGCCTCATCCTTTTCGGGAAGGACTTACAGCACTACTCAAGATAATATGCATCAAGCTTAATATTTAAAGTTGACGAAGATGACAAGATCACAAGGCTCCGGTGGGCAGGCCTTGATCTCTCGTCGCATGCATCCCCGTCGAGCACGGATCGCAGGGACGCCCGCACGCCAGGGGAGCCGGAGGCCTGCGCGGTCAAGCTTGCGGTCGGGCGGGCGCGTGGGTGGACGCTCGTGGCCGGGCATGCCCGCTGGCCGGACTCTCGGGGGGCGGCAGGATCCGATCGAGCAGAGATGGCAGTGACGCCCGCGTACCGAGGCGAAATAAATCAAAAGATGGATTAGGAAAACAATTGCAGTTGAGTCTCACGTACGCGGTCCATTAACCTTATTAGAGTTAAGAGTAGCATTGATGGTCATGTCAGATGATAAAGAAAAATTGTTAAAGGAGTTTGGAGCTTTTATATATACATTTTTAAAAAATATAAATGAGACCGGTAATATCCGATTTTTATCGATCATCATGCATCAATATTTAGATTATCATACAGATAATATTATCAAATCAAGTTTCAAGAATCCAAATGAAATCTTGAACGAAACTGTAGTTTTTGGATTCTATGAGAAATGCATATTACTCAAGGCAGTTGGAATTTTCGATGAAGATAACGGAGAAAAATTGCTGAGCAATATACGCATAATTAATTCAATAAGAAATATTTATGCGCACAATCTCTTGGATCTATCAACAGATGAAACTGTTCCTCTTAAAATTAAGGATAAAATTAATTCTATGTATAAATTTGGTGGAATAGACTTTAAAAAAGATGATTCCGATCTGTTTAAATTTAAGGAGCTGTGTCTTTCCACTATTGCGGAATTGAGCCGTATTCCAAGTAAGATCGAGGTTAATAAAATGAAGCTTTAAGATCTCCGAAGCTTCCTTTTTGGATCTTGGATCTAGATTTCCAAAAAGTTTAAATTATTTGTGTTATTAATAATTTATTTCTCAGTAATTTGCTCTAAAATCTCCACCGGAATTATTTCTAAATTCGAATCTTCTCTCAGTTTATCTTCAATAGAAAGTGGGATGCTGTAAGATGCTAATATTTTCAGCAAGCCGCTACATTTGCTTTTAAAAACATCTATCACCATCTTTTGCACAGAATCTCCATATTTTTTTATATCATCTGGATGTAACAGCAATTCAAAAACAATTATTCCTTCAATGATTTTTCCTTGGTTAGATACAAAATCCAAATAGATACGCGTTCTCTCGTGAAACCACCAATATCTGCCGTTTCCTGGATCTAATCGAAAATTCTTGTGGACTCCTTCAGGCACTCGCCGAAAATCAATGTCCAACTCATCAGCTAAGCGCAGAAGTGCAGCTATTAATTGAATCCTGGCATCCCTATCATGTTTACAGGGTTCAAAAACCGTTTCAATTATCGGCAACTTGCTATGATACATGCATATTTCCTTGAGACTTTGCACAAGAGATGGCTTAATTAATTTTGCGACATCATCAAGCCCAGAAACAGGATTCTCCCCTCGGTTAGTAAATGCGCATTGAATCCATGCTGCTGTCAAAAGGTGATGATTATTACGAATTTTTTCTTGTGCATCGTTAGAATAATTACTTGAGAATGCGGCATCAAAAACCACACCAGTAAAATCAGCTTTAAGCACTTCAGCTTCTCTTTTTATGTGAGGAAACTTTATAATATCGCATTGCATTCCAATATCATGAAGAAATCCACTAGCTAACAGCAAATAGCGCTCTACATCGGAAAGATCTGCCCCAGTTTTATCCCATAAAATCAGTAATAGGACTGTTGCCCAATCAAGTACACGTTCGCTATGACTCTTGCCGTGATCGGTAAAATCATTAATTATATGCACATTTGGGATCCAGATGCTATCGATCGCTTTTTGAATAGCATGAAGATTGCCAAGAAGGTCTTCATTTTCAGGTTGATATTCCCTATAGAGAGATACTTTCTTTGGCGCTGGATAACGCTGATTCTTTGTAGGTATCATGCAATAAGTGATTTGTATCCTACCCATTGTTTGGAAGTTCGATCCCAATAAAGACCATCAAAACTCAATATATTTAATAATAAATGTTCAATTATTGTTTCTAATTTCCTTTTATTTATCACAAAATCTTCAAACGGAATTGAAGTTATGCCTCCCTGATTTAAAATCTCATCACGATATCTTATAAAATCCATATCACCATTGATAATATCAAAATGATTATATAATTCTTCAATAAGCTCTTTAAATGCATAACAACCTCCTTCTGATCTAAAAATTTTATAACCTTCTATGTTATATTTCATTATATTCTTAGCAAAATAGTATGCTAATCCACCCATGAATACACACCCTTGAAGATACCCAGCGTCAACATATCTGATATTTTTCATCATAATATAATTCAAGATTAACCCATCTAAGTTCAATACATCACGCAACGAGACTAGACTCGTAAAAGTTGAGTCGACTAACTCTGATAACGCACCAGGATAACTTAGGTAAAAAATGCTCCCACCGCTTCCACCTTCTTTGATGTATGAAGTTAATTCTATCAGTTCATCTCCTTGAGAATTATTAATATATGTAACTGGAAAGTTAATAACGTTAGATGCAGCAAACTTGAATAACAACAGTAAATTATCGAAAATATCAATCCAAGTTACGTTATATTTTTCATATATATCCGCTACCTCAAAATATCCAACGCTACGAGGTATCTCTGGAATATTAGATTTAATAAGCATTAGATCTTTCAAACTATCTGTAGTGAACTTGACGGCAAACTCACTTAAACCAACAATCCGTGCGTCACCCGCGAAATTTATATCCGTAACAAATCTATAAATGTTAACCCGATCGGTACTAGATATTTTTCCACGTTTGCCTATCAATTTGATACCTATAGCTTTAAAATTAGCATGAAGTGATCGCGGATCGTCACCCGCCTTAATAGTAACTTCTTCGTTAAATATCGAGAAATTTTCCCCAATAATATTCCAGCCGCTATCATCTTGAAATACAATCTCACAATTGTTAATATTTTCAGGATGCCTTGCATCTATTGTACCTTCTATGATAACATCTCCGACTCTCGACAAATAGGCAGATACATTATTGATTGTGACATTTCCACCTGGTGTTTTTATGACACCTTTATCCGATGCAAACGATATTTTAGGTAGATGCAGAGGTTCATGAGCCATATCATAACTTCATTTCGCTTTGAGAATATAAGTATTCCTCTAAGTCTATCAGAGCCGCTTTCGACGAAAATAGCGTTTTTAGTCCTTGAGACGACGGACTTCGCGAAACTCGGATGGCATGGACATTGTCCAAAAAATTAGATATGAATGCCGAAATCCGCTTCATGAGACGCCACCTGACGCTGAATGATCCTGATTCCTGGTCGAAAGGCTTCATTTCATCTTTCTCCCAAAAACATCGGCACCAACCGAAACGCCTTCACATCCACCAGCCCCTTATCCGTCAGCTTCAGCTCCGGGATCACCGGCAGGCAGAGAAACGAGAGCGTCATGAACGGGTCCTCCAGCTTGCATCCCAGCCCGGCTGCGGCCGCAATGCACTCCGCTATCCCCTCCGCCACATCTCGCATGCACCTCTCCGAGAGCAGCCCGGCCACGGGCAGAGGCAGGCTCGCCAGCATCTTTCCATCTGCCACCGCCACCAGCCCGCCGCCCATCTCCTTGACGGCCAGAACCGCGGCCAGCATATCTTCATCCGATACCCCGACGGCGACGATGTTGTGCGAGTCATGGGCCACGGAGGAGGCGATGGCGCCAGAGGCGAGGCCAAAGCCCTGCACCAGTCCCAGGCCCACGTTGCCTGTGGCTTTGTGCCTCTCCACCACCGCCATTTTCAGAATGTCCCGGTCTACGTCGGAGACGACCTTTCCATCTTTGATTTTGGGCAAAAGCGGCAGAGCCTTTGTGATGATCTGGTTTGGAACAACACCAATAACCCTAGCCGGGCCCCTCTCTGCCTTGATCTCAAAAGACCGCGGGCCAATCGGGCCGATCTGCATCGATTTATGCCCGGCATTGGCCGGAGCCTTTAGCGGAACTATGAGTTCGCCGTCCTTCGCCACCACTTTTCCGTCTTTGATGACCAAAACCACGCGGGTTTGCTCCAGCCCATCCAGAACGGCGATGTCTGCCCTGTAGCCGGGAGCGATGGCCCCTAAATCCGAGAGGCCGAAGTACTGGGCGGCGTTGAGGCTGGAGATCTGCAGGGCGATGATGGGATCGAGGCCCTGCTCGATTGCCGTCTTCACCATGAAGTCGATATGCCCTTCTTGAAGGATGTCTGCCGGATGCCGGTCGTCCGAGACGAAGAGGAATTGGCGAGCGTTTTTGGCGGTGACCAGCGGCAGCAGATCGAGCAAATTTTTGGCAGCGCTGCCCTCTCGCAGCATGATGTACATACCAGAGCGAAGCTTCTCCCTGGCTTCATCAATTGTGGTGCACTCGTGATCGGAACGGATGCCGGCAGAGATGTAGGCGGAGAGGTCGCGCCCCGTCAGGCCGGGGGCGTGCCCGTCCACGGGCCGGCGGCCGGCCAGAGCCAGCTTCTTCATCATTTCCGGATCTCGGAAGATGACCCCCGGATAGTTCATAACCTCGGCCAGGCCCAGGACCCTCTCTTCCGGCAAGAGCCCGGCCAGTGCGTCAGCACCCAGTGCCGCTCCTGCGCTCTCCAGATTGGTGGCGGGAACGCAAGAGGGGAGCATGATAAAGACGTTCAAGGGAACATCTCTTGAGGACTCCAGCATGTAGCGAATGCCCGCCTCGCCCCACACATTGGCGATCTCGTGCGGGTCGGCGACCACGGTTGTGGTGCCCCTGGGCACGACGGCGCGCGCGTACTCGGGCACAGTGACCATGCTGCTCTCGATATGCACGTGGCTGTCGATAAATCCCGGCGCGATGATTTTGCCGTCCAGCTCCAGAGTCCGGCTGGCTCCGGCGCAGTCGAAGCCTACTATCCGGCCTTTATGAATGGCAACATCCGCCCGGTGCACCTCGCCGGAGAGAACATTGGCCACATTGCCCCCGGCCAGGAGTAGATCTACCTCGATTTCACCGTGCGCGGCAGCAATCAGTTCTTCCCAAGGGTTCATACTACCAGGATTCTTGCAAGAATTACTTAAGATATTCTGGCATCATTATTGTTTGGGTTCGGCCAAATAGATAAATATAAATAATAAATACCGCATGAAATTTGCGGTGGTACTAAATAAATTATGGATGGTGCATGGATATCACAGTTATATAAATAAATTTAAGTACTATCAATTACTATGTTTTCACTTAAGTTCTAACGTATAAGAGGTAGAGTATCTATGATTAAGAAACAGTTCGGTTGGATCGTCGGATTTGCCATACTGGTGTGTATGGCGTGCATGGCCGTTCAAGCTGCGGTAAATTATGAACAAGTAACCATCAAAGAAATCCAGGAAGGGAATTCCACTTTTATGGGTAAGGCGGTTGAGATTGAGGGAAAGATCATCAAAGAGTGCCCATCGAGAGGCTGCTGGTTCGTGCTGGATGATGGGACCGGAACCATGCTTGTCGATATAAAGCCCAACAACTTCACCATACCAATGAAACTGGAGGGCAGCACGGCCAAGGTTTATGGAAATGTAACGGTGGTCGGGGAGAAGAAAAAGCTGACCTTTGATCCGGGAACGCCTTATGTAATCGGCAAAAAAGTGGAGCTAACCGGCGAATTCAATTCACCGCTCATCTCTACAGGTTAATGATTTCAGCAGGCAGCGCAATATCTTAATCTTAATTCTCTTTTTCTTCATCTGCCGATTTTCCCTCACCCCACCATCTGCCCGTCTCGCAGAGTGTACGTCTTCGAAGTAAGTTTGGCCAGATCCATGTTATGGGTTACTACGACCAGCGTCAATCCTCTTCGGTTGAGCTCCAAAAAGAGGTCGAAGATCATTTGCGATGTTGCAGAGTCCAGGTTGCCTGTGGGTTCGTCCGCCAGCACAATCCTGGGATCGTTGATCAGGGCCCGGCCGATGGCCACGCGCTGCATCTCACCGCCGGAGAGCTGCCCGGGCAGATGGTCCGCTCTGTCTGCCAAACCGACCATCTTCAGAACATCATCGATCCTATTATTATTCTTATTCTTATGGCTAAAGAGCAGCGGCAACTCGATGTTCTCTCGCGCCGTCAAAGTAGGCATGAGATAGAACTGCTGGAAAACAAAGCCGATGTTCTCCCGACGAAGCTTTACCAAACCACTCTCTTTCATGCCTCTGGTCTCGATTCCATTCAAGCGGAGGCTGCCTCCATCAGGCGTATCCAGACAGCCCAGCACATTGAGCAATGCCGTTTTTCCCGAGCCGGAAGGCCCGATGATGGAGAGGAAGTCTCCTTCTCCTACCGAGAAATCCACGTCCCTTAAGGCGTAAATCTCCTCACTGCCGCGACGGAAGATCTTTGTCAAACCCTGCCCCACGATAATGTCTTTCATTCTACACCACTCCTGATGGCTTCCATGGGCGTGAGCCTTGAGGACGTGAAGGCCGGATACAGCCCGCAGAATAGGCCGAGGACGATGGAGAAGATGAGAGCGAATGCAATCAACTCAGGATTCAGCGATACCAGTGATGCCTTGGGTGAGTAAGGCAGCATTCCTTTTACGAAGCCCTCTATCAGGCTCGATCCCACGATTGCTGCAACAGTACCGATGATGCCGCCCATAAATGTGATAAGAACTGTCTCGGTCATTACCATCTTGCCGATATCCAGGCCCGAGGCCCCGATGGCCTTCATCATGCCGAATTCTCGAGTTCGTTCATTCACAGACATAAGCAGGGTATTGATAATGCCAAATGCGCTGATGATTAAGGCAATAACAATTACCGTTAGCAATAGGGATCGAGCAGACCCAGCCAGGTTCATAATAGTCCCCATGATCTGGGTCATGGTGACCACCTGGATGTCGGGGATCTTCTCCATCTGTTCTGAGACCTTGGCAATTTTACTCACATCTTGAACCTTTACCGCGATAGTGGTGATCTTGCCGTCTTTTCGGAAGACTCGCTGCGCCTCAACCAGCGGCACGAAATGGAATTGGTCATCTTGATCTCCCGTTTTATCCAGGATGCCTACGATAGTGAAGTCTTTAAACGGACCGGCCATCATTACCGAGCCAACAGAATAGTTCTGTTTCTCTGCCAGTTCCCGTCCCACGATCATGACATTGGTCTCATTCTCTTTGAAGTATCTTCCTTCCACATTCCACCAGGGTTTCAGCTTCATCACATCGTTGATCAAAATTCCGAATACCACGTGGGGAGTGTCCTGCCCGGTCGAGGCATCTTTTCCAATGAACTGATGCATGAGCATGGGCGTTGCCATCTCCACACCAACGATGTCGCTCACATTTTTAAGGTCGTATGCAGATAGGTACTTGGGAATCACTCCCCCGTGCATGAGCAGAGCGGCAGCCTCATAAGGACAGCCCTTGGGCACAGCCAGGATATGTACCCCCATGCTGTTTACCTCTTTGTTCAGCTCCTTTTCATATCCGGAATTCAGAGAAAGAAGGCTGAACAGGACGGTTATTGCTATGGCTACGCCCAAGACGGTTAGAAGCGTCCTGCTCTGCCTTCGCCGCAGGTTTTTCACCGCCAGGGTGAAGAAGTTCATTTGAAGATCTCTCCATTGATCTCTACCATCTTGCCGATCATCATGGGATCATTGTCCTTGGTGGTTACCTCTCCATAAACCTTAACCCTAGACCCTGCCTCCTGAGGGATGACGAAGTTGCTTGGAAATATATCAATAAATAGGCTAGCGCTTTCATCATTAACTATGAACCAGCATCCAGCAGGACATTCCGTCTCTATCTTTCCTTCTATCAATATATTTTTGCCTTCGTAGGCAGATATATTTTGAATAATATCCAGGATCTTTACAGCCTCTCCTTGAAGTTCAGCAGGCAGTTCCTTTGCAGCCGCTGCAGCATGCATCGCTAGCGCCACGGCGAAAAGGAGAATCAATGTTCTCAGTCCATTTTGTTTCATCTTAAGTCACCCTATATTATCAAATTTAACAAATTAAGCATATCCTGCATGATTCTTCGATATCATGCGGTGATTTAGGCCCGCACCATCTGCGTCCGTTTGAACATTCAGAATTCTCAGTAAGGCGGAGGAAGTTTTGCGCTCTGATTTGTCTATGCCTTCCACTGTGCAAAAAGAAAGCATCGTTGTAGGAAGCTGAAAGATACTCCGTTCCCTCATGTCCATACCAGTATCGTGGATATGAAACAATTTAAAGTTTTTGATTCTTTATGTAGCATGAATTGAGAATTAAGCAAATAACAGACGAATCCGGCATCTAAATCTTTAATATACGAAATAACAATTGATAATATGATTGCTTTAGCACTTGGGTGCGCGATTGCTGATCGGATGAAATTTATAAATTATATCGATTAAATAACTAAAAGTGCTAATTGTCGGATAAATTTAAATCGATAGAGCTGAATAAACTGCAAGGTGTGCGGGAAGTGAAAGACATTCTTCTCAAGGTGGCCAAAGCCTATCCCAATGACTCAGCCCGGGGCATCGCTCGCCTGGACCCCAATGCACTGCTTACGCTGCGGCTTTCTCCTGGCGACATCATTGAGATTGAAGGAAAGAGACTGACGGCAGCCAAAGTCTGGCGCGCCGACCGGCAGGACTGGTCTCAGGATTACATCAGGATAGACGGCTTCATTCGCCAGAACGCGGGAGTGGGCATCGGAGACAAAGTGAAGATTCGCAAGGCCAAGTTCGCCGACGCCCAGCGCATCGTCCTGGCTCCGCCCTCCGGTTCGCACATGCATTATGGAGATGAGGCGGCCGATATGATCCGCCGCCAGACCCTGAAGCGACCGGTAGTAGCAGGCGATATTCTCCCCATCATGAGCTCTGCAGCCCATCCTTTTGTGGGGCGCATGGAGGCCGTGCCGCTGGTGGTTACCGAGACTTATCCCGATGATGTGGTGATCATATGCGAACGAACCGAGATCTTGCTGCTGGAAAAGCCGGCCAAGAGCGTTCGCTCCGTCAAAGCCACCGGAACCACCTACGAGAACGTGGGCGGACTGCGCTCTGAGGTGCAGCGGGTACGAGAGGTCATCGAGCTGCCCATCAAGCATCCCGAGGTATTCCAAAAGCTGGGCATCGAGCCGCCCAAGGGTGTTCTGCTCTACGGGCCACCGGGCACGGGAAAGACGCTCATCGCCAAGGCAGTGGCCAATGAGTGCGGAGCCAATTTCTTCTCCATAGCCGGGCCGGAGATTATGTCCAAGTATTACGGTGAGAGCGAGCAGCGACTGCGCGAGATCTTTGATGATGCTCAGAAGGCGGCTCCTTCCATCATCTTCATCGACGAGATCGACTCCATCGCCCCCAAGCGAGGCGAGGTCACAGGCGAGGTGGAGAGGCGCGTGGTGGCGCAGCTCCTGGCCATGATGGACGGCTTAAAAGAGCGCGGCCAGGTGGTGGTGATCGGTGCCACAAACAGGGAAGAGGCCATCGATCCGGCACTGCGCCGGCCAGGCCGATTCGACCGGGAGATTGAGATCGGAGTTCCGGATCGGGCCGGAAGAATCGAGATCCTGCAGATCCACATGCGTAGCATGCCCATCTCTGAAGACGTGAACCTGGAGAGCCTGGCGGACAGAATGCACGGCTTTGTGGGGGCCGACATAAGCGCGCTGTGCAAGGAGGCGGCCATGAGAGCTATACGCCGCTATCTGCCTGATCTGACCACAGAGGACGAAATACCTCCCGAGATCGTGGAAAAGATGCTGGTTATGGGAGAGGACTTCGAGGAAGCTCTGAAGGAGATCGAGCCCTCCAGCATGCGAGAAGTTTTGGTGGAGGTGCCGCGCGTGCAGTGGGGCGATCTGGGTGGCCTGGGATCGCTCAAGCAGGAGCTGATCGAAGCCATCGAATGGCCCCTTAAGCAGCCGGAAAAGTTCCGCCTGATGGGCATCCGCCCGCCCAAGGGCATTCTGCTCTACGGACCGCCGGGCACGGGAAAGACCATGATCGCCCAGGCGGTGGCCAACGAGACGGCGGCCAACTTCATCAGCGTGCGCGGTCCGCAAATGCTCTCCAAATGGGTGGGTGAGTCGGAGAAAGCCATCCGGGAGATCTTCAGGAAAGCGAGGCAAGTCTCTCCTTCAATCATATTCTTCGATGAGCTGGATTCCATTGCACCCATGCGGGGCACAGATGAAGGCAGCCACGTCATGGAGCGGGTAGTAAACCAGCTCCTGGCAGAGTTGGACGGCCTGGAGACTCTCAAAGATGTGGTGGTCATAGGTGCCACCAACCGGCCGGATATCCTGGACCCGGCTTTGCTTCGCTCCGGAAGGTTCGATCGCATGCTCCTGGTTGGGCCGCCCGATAAATTAGGGCGACATGAGATTCTTAAGATTAAGACTGCGAAGATGCCCAAAGGCGAGGATGTAAACTTAGAGGAGCTGGCGGAGCTGACAGAAGGCTACGTGGGCTCGGACCTGGACTCGCTCTGTCGCGAGGCGGCCATGCTGGCCTTACGTGAGGATGGAGAGAAGGTGGAGATGAACCACTTTCGCGAGTCTTTGAAAAAGGTCAGGCCGAGCGTGGAGGAGAACATGGTCAGCTACTACGAGAGGATCAGCGAGAGGTTCAAGGGCGGAATTAAGGTGGAACCTGCTTCGCTCATAGGCTACAGATAATGCATTTGATTAATTGATGGGGAAAGGTGAGGGGGATGGGAAAGGTGTTCTCGGGAAGCATTGCTGGAAAAGAGATCGTAAACATCGGTGGCATGGTGTTAGGCGAGCTGGAGGATATGATTTTTGAGGTGCAGACCGGAAAGCTGGTGGATCTGTTGGTAAAGCCGAACAAGGAGCTGAATCGCATGAAGTACAGGGAGGACGGAAAGTTTGTGCTCATACCCTTTGCTTCAGTGGTGGCCATCAAGGACTACATCGTGATTGACGAGAGCCGGGCCATGAAGACGTGAGATGAGGCTAGATTCACCTCAGAGTTTTCAATGAAGATGTTACTATATCATGTGCGGCTTCGATGGGAACCTGAAGATGAGGTATACACGGCATGGGCCCCATCACTTCCCGGATGTGTCACCTTTGGAAAAACCATAGAGGAAGCTTTGGAGATGGTAAGATACGCCATCGAAATCTATGTTGAAACGCTTATTTCTCATGGTGAAGAGGTCCCAACTGACGAATCCGTAATAGAACGTACCATAGAGATTCAAGCTCATGCCTAAGCTGCCATATCTCATTGATCTGCTTTAAACTCATGGGACTTCCTGGGAAAGGCTTTAATTTATTATCGATATAGCAAGTCTAGATGACGAGAAACACATTCTATTTAGCAGTCAGCATTCTGTTGCTGGCCGTGGCCGCAGGCTCTGCGTTTGCGGCAGGAGAGGATAGCGCGACCAAAGTTCTTTTGAATACCAGCATGGGCAACATCACAATCCGGCTTTTCGACGACATGCCCATTACGACAGGAAATTTCAAGAGCCTGGTGGAAAAGGGATTCTACGATGGAGTAATCTTCCACAGAGTCATCGACGGCTTCATGATTCAGGGCGGAGATCCGGAGGGCACAGGCTCAGGCGGACCGGGCTACAACATTGCAGATGAGTTCACTGATCACAACCGAAACGATCGCGGGGCACCATCAGTATGGCCAATTCCGGGCCGAACACGGGCGGCAGCCAGTTCTTCATCAATCTGGTGGACAACAGCTTCCTGGACAGCAAGCATCCCGCTTTTGGAAAGGTGATCGCGGGCATGGATGTGGTAGACGCCATAGGCAAGGTACAGAAAGACGCCAATGACCGACCACTCACCGAGGTAAAGATAATCGAGGCGAAGATCGTCTCTTAAATTTTTATTTTGTTTATTATAATACTGATAATAGTAATGATAGCCGATGAAAAATAGCAGTTGAAAAGGAAGGCTCCTCGTTGTATCGAGTGGGTAATAGAATAATCGAGTTCTCTGTGAGTCCTCCGTGTGCTCTGTGTCTGCGGTGGTGGTAGTATCGTCGGCCGTTTGGTAATAACCAGCGGCTAACGACGTTTCAACCACAGAGTTCACATAGCTCACAGAAGGACGCACAGAGACGAACTAACAAAACGGAAAACCATAGTAACAGGAGATGACAAAAAAATGGCAGAAGGCAAATTAAATGCAGGCGGAGTTAAGGTACGGCTTATGACCAGCATGGGCGACATCACATTGCAGCTTTACGAGGACACGCCCATCACATCAGGAAACTTCCAAAAGCTGGTAGAGAAGGGATTTTATGACGGAGTCATCTTTCACCGCATCATAGACGGCTTCATGATTCAGGGCGGAGACCCTACCGGCACGGGCTGTGGGGGACCTGGTTATGCCATCAAGGACGAGCTCAACCGCAAGAACAAGAACGATCGCGGCACCATCAGCATGGCCAACGCCGGGCCCAACACAGGAGGCAGCCAGTTCTTCATCAACCTGGTGGACAACAACTTCCTGGACAGCAAGCATCCGGTCTTCGGCAAAGTGGTGGAAGGCATGGATGTGGTGGATGCCATGGCCAAGGTGAAGAAGGGAGCCAATGACAAACCGGTGAAAGATGTGAAGATAGAGAGTGCGAAGGTGATAATTTAGAAAGGACGGGGTGCGGGGGCAGAGAATCCCCGCCTCTTCAGAGGTGGGATGAATCGTGCCCCGCTGTGATTTCTGGGCTATAGACATCTATTTAACCTCAAAACGCATAGTGTCAGATGTCAAGTTTGTTGCCAGCAGTTGAAAAGACTCAAGTGACAAACTAAAACATCTTAAACTAATTGGTATGGGATCACATACCATCGGTGAAAGTCCGTAGATGCCCGTGAATTTATTCATGGGAGTGGTCACCGATCTGTTATTTCGTTCTTTAACATTTTTTAACAGGAAGATTTCATAGAAAGACTGAACCCAGGCAGCACCTTTCCCTCTGCCCCAGTATTTGGGCTTCATGGAAACATTGAATTACATCCACATTTATCCCTTTAAAGGTCAGGTGACCCCTATTGCAATTACTCTTAATCCACTCTGATTTCATTGAGTTCGAGGCCAAGAAGCCTACGAAGATGGCGGAAGAAATAGATGACTCGGCCAAGAAAGGCCGGCTGGAGGAAGCCCTCTGCGCCTTCATCGCCGTGGAGAAGTTCGACGAGGACGACCCGGATGCAGTCATAGCCGAAGGCGTCAAGCAGATCACGGACGTTGCCAAACAGGTGCACGCCGCCCGCATCATGCTCTATCCCTACGCTCACTTGAGCTCTCAGCTCTCTTCTCCCGCGACGGCGGTAAGGATACTCAAAGGCATGCATGAGACACTCTCCCCCAACTACGAGGTCATGCGCGCCCCCTTCGGCTGGTACAAGGCTTTTACCATCAGTTGCAAGGGCCATCCGCTCTCTGAGCTGTCCCGGTCCATCAGGCTCGGGGAAGGCGAGGTGGTCTCCGAGGCCCTTAAGTCCGAGGCCAAGGCCGTATCCTACTGGAAGGTGCTCGACTTGGAAGGCAACCTGATTGATGCCGACAAGTTCGACTTCACGGATCACGAGAACCTTCGGAAGTTCACCAACTACGAGATCTCCAAAGCTAGAGCCGTGGACCGAGTTCCTCCTCACGTGGAGCTGATGAGGCGCTTGGAGTTGGTGGACTACGAGCCGGGCTCCGATCCGGGCAACATGCGCTTCTATCCCAAGGGCCGGCTCATCAAATCGCTGCTGGAAAATTACGTGCTGGACAAGGCATCCGATATGGGCGCCATGGAGGTGGAGACGCCCATCATGTACGACATGGAGCACCCCACCCTCAAGAAGTACCTGGACCGATTCCCGGCCCGACAGTATCAGATCGATTCCGATAAGAAGAAGCTCTTCCTGAGATTCGCGGCCTGCTTTGGCCAGTTTCTCATGGGCCACGACATGACCATCTCCTACAAGGCCATGCCCCTCAAGATGTTCGAGATCACCCGATACTCTTTCCGGCGCGAGCAACGCGGTGAGCTCGTTGGCATCCGCCGCCTGAGAGCGTTTACCATGCCCGATATGCACACCCTGGCCCGCGATATGAATTCCGCCATGGAGGAATTCAGAAAGCAGTACCAGGCCAGCATATCCGTCCTCTCTGAGGTGGGCATCGATCTGGCCGACTACGAGGTGGCCATTCGCTTCACCAAAGACTTCTACAACGAGAACCGCGAGTTCATCGAGGGCCTGGTGGACATCGTCCATAAGCCCGTTCTCATCGAGATGTGGGATGAGAGGTTCTTTTACTTCGTGCTCAAGTTCGAGTTCAACTTCGTGGACACCCTGGACAAGGCCAGCGCTCTGGCCACAGTGCAGATCGATGTGGAGAATGCGGAGCGCTACGACATCACCTATATCGATGAAGCTGGAGAGAAACAGCAGCCCATTCTGCTCCACTGCTCCCCCTCCGGAGCCATCGAGCGGGTCATGTACGCCCTCCTGGAGAAAGCGGCCCGCCTCACCGAGGAAGGCAAGCTTCCCATGCTGCAGACCTGGCTTTCCCCAACGCAGATCCGGGTAATTCCCGTGGCGGAGAGGCACCAGGCCCGCGCCCAGGAGATCGCCACGGAGCTCGGGTTTAGGACGGACATCGACGACCGCGACGAGACGGTAGGCAAGAAGATTCGTGATGCGGGCCGGGAGTGGATACCCTACGTAGTGGTTATCGGAGACGAGGAGCTGGAATCCGGCAAGCTCTCCGTTACCATTCGCGCCGAATCCACACCCAAGTCTCCCGCCAAGTCCAAGATGACTGTGGAATACCTGCGCCGAAGAGTCACCGCCGAGACCGCAGACAAGCCCTGGCGCAGACTGCCGCTGCCCATGAAGCTCACCGAGCGGCCCAAGTTCATCTAAATTTGGGCAGAAGCCACACGACACAGGCGCAAAACTTGCGCCCGTGTCGTGTGGCTTAGATCTTTTCTTTTTTCATCAATATATATTATTACTATTACGGCTCGGCCATGGGGTGCCGATCCACCCCCGGCCCGCCCGGCACATAGAAAATCCGTCCTAAATCGCTGTAGTAGTTGCCAGAGCGGCCGTTGTCCCAGCGGTTGCTCTGCCCCATGTCGTAGGCATTGTAACCATTGTCGATAAGATGGTTGGAAAAGAGGAGATTCCAGCCGGAGGAGAAGGATAGATAGATGCCGTATCCGTTTTCTTTTGCCGTATTATTTTGCAGAGTGTTATTGCTGCTGTGACCTGCCAGCTGCAAACCCTTCTCATTGAATGAAACGCTGTTGCCCTGCAAAACGTTGTCATTGCTATCATATGAGAGGTAAATGCCCCGAGAATTGTCCGAGGCCGTGTTTTCCCGGATGATGTTCTCCCGAGAGCTGTCCAGATAGATCCCAGCATCCCTATTTCGCACAGCATTATTCTTTTCTATCAGATTTCGGTTGCTGGACTCGGATAGGGAGATGCCGTACCAATCGTTGTAGCTGATGCGATTGCCCCGCAGCGTGTTACTGCTTGATGATCGCAGCGATAGGGAAGTGTCGCCATTGTTCATCAGATCATTGTCCAAAATGACGTTATCTCGGGAATAGGCGAGAAATATGCCGCAGTCGCTCTCTTCATTGATGTTGTTATCGCGGATATTATTATTAATAATTGTATTTCGCTCGGAATCGTAGAGAGTGATGCCGTTGGTGTTGTTGTTTATATTATTGTTGGAAATGTTGTTGGAGCGGGAATGATCCAGACGAATGCCGTCCAGGCAACCACTAATTGTATTAGCTTTTATAATATTATTATCGGAAAGGACCTGGATGCCGGTGCGACGCGTGGTTCTAATGTCAAATCCCGATACATTTGCCCCGTCGGCTCGAATGATTATGGCACTATTCATTGCGCCGCCGTCCAGCAGAGGACGGCCAATGCCCACCAGGATGATCGGTTTAGTTATGTTCAGGCTCTCTCGATAAACCCCGCTCTGCACAGATATGGTATCCCCGGAACTTGCCCCGTTTACGGCTGCCTGGATGCTCTCTGTGGAGCGAACGTTAATCGTAGCGGCGTCGAACAGTGGTGACAGAAAGATGATGGCTACTGCCAGCATGACTAAATGCTTTGCTCTATGCTTCATTGCCTATCCCCGATACTACTATGATTTTCTAATTTAAAAACCTGGCCTTTCTTAGAAGAGTCATTGTCGTCATAGGAAGGGTTTATGATGCCGAAAGTGCCAGTTAAATGCCAATGATAGAGCAGCCCCGTTTCCTGCCTATGTCCCTGCCGGAAGCCCGAACGCTAGGGATAGAGCAGTTTGATGTCATTCTCATAAGTGGAGACGCTTACGTTGATCATCCCTCTTTTGCGGCTGCTCTCATCGGCCGGGTGCTCTGGGATGCCGGCTACAGCGTGGGCATCATCGCCCAGCCTGACTGCAAAAAGGGTGATGACTTTGGCAAGCTGGGCCGACCGCGCCTCTTCTTCGGCATATCCTCGGGAAACGTGGACTCCCTGGTGAACAACCTGACGCCCAATTTGAAGCGCCGAAGCTCGGATGTCTATTCGCCTGGCGGAGCCCTTCTCCGGCCGGACAGGGCTGCAATC
>JANYKI010000125.1 GCA_025361645.1 Methanothrix sp.
CTTCCCAGGTTGCCCAGGTGAGCTCCTTCACCTCTTCGGTCGCCGATCTCGTGGGAGATGGCCAGGGCCTGTTCGTAGTATTCGATGGCCTTGCGGGTCTCGCCTAGGTCGGCGTAGGCGTTGCCCAGGTTGCCCAGGTCAGCTTCTTCGCCCCTTCTGTCGCCGATCTCGCGTGAGATGGCCAGGGCCTGCTCGTGGTATTCGATGGCCTTGCGTGTCTCGCCCAGCCCAGCGTAGGCGATGCCCAGGTTGCCCAGGACTGCTTCTTCGCCCATTCTGTCACCAATCTTGCGGATGATCTTCAGGGCCCGCTCCAGATACCCGATGGCCTTAAGCGTCTCGCCCAGGTTTGAGTAGGCTAGGCCAAGGTTGCCCAAATGAGCGCTTTCAGCACTTCGATCCCCCATCATCTTTGCAGCTTTTAAGCCGGTTTCAAGCCAGCTAATATTATCCCGTTGATGTAGGCGCAAAGACAAAACGTTGACGCCATCATTCGCGTAAGAGCTGGCCAATTGCATGACTGATTTCAAATCGCTCTTTTCCAATTTACTAGGGCCTTGAATCATGTTCTTTACCCTGGCTTGTCCAACCTTGATATTGGCCCATTCACGATCGAAAAGTTTGAGTCCTTCTAAGACATTCACCGCGCCTTTTTTATAGAGTGTTTCGGCTTGAGAAAGGACCTTCGAGTAATACTTAGCATGTTTCTGCTGGGCATCAGCCAGTTCGTCTCCTTCAAGACACGATTCTGCGAAAAGACGAGCCAAATCATGAAGTTTGTATCGACCATCCTCAGAATCCGGAACTGTGGCAAAATCCACCAAGCTCCATCGAACCAAATCACTTAGAGCCTCTGCTGAAGGGCCAGGAGCCATCTTCAAGACGGCAGTCGCAGCTTTGCGGTCGAAATCTTCCGGAAAGACCGATAAACGTCGCCATTGCTTTTTTCTTCCAGAAGAGAGCAGATCGTAGCTGAGGCTGAAGGACCCTTTTACTAATTTAAGTAGCGCCACCTTATCCTTCAAACGCTTTTCATACTCGGAAACGCTTAAATCTCGTTTTTCAGCCAAAGCGCTGGCTGCATTGCGTAGCGCCAGAGGAAGGTAGCCACACAGTTTTGCCAATTCATCGGCCCAATCGCTAATACGCGGGGCAATTTCCAGAAGAAGCTCGCATGCTTTATCTTTCGGCAAAACGTCCAGATCTTTTTCCGCTAAACCCGGCAAGGTAAATTTTATTCTCGATGTAATCAGAACGTAGCAGCCAGCGGGAGGCAGCAGAGGCTCGACTTGCTTGCCGCTGGCAGCATTGTCCAGCAACAATAGAGCACGTTTGCCAGCCAGAATTGAGAGATACAAACCACGCAATTCATTTGAGTTTTCCGGCAGGCGATCAACCGGATTGTAGGCCCGGATGACCTGGGCCATGGCCTCAGCGGGTGTCAGGGGAGGCAATTCCGGATTATTGCTTGTTCCCCGCATATCTACAAAGATCTGGCCATCGGGGAATTGGCTCTTGATTTTATCTGCCAGAACAAGGGCCAGGGCGGTCTTGCCGATGCCGCCCATGCCGCGTAGACCAGTGATGGTGGCTCCCTTCTCTAAGTTGGAGAGGATGTCCGCAATCTCTTCTTCGCGGCCTTTGAAGTCACGTGGGGGCGGGGGGATTTGGCGAGGTATCAAATGAACGGATGGCGCGGCGGGTAATGTCGGAGGATCGGACTTATTATTGGATTTGATTTTAGCCAATTCAAAATTAAATTGACCACCTGGGGATGAACTTATATCCTCTACCCATTCACCCCGCTCTTCATTCCAACGTCGAAGAAAGACGGAAACTGTTCCTTTATCAAAATCAAGATGCACGAAGTTATACGAACTTGTGTAGTGTGGGCTTTTTTCTATTCTCTTGCGATAAGAAGCACCTGCCGGAATGATAATTGCATCGCCTTGTGTGCTGTGCGAGGCCTCTACTCTGGGCCGGTGCGTATGGCCGCAGAGAATGAAATCACAACTACTTCTCATGGGCCGTTCGATCCGAATAAAATCATATTCCTCCAGCCAATCAAGAGGATGATGAAGAACTGCAATTTTGATATCTGCTTCGGCTAAGCCTTTTGCAGATTCCCGAATTTGCGGCTCCCCAATAATTAAATATCCTTTCTCAATTTCCTTTCGTCCACACCCCAACGCAGAGTTCAATCCTCTAATGGAGATATTCTTCCCGTTGATTGACCAGAAGCAACTATCCGCATAATCCGGAGATTTCTGGCCGGTGTAGCCGGTCACGAATTTGGTAAATGCCCAAAAAAGGTCCTGGAGCTTCCTTCTTTTTCGTTCATCCGTTAGCCATTCCTGTGTCTGGGCTTCCGACTCGATCGGCTTCTGAAGATCAGAAGAAAAAAGTTTTAGCTCATCTCGATCAAGGTCATGATTTCCAGGCACAATAAAAAGTCGAGAGGGTTTCAAACCAGTTGCATTCAAAATCGGATCAAGCAATTTTTCTTTGGCAGTTTGATATTCTTCTGGCTTCCCGCTAGATGCCAGGTCTCCGCTGAAAACGATAAAGTCTACCTCAGCCAGGCTCTGACTGATATCAGCTCGTCTCTTGATATCATTCAGAAGGGCTTCAAGCACGATTTCACGATCAAATTCGGTTCCTTTTTGATGCCAATCAGAGAGATGCAGCCACGTTAAACCCGTCATTCCTTCCTCGAAATATGCTGGTTAGAATCATTAAATTATTTCAGGGATGGAGTTTCAGAAACTCTGGTCCTGAAATGATTTGAAGAACTCCGCTAAGAATATATATTTTGCTAGCAACCGACCCGCATTTGGCTGTTATGCAAACTATTTTCAACAAAAATTTAAATGAAAAATTCAGATCTTGTCCGCCCCTCCTTTCTCCTTCTGCTCCCGAACCAGCTCGCCGTAGGCCACGCCCGCCTCGGTGAGCACTATTTTTCCCTCCGACAGCTCGATCAGCCCGGCCAACTCCAGGCGGTGCAGGTGGTAGTCGAGCATCTTCTCGCCCACGGCGGCCGCAATCTCCGGCACGCTCAAAACCCCCTGGTTCATGAGGATGATCATATTCCTGCGAATGGGGCTTTCCAGGGCGTGATGCACCAGAGCCATCTCCTCCGGTGACTCTGGCTTGGCTTTCTTTCCGATCAGCATTTGTATTCACCTGAGGCGTCAGACTTTATATCAAGCTTTGTCAGTATCAACTTGACCATGTCGGACCACAACATTGCAGCCTTGCCGCAGGGGGCGGCGAAAGCAGAGAGCTTTCATCCTTGCATCTGCCGGAATGATAAAAGAGCGGACGCCAACCCAGCGGAGGGCTTAGGGCAATGGCCATGATCCGCGCTCTGGCGGTGGACATCGACGGCACCCTGAGCGACCAAGATCGAGTGCTCTGTCCCGCCGCCCTGCAAGCGCTGCGCAAGCTAAAGGTGCCCGTGGTACTGAGCACGGGCAACTCCCACTGCTTCACCAGAACGGTTTGTGTTCTCCTGGGCACGCCTCGCATCTTCATTGCCGAGAACGGTGGCGTGCTATCCTACTCTGATGATGAGATCGAGGTACTGGCGGACCTGAAAGTCTGTGAGGATGCCTTCCAAAAGCTGGCCGCCGAGTTTCCCCTGCAGAGATTCAGCTCCTCTCGCTACAGATTTACCGATATTGCCCTGAAACGCAACTTCGATGTGCAAGCTGCCGCCCGCCGCGTCCAGGAGCTGGGCCTGCCCGTGCATATCATAGATACCACCTATGCCGTGCATATCAAAGACAAGCGGGTTGACAAGGGCACGGGCCTACGTCGCATTGCGAAGCGCATGCAAATCGAGCTGTCCGAGTTTGCCGCCATCGGCGACAGCGACAGTGACCTGCCCATGTACCAGTTGGCCGGCTTTCGGGCCTCTGTGGGCAACGCCAGCCCACAGCTACAGCAGATCTCCGACTACGTGGCAAAGGCCGAATACGGAAACGGCTTTGCTGAAATCATAAATTACATGAAAGAAAAAGAGATGTTGATTTGAATTGCCCGGAGACAAAAAAGCCCTTCTTGCCGTCCTAGGCTCCTGCATCGCCCTCTTTTGGCCGGGCGCTCTTACCTTCGGCTTTGCTGGGGTCATGGCTCCTATCTGGCAGGAGATGTTTCAAGTCGGGCGCGCCGCCACGGGCCTGACCATCTTTTTCATGCTCGCGGCGGTAGGCGCTTTCATGTTCCTGGTGGGCCGCTGGCAGGAGCGCTGGGGCCTGCGGCGCATGATCACTCTGGGCGTCATCCTCACTGCCCTCGCCTCCCTGATAGTCTCTTCTGCCACCTCGATTTACACCGTCTACATCTGGGCTTTCCTCAACGGCATGGCCTCCAGCTTTGTCTACGTTCCGGCTCTGACCCTGGTGCAATGGTGCTACCCGCAAAAGAGGGGCATGGTTGCCGGCACGGTGAGCATGGTCTTTGGGCTGGCGGCAGCCATCATGTCGCCTCTCTTTGCAAAAATGCTCTCTGCCTTGGGCTACGAGGCCATGAACCTGGTAGTCGTCCTTCTCACCCTTTCCATCGGCCTTCTGGGAGCCTATTTTGCCCGCGCTCCGCCTGCTTGGGAGAATGCCGCCTCTGCCCGGCGCGCCGGGGGGGTAACGGCGGCAAAACCGACGGGGCAGATCATAACCGCAGCCAAATCGTTCACCGTAAAAGAGAGCCTGCATACCAGAAGCTTCTGGCTGCTCTGGATCACCTGGACCTTTGCAGGAGCTGCGGGCGTCTCCATGACCCTCCTCGCCACCAGCTACGGGCTCTTCCTGGGCTTTCCTTTATCCTCAGCCATCATCATCCTGACCGCTTTTAATCTCACCAACGGAATGAGCCGCCTGATCAGTGGCATTCTCTCCGACCGGTTTGGCAGAAATCAGGTCATGAGCCTGGCCTTCCTGGCCGCCGGCGTCGCCTATTTCGTCCTGCCCTGGATCGACGGCCTGGGGGCCTGCGCTCTGCTGGCCGCGGTAGTGGGCTTTTCCTTCGGCACCCTCTTCTCCGTCTCTGCACCACTGGTGGCAGACTGCTTCGGCCTGGAGCACTTCGGGGCCGTCTTCGGCCTGACCTTCGCCGCCTACGGCTTTGTGGCCGGGCCTCTGGGGCCCACGCTCTCCGGCTACCTGCTGGATGTGACGGGAGACAATTTCTTCCTTGTCTTTTTGTACCTGGGCATCTTCTGCCTGCTGGCGAGCTGGTGCATCCGGCAGGTGGAGCCGCCGCAAAGGGCTTCTATCCAGGAAGATGTGCTTTAGCCGGGACTATGAAGCAAGTGCAATCAAAGACGCCTCCAGCGGACTTGAAGACTTTAGCATCTGCATAATTCATGTCGCTAAATCCGCCGAAACAACAGGGCAGCCATGAATCTTCCTTCTCTTTCTCCTTTGCGTAGGTGGTAAGATTCATATTTTTCTTGATGTGGAAGTTCCCCACGTAATCCTCATCCAATTCTATCAAAGGCTTCTTCCAGGCTTTCATTGCCAACCCGAGGATTTGAACCTCCTTTGAATCTTCTTCCGGCTCTTCATCCACCGGGATTCCCTGAAGCTGAAGCACACCAAAGTGTGCCCGGCCATCAATCAAGTCCTCTTCTATGCTCATGGTAGTATTAATTGTGTAATCTCCTGCATTTGATTGAGCATCAAGCACCTTGTTCAGTCCATGAGCTCGATCGACCAGATGATGCAGGGAATTCAAACCATTGCGATTCATAATCCAATCCTCTTCGCTCAGGAGAGAATTGAAAACAACAGGATTCTGATTATAGTATCGTGATCCTATGCCCATTACTGAGGAGCTGTATGTCATTTTGCTGTCTTCTTTCATCTGAATAATGCTCGTTGCAGCTTCTTCCTCATCGATTACCTCTCCATCTTCGTCTAGTGCGCCGTTTATCCAGGTCTTATTGCTGTACGAACTCTCTAATTATATTATCGAATCAGTATTTATATTACCGCTGCCGTGAGCTTCAGTCTTCGCCTCAACGCCATTGAACAGGCGCCCTTCCGTCCCGGTATCATCTGGCATTTGAGCATATTTATGGACTGCAAAGAAGCCCGTGCCGCTCACGTTCTGTTCAAGGTTGAATTTTAGACTTTTCTCTTCCAATGTCGTGGGATTGCTATATGCCGTATCATTTTCCTGTAATTGCTCCTCCTCGCCCCCGTTATCGGCTGCTGCCATGCCAATTAGCACAAAGAGAGCCACCAATAAAATAATCCATCTCAGATCATTCCCTCCTCAGATGATAATCCTATATTATCACGTTTTGTTCATATTATTTTAAGATATCTTCTAATCGCTAAAATTTGTAACATGAAAATATAACCACCTACTCATTGTATTAATAAAATAAATAAAATGATTTTAAACTATTGAACAGTCATATGCGGCTACGATTGATGATAAAATCGTACAACTACGCTCTGCATGCATGGTGAGGCGCGCAGCCTAACTTGAATCGGGATTATACGGTCATTTTTCGTTCTAAAAGACATCAACCGAAGAGGAGCGCCCCGACCGTAAGCCGCACAATCCCAGCGCGGCCAATGGCAGATTGGCCAGAGCACATCATTCATCCCATTTCACTTTGGCAGGTGAGCAAAGCCAAGAGCAGTATGGTAAAGGAGGCCTTTGCACTACGCACCCACATCCTGAAGTTCATCGTACTTAGTAATAAATCTTTTGCTAATAGTATTAAGAATTTAATCCTAAATGTATACCAATAATAAAAATCACTAATTTGAGACATGCCCCAATCATTGGCAAACGACCGTCGTTTTCAGGCCTTCCCAGCATGCCGGGAGCCTGGCGAGGGCCTGGAGGTAGAAGATGTCGAAAGTCTGATGATATCTTATTATCATTACCAAATATTTTTATTTATGTGGAGATCATCTTATCCCGATCTGATAGATGTCATCCACAAACCTACATATTTCCTTCAACACCACCGGATCTCTTACCCAGATTCCGCCCTCGTAGTTGGCTTCTGTACCGCCTTTGGTTAAGTTGGCAGAGGTGACGATGGCCTCCTTTCGGTCCGCCATGTAAATCTTGGCATGAAGCAAGGCTACCAGGATAGTCTCTCCTCCCAGTTCCGAGATCTCCTCCTGCAAATTGTCACTCAGGCCCAAAGAATAGTCCGACTCGCTTCCTCGCATGAATACCCTCAGCTTTCCTCCCTTCCGGGAGAACTTTCGTAGTGGCCCTTTCATCCGGTTCCAGGTCTGCCTTTTTATCCAGGGTGACACTATTACTATCTCGAATTTGGCATCCTCCAGCATGCGGCAGAGTGCGTCCTCGAATGCATGCCGGCTCAAGGAAGGCAAGGTTCCCAGGAAAAGAATGTCCGGGTTTTTTTGAGATTTTGCGATGGATTCTTCCAAGAACTGCAGCCGCTTCGCGCAGGCATAATTCTCGGTCTGCTTGGATCTCTTAAGCTCCTCTTCCAGTTCATAGGCCCGTTCTTTCCACTTGAGCAATTGGGCAAAGCCACGCTGGAGCTGATCAATATTGCCTTCTTTTTTCCTCAGTTTATCCTGCCAGAGGAGAAGGTTTTTTTGCAATTGCCGGCAGTCTTCTTGCAGTCTTTTGCTCCGGCCTTCCTGGAGCTGGATGATGCATACTGAGAATATCGCCAACGCTAGAAAGATTAGCCATATCAAATACTCATCCATTGCCATCAACCTTTAGAAAGGTCTCTCTTGCAAGTTATATAAAGATGGCGTAATCAATATGCATATACTATATTTATTATTAAATAACAATCACTTATTTTAATTAAAAATTTAATATAAAAAAATTTGATAAAAGAAGGGATTTCAGGCACCCTTTGCCTAGAACATCCCCGGCGGCATGCCGCCCATTCCACCCATACCGGGCGGCATTCCCATACCACCCATTCCGCCCATGCCGGGTGGCATTCCACCTGCGCCGCGTGGTGGAGGCGTCTTGGTTGAAGCCAGAACATCATCGATGCGCAGAATGAGGCAGGCGGCATCAGTTGCCGACAAGAGGGCCTGAATCTTGACGCGCAGCGGCTCGACCACACCCAGCTTCAGCATGTCCTCGATCTCGCCGGTGTAGGCGTTAAGCCCCATGTTCTTGTTCATGCCATGCTTGTTCTTCAGTTCGATAGCCTTGTCGATGGCATCAAAGCCGGCATTCTCGGCCAGAGTTTTGGGCACGATCTCCATGGCCTCAGCGAACTTGGTAACGGCCAGTTGCTCGCGGCCCTTTAAAGTGGATGCATACTCCCGCAATTGCATGGAAAGCTCGATCTCAGGGGCTCCGCCGCCCGCCACCAGCTTGCCGTCCTCCACCACATCGGCCACGGCGTGAAGGGCATCGTCTAGTGCTCTCTCCATGCCGTTTAGGACCTGCTGAGTGCCGCCCCGCAGCAGAAGGGTTGCCGAATGGTTCTTGGTGCCGGTGATAAAGGTCATGATACCGCTTCCCATGCGCTTTTCCTCTACCATGGCGGCGGTGCCAAGATCGCTGGGACCTAGCTCATCCAAGCCCGTTACGATGTTAGCTCCCGTAGCTTTGGCCAGCTTGTCCATGTCCTTTTTGATGACGCGACGCATAGCCAGAATTCCGGCGTTAGCCAGGTGATGCTGAGCCAGATCGTCGATGCCTTTTTGGCAGAAGACCACGGTGGCACCGCTAGCAATCACTTTATCAGCAGCCTCTTTTATCCTCAGTTTCTCATGATCCATGAAAAGCTGGAACTGAGTGGCGGAGGTGATCTGCAGCTCGGTCTTGGTCTCGGTTTCCTTGGATTCGATGGCTGTGGAGAGAAGAGCAATTTTGGCATTCACAACCTTGCGGGGCATGTTCTGGTGGACGATCTCCTTATCGATCACTATGCCTTCAATGATCTGTGAATCCAGAGTGCTCTCGCCGACCTTCTTTTCCACATTGACCCGATCCATGTCAAAGCTTTTCTTGCCGTTGTAGGTCTCAATGGCGTTGAGGACCAGGTCAACGGCATAACTGGCCATCTTGCTGTCCGGGGACTCGGCCAGCTTTCCGGTCATGGCCGTCTCGGCGATCCTCTCCAGGAGAGCGCGATCGTTCTCCGAGGCATCAATGGAGATGGATTTCACAATCTGCACGGCCTTTTCCGCAGCCATTCTGTACCCCTGCACAATCATGGTGGGGTGAACCTTCTGGTCTATGAGTATCTCGGCTTTCTTGAGCAGCTCGCCAGCCAGGACGGCCACGGTGGTGGTGCCGTCGCCTACCTCCTTATCCTGGGTCTTGGCAGCCTCGATAAGCATCTTAGCCGCGGGATGCTGTACATCCATCTCTTTTAAGATAGTAACGCCATCGTTGGTGATGGTTACGTCTCCTAGCGAGTCCACCAGCAATTTGTCCATGCCTTTGGGGCCCAGGGTGCTCCTCACCGCGTTGGCCACGGCGCGGGCAGCCATGATGTTATTCGAGATAGCATCTCTTCCCGACTCTCTGCGGGTGTCCCTTAAAATGATAATTGGCGATCCGCCCATTCCTGCCATTTTGATAATCCTCCAGTATTGCGATTTCTCAGGTTCACAGTATTTGATCTTCTATAAAAGAATTTCCCCAAAATACGACAGCATACGATTGTTCCAGGGCGTCCAATGATTGGCCCAGGGGATATGCCAGAAACTATAAGTACAGGAAGGTCATCAGTACCCATGCTAACCCAATCAGAGGAATCAAAAATGGTAAATGGAACAGTTAAGTTTTTCAACAGAGTCAAGAGCTTTGGATTCATAGCAGGCGACGATGGTAAGGACTATTTTGTACACGTAACTGGCCTGAAGCCCGGTGTCACTATCGATGAGGGTGACAAGGTAAGCTTCGAGGTCATTGAGGGCGAGAAAGGCCCCAAGGCTGACAAAGTAGATAAGCAGTAAACACTCGCAGTGATAGTATAGTAGAAAAATAGAAAGAAAAGCCGAAAGGCTTTTCTTTCTATTTTTCTATTATTATTAACTTTACTTTTTTGATCATATTTCCATTATTCTGTTTTGCATCTTCGTTTGCTCTGCATTTACCTCGCCGCGCATATAATTAAAGTCGTTGGCGAAAACAGATCCAAATCCAAATCCACTTCCCGCTGGCAACCTGGCAAAACCTTTTTCCTATCCTCGTTCTATGAAATGCGAGAGGAGATAGATGCGTTGTCTGCACCACAGGAGATAGTTGAGCTTGTAGAGAGATTTAGCAGCAGGATAAACGAGTATCGCTCCAGCCAGTACAACGAGACGGAGCTACGGGGTGAGTTTGTAAATCCCTTCTTTGCGGCATTAGGCTGGGACGTGCACAACCGACAGGGACTATCGAGCGACAGTAAAGAGGTGAAGCTGGAGGAGTCCATCCGCATGGAGGAGAGCATCAAGAATCCGGATTACAGCTTTCGATTAGGAAAAAGCCGCCGGTTCTTTGTGGAGACCAAAAAGCCTTCCATCAACATCGAGGGTGGCGTTTATCCTGCGTTCCAACTGCGCAGATACGCTTGGTCGGCGAGCCTTTCCCTTTCAATTCTCACGGACTTCGAGGAGTTTGCCGTCTACGATTGCCGGGCAGAGCCCAGCAAGACGGATAAATCCGGCAAAGGCCGCCTTCTCTACCTGCAGTACGACCAGTACGTGGAGCGCTGGGATGAGATTGCCGCCCTCTTCTCCAAGGATGCGGTGCTGGGCGGATCGCTGGAAAGGTTTATCGAGTCGATACCGGAGAAGCGCGGCATCAAGCGGGTGGATGCAGCCCTTCTGGAGGAGATCTCGCTCTGGCGCGAGGCCCTGGCCAGGAACCTTGCCCTGCATAATCCAGCCCTCAGCCAGCGGGATTTGAACTTTTCCGTGCAGAGGACAATTGACCGGCTCCTATTCTTGCGCATTTGCGAGGATCGGGCCATCGAGAAGTACGGACGGCTCAAGGCGCTGCTCAAGGAGGAAGGGGTCTACGCCCGGCTGCTCCAGCTCTTCGCCGAGGCGGACGAGCGCTACAACTCCGGCATCTTCCACTTCCAGGAGGAGCGGGATAGAAAAGAGTCGCCAGACAACCTGACCACCGCTTTGGCCATCGATGACGACACCCTAAAAGCGATCATTCAGGACCTTTACTTCCCGGACAGCCCTTATGTCTTCTCCGAGATCCCGGCAGAGATCTTGGGCCAGGTTTATGAGCAATTTTTAGGCAAGGTCATCCGGCTGGAGGAAGGCCACAAAGCAATAGTGGAGGACAAGCCTGAGGTGCGAAAAGCGGGCGGAGTCTACTACACGCCCCCTTACATCGTGGAGTACATCGTCAAGAACACCGTGGGTAAGCTTTTGCAGGACAATACTCCCGCGAAAGCGGCAAAGCTTCGTATCCTCGATCCTGCCTGCGGCTCGGGCTCGTTTCTCATCGGAGCCTACCAGTTCCTGCTGGACTGGCACATGGACTGGTACCGGGCCAACCTGGTTCCCCTTTTGGAGAAAAACCAGTCAACTGCCTCGCCCGAGGTGCTGCGGCTCCTGCCGGCAGCGCCCGAGCAGCGCTCTGACCGGCGGGCCAGGAAGATCCACGCCCGCGCCGCCCAGGCATCGCTGCCCATCTTCAAGGCAGGCGGCAGCGGCAACGAATGGCGTCTGACCACCACAGAGAGAAAGCGCATCTTGCAGAGCAACATTTATGGGGTGGACATCGACCCGCAGGCGGTGGAGGTGACCAAGCTCTCGCTCTTGCTGAAGGTCCTGGAAGGCGAGACAGAGGAGAGCATCAGCAGCCTGCTGCGCTACTTCAAAGAGCGGGCCTTGCCGGATCTGGGCAGCAATATCAAATGCGGAAACTCGCTCATAGGCTACGATTATTATGATGATCATAAGAACCTGAGCGCAGAAGAGGTGCAGAGGATCAACGCCTTCGAGTGGAAGACGGAATTTCCCGAGGTCTTCGAGCGGGGCGGGTTTGATGCGGTGATAGGCAATCCGCCTTACGTGCGCCAGGAGGGCCTGGGCGAGTTCAAAGGATACTTCCAGAAGCATTATCAGGTTTATCACGGCGTGGCCGATCTTTACGCCTACTTCGTAGAGAAAGGCGTCTCTCTTCTGCGCCCTGCTTGCCTTTTCTCCTACATCGTGGCCAATAAGTGGATGCGGGCCAACTATGGTCAGCCATTGCGGGCTTGGCTGAAGAAGCAGCATATCGAGGAGATCATCGACTTCGGGGACCGGCCTGTATTTTTGAAGGCTACGACCTACCCCTGCATCCTGAGGATATCGAAGGAAGCGCCTGCTGAGAGATTTTCGGTCTGCCAGGTGAAGAGCCTGAGCTTTTCCAAACTGAGCGATTACGTTGATGATAATAGCTACGATGTGCGACAATCGGATCTTGACGATACCGGATGGTCGCTGTCGGATGAGAAGACGCAGGCGTTGCTGGCCAAGCTGAAGGGGGCGGGCGTGTCCCTGGACGAGCACGTAGGCGGAAAGATCTACCGAGGAGTGTTAACCGGGCTCAACGAGGCATTTGTCATCGATGGGACGACGCGGGAGCGGCTGATTGCCGAGGATGCCAGGAGCGCAGAGCTGATCAAGCCCTTTTTAGCAGGTAGGGACATTAAGAGGTACGAGCAGCCCAAGAGCGATAAATACCTAATTCTCATGCACAAAGGATGGACTTGGGAAAAATCTGGAAATGCGAGTGACGCACTGAGCTGGTTCAAGGAGAATTATCCGGCAATAGCCAACCATCTGCTGCCCTTTGCGCAGGCTGCCGAGAAGCGATACGACAAAGGAGAGCACTGGTGGGAGCTGCGATCCTGTGATTATTATGATATGTTTGAGACGCCTAAAATCATTTATGCAGAAATCGCCACGCGAGGGCAATTTTCATTAGATCCTGATGATAGTTTTTCTGATACAACAACATATATTCTTAGCAGCGATTCAAAATACCTTTTGGGAATATTGAACTCTAATCTATGGACATTTCTGTTCTCGAAAATCAGTTCTGAAATTAGAGGTGGCTTTTACAGATGGAAGCATCAATACATGTCTCCGCTGCCAATTCGCACCATCGACTTCTCCGACCCCGCCGACGTCGCCCGCCACGACCGCATGGTAGAGCTGGTGCAGTCCATGCTCGATCTTCATAAGCTCGCATCTGCCGGCACCGATCACGACAAGACGCTGCTCGCTCGCCAGATCGAGGCCACCGA
>JANYKI010000135.1 GCA_025361645.1 Methanothrix sp.
CACAGGCAGGAGAACGTGGACAGCCGGGAGCGCCTGAGGGAAATTCTCAAGGGTCTGGAGCTGGTCAGCCGAGAGTTTAAGCTGCCCGTTGTGTTCCCAGTGCACCCACGCACGAGGAAGATGGCTGCAGAAACTCCAGGAACCCCAGCGGCTCAATGGCCCTGATGCCGTCAAACTCAAACCCGAATTCTGCAGCCATCTTCCGCGTGCGTGGGTGCACGGGGAACACCACCGGCAGCTTAAACTCTCGGCTGACCAGCTCCAGACCCTTGAGAATTTCCCTCAGGCGCTCCCGGCTGTCCACGTTCTCCTGCCTGTGCGCCGTGACCAGGAAATACTCCTTCGGTTCCAGGCCCAGATCCGCCAGCACATTCACCTTCCGCCTGGCAATCTCCAGATTCTGATAGACGGAATCAACAATGGTGTTGCCGGTGACGTGTATTTTTTCATCCACAATTCCTTCCTTGCGAAGATTCTCCTGGGAATTTCCTGTGGGAGCAAAGAGATAATCGGAAATGTGATCCGCAACCACCCGGTTGATCTCCTCGGGCATGGTGCGGTCGTAGCTTCTCAGGCCCGCCTCCACGTGGCCCACCTTGATGTGCAGCTTGCTGGCAGCCAGAGCCCCGGCCAGAACGGTGTTGGTGTCCCCCTGCACCAGAACCACCTCCGGGCGCTCGTCCATGAGAACCTTCTCAACGCCTGCCATGATCCTGCCCGTCTGCTCGGCGTGAGAGGCTGAGCCCACGTCCAGGTTGTAGCGGGCTGCAGGGAGCTCGAGCTGCTCGAAGAAGATGCTGTCCATCTGGTGAGAGTAATGCTGGCCGGTGTGCAGGACGAAATAGTCCAGAGCTCGACGCTCACACTCGCGGATAATGGGAGCCATCTTGATTATCTCGGGACGGGTGCCTAGAATTATAGCAATGGTCATGGATGATTTATCCTCAGCCTACTTTTGGTGTGATAACCAATGGACTACGAATTAAACCACAAAGATCACAAAGCGCACAAAGGACTCACCAAGAACTTATCGGGATAAGCAAGCCCGAAATATTAGCTTTGTGCGTTCTTTGTGATCTTTGTGTGCTTTGTGGTTAATAATAGTAGTGTGTTAATTAATCCCACGGACTACGAAATCAACCACAAAGATCACAAGCGCACAAAGGACTTATCCATTAACAAGTCTTCTTACCCCATCCTTAAGCTTTCTCACATTGAAGTTGATAATCATCCCGAGCCACGCATTTCTTAGTTTCAGATAGGTGATCATTTGGGCATCGTAAATGGGATCAAAGGCTTCCACCGCCTTCAATTCAACTACTACCAGATCCTCCACCAGAAGATCAAGCCTGTAGCCGCATTCCAGCTTTATGCCTTTATAATTCAATGGCAAAGGAACCTGGCGCTTGAACTCAATTCCTCTCAGGCCCAGTTCACAGCAGAGACACTCTTCATAAGCGGATTCAAAAAGCCCAGGACCAAGATGCTTGTGAACCTCGATGGCTGCACCGATGATCTCCCTGGAGAGCTCATCTGCCTTCTGCCTCTCAGCAAACACTTGCATTTCCTGATTTTTATCACCCATCAAATTTTACCGCCACCCATTAAGAAACGAATCCGGTGATCTAATATCAAATTAATCGCTTTGTGGTGAAAATCGTAAACCCCAGGGTTAAATCTCTCGGGCTCATGCTTGTTTGATCCCGTTGTCTTGCTGGTTGTTGATAATAATATCTGGCCCATATCATCCGTCTGAGAAGAACTCATTGAATGCGCGCTAGATGCACATTCTGTTAGGCTGAGCTTTTTAACCGTTGGCGGAAGACTGGTGGTTTTAGGAAATTATACCGCATTTCATCATCTCGTTAACATTTTCAAACTCATCAATTAGATAATAGGCTTCAACTCCGAACTTTCTTGCACTTTCTACCTGTGTTTTATCGTTTGATATCAAATGAGAATCCCCGATTTTAGCAGCTGCTATAAAAGATGCATCAATTGCCCTTGAGCCGGTCTCATAGGCTATTGAAAAAGCAACCCCACCTAAATCTTTTGCTTTGATAAATTCAAGCCGCTCAACAATGGATTCATACAATACAGTGGCCTCATCCTTTTTCATCCTTCTAACAAGCTGCCCAATCAGCTCTACTCTAAATATCTCGGGCTCCACAATTAGAACGTCTTTCTCCTCTATAAGTCGGAATAGGATTCTGGCTTTGCCATGCCTTTTCGGATCAAATTTGAAGAGTTCATCAAGGAAAACAGAAGTGTCAACAACGATCACCTTCTCTCCTCCAGGAACTCTTTAAGAACATCTTTGTCCACTTTTCTGCTGAATTTCTCCAGCACATCTGCTATCCCTTTAGGTCTCACTACAACAACTGCTTTAGTGCCATCTTTAAGGTCGATATCCCCCAGAGGTTTGAAGATACCTTTCTCATAAACTACCTCTATCTCCTCCATGTTTACTCACCCGATAATATCTTAAGTGTTTGATTACTGAAACGACGGCGACGCACCCGCGCAGCAATCTACGGGGGTATTGAGTCCTAAATAGCATCTCAAGGGCACACACTCCGGTTGCAGAAACTCCAGGAACCCGACGGCTCAATGTCCCTGATGCCGTCGAACTCAATCCCGAATTCCGCTGCCTGCTCCCGCGTGCGCGGGTGCACGGGGAACACCATAAATCCGCCACTGCCCGATTGATCTCCGCGGGCATGGCGCGATCGCACCTTGATGATCTCGGGCCGGGTGCCTGGGATTATGGCAATGGTCATGGATGATTTAGCCTCAAGCGATTGATTGTGTGATAACCAATGGACTACGAAATCAACCACAAAGCTCACAAAGTGCACAAAGGACTCACGAAGAACTTATCGGGATAAGCATGCCGGAAATATTTGCTTTGTGTGTTCTTTGTGTTCTTTGTGGTTAATATTAGTAGTGTTATAATTAATTCAAACGACGAAATTATACTCCAAAGCCCTCAAATGTACTAGCATTGAAAATAGCCGCTCAATTATCTCTCGCCGCCTTGCCGGCAACGTAGCTCTTCTCATGGTTCGCCTTTCCCGACGTTACCAGCTCGCTCTTGAACTCAAGCATGATCCTGGAGATGGAATGCAGTATCACGCCTGTCAGCGCCATGAATGACCCGATCAGCGTCAGTAGCATCATGAATAGCACTGGCCCGTAGAAGAGACTCCCTCCCAGGTAGAACGTCCGCAGGAATTCCAGCCCCATCAATATCCCGGCCCCTGCCATCAACAACCCTGGAGCCGTGAAATAATAAAGGGGTCTACGTAGCTCCATATCGTGCAATACCTTGAGCAGCACCCGCACCCCGTGCGCCACGGGATGCTCGGAGGAGTTGCCCACATCGTAGCGCACCCCGATCTCCACTTCTTGGATGCGGAGCCCCGCTGCCGCCGCGTCGGCCAGCATCTCGCTCTCGATGGCGAGACCCTTCTGGCCGAAGCGGAAGACGTCCCTGGTCTGCCAGGCGAAGGCCCGAAAGCCGCTCTGGCTGTCCGTTACCGAGAGCCCGCTGTCCATGTTGGTGAACAGATCCAGCACCTTTTGCCCCAGGCGGCGGTAGAGGGGCGTGTCCTTCTTATTGCCGTTCAGGTAGCGGCTGCCGTTGACCATGTCCGCCTGGCCTGCCAGGATGGGAGCTACCAGGCGGGGAATGTCTGAGGGGTTGTGCTGCCCGTCCGTGTCGATGGTGACTATCACCGTATCACTGTTGAGGGACTCGAAGCCGGTCTTCAGAGCTGCGCCTTTGCCGCGGTTCACTTCGTGGCGGAGAACCTCAGCGCCTGCTAATGCCGCCACCTCAGCGGTGCGGTCACTGCTGCCGTCATCGATGACGATGACCCGGTCAGCGTACTGCTTCGTGCGAAGCACCACGCTGCCGATGGAGATCTCCTCGTTGTAGGCGGGGAGCAGGGCGGTGATGGAGGGCATAAGTGTAGAGGACTCCTGTCGTTAGGTTAGTGGGGTTTGAAAGGGGTTTGGGGTTAAGGACTACTACTACTACGTTCACCACAAAGATCGATAATTATAACCAGGGGCTACGGAATAGAACCACAGAGTCACAGAGCGCACAAAGGACGAACGAACGGAGACGACTATTACTCAGAAGCAAATATGCTATTCCTTTCAAGTGCTGGTAATAAGGAGAATTTCACGTCTCTGCGAACTCTGCGTCTCTGCGGTTAATATTCGTAGCTTGATAATTAAAACATAGGTATGCGAATAGGCTAAATCGTCTTTGTGCGTCCTTTGTGAGCTTTGTGCGCTTTGTGGTGAAAGTCGTAAACCATAGGGTTTAGTCCCCTTGGCGCATATTAATATAAATCTATAATAACTCCAGAAACTCTTCTACGGAAAGTCCTGAATGGCTGATAAGTTTCCTTAGAGTTCCTTTATTGATTTCACTATGCATAGGAACTGAAAGAGTTACCATGCAGCCTTGCTTGATCATAATTAAGTGGCTTCCGGTCTGCCTGGCTGTTATCCAGCCGGCTTTACTAAATGCCTTAGCTGCATTTGCTCCAGACACTAGAGGCAGCTTGGCCATTATGCCTCAACTTCGACTATCCTTTCGCTTTGCTGGGCGCTTACCCTTTCACCGAGCACATCCAGGCAACCTTGGATGGCATCTTTTATATTCTCCAGGGCTTCCTCAATCGTCCTTCCCTGAGAGACACAACCTGGCAGAGATGGGCATTCCACAACCATCCAGCCATCCTCTCCATCACTTATCAGAACCTTGAATCGCATGTATATCCCCTACAAGCTTGTTCTTAGGAGTTAAGTAATTTTGTGTTTAAAGAGCCCAATCTCATCAATCGGGACAGGCTCTCTTCCTCAAATACAGTCTATGGCCCGCTTTCCGTAGGCCCGAAAGCCGCTCTGGGTGTCGGTGACACAGAGGCCGCCCAGAAAATTGGTGGTGATGTCGAGAACCTTCATGCCGATCTTGCGATAGGCGGGAATGTCCTGGCCGTTCCCTTTGCAAAACCGTGAGCCTATTACCAAATCCACGCCCCTGTCCAGGGGCAGGAGAAGCTGCGGTATCTCCTCGGGGTCATGCTGTGCGCCATCAGGGGCACAGCTCGAGCTTACGTTTTAGTAAGCGAGTGCTGGCCGTCCGCGTCGATGATCACCATTTTATCTGCACCCATCTCCCGCGCCGTCTCGAAACAGGTGCGTAGAGCCGCACCGTAGCCCGCGTTCCACTCATGGCGTACGACGTGGGCACCTGCGGATGCGGCCCGCTCAGCAGTCGCGTCGGTGCTGCCGTCGTCCACCACGACCACGCGATCGACGTGCTTCTGGCAGCCCAGGACCATTCTGGTGATGGAGCGCTCCTCGTTGTAAGCGGGCATGGCGGCAATGGTTAGAGACAAGATATAGCCTCGTTGTGATCTGGTACTTGGGAGGGAATAGTAGTATGCATGGGAAAGTAACCTTTTTTGGGACTTTGAGAATGGGAATTATAACCAGCGGCTACGGAATAGAACCACAGAGTCGCAGAGCGCACAAAGGACGAACGACGGAGACGACTATTACTCAGAAGCAAATATGCTGTTCCTTTCAAGTGCTGGTAATAAGGTAATTTCACGTCTCTGCGAACTCTGCGTCTCTGCGGTTAATATTCGTAGCTTGACAATTAAATCTTGGGATTGCGAATTGGCTAAATCTTCTTTGTGAGCATTGTGTGCTTTGTGGTAAAAGCCAAAGACCTAATCGAATATCTTATTTCTGTCTATTATTGGGATTTTATCTTTATCTTCGAGAGCCCTGATAATTCCTTCGACATCTTTTTGCGGCAGAATTCCAGATTCCCATAAAGCTCTGAGAAGGGAATACAGATCAATTGTTTCAATCCCGACTGCATCGGCATATCTTAAGGCGGCTTTATCCATCGAAGAGAACGAATATATTCTGCTCTTGCATATGCATATGGCTTCCAATTCTCCTTTGCCAAGCTTTCTATTCTCAAGGATCAGCAACTGATAATCTTTAGCTTCTTCAAGAGAAGGACACAGCACATTAATCCTATCAAAAATATCCAGAGGATACGTGTACCCGAAATCCAATGGCACCATTAGCTCTTCATAAATCCTAGGAGTTATAAAGATCGAGTAATTGTGGAGTACCTGACTAAGAAGCTCCAATTGGTTTATTTTGGCAAAGGCACTTGCGATATCCGTATCCAGAATAATTGATTTATCCAAGGATGAGGTCAACCCCTCGTCGTATCTTCTCTTTGCTTGGAACTTCAACCACCCTGGCAATTCCTTTGATTTCCAGAATATTTTTAAATCCTTCAAAAGATACGCCTGCAATTTCCGCCGCTCTGGAAAGCGAGATTCTTTCAGATTTGTATAGCTCGATTGCCATTTCCGTTCTTATGGAAGGCTTAACTTCAAGTAATGTCCTGAACGCCTCCTCGAACAATGCATCTTTATTCCTGTAATGGCCTGCCCGTATCAAGCCTTCCATTCCATCTTTCAGAACATCTACGTCTGTAGTCATAATAAATTACCATATACAGGTACTATAATTAACCTTTCTCTGCATGGCCTGTCTTCAGCGCTGCTCCTTTGCCGCAGTTCTCCGAGTGACGGAGCACCTGCAGCGCCTGCCAGGAGGGCGACCTCGGCGGTGCGGTCCGTGCTACCGTCATCCCGGGGGCGCCGGTCGGCGTACTGGCGGGTGCTTATGGACCCACGCTGCCCTGGAGCCGCTCGTTATAGGCGGGGAGCAGGGCGGTGATGGAGGGCATAAGTGTAGAGGACTCCTGTTGTTAGGTTAGTGGGGTTTGAAAGGGGTTTGGGGTTAAGGACTACTACTACGTTCACAACAAAGATCGATAATTATAACCAGCAGCTACGGAAGCCAACCACAGAGTCGCAGAGCGCACAAAGGACGAACGACGGAGACGACTATTACTCAACAACCAAATATGCTGTTCCTTTCAAGTGCTGGTAATAAGGAGAATTTCACGTCTCTGCGAACTCTGCGTCTCTGCGGTTAATATTCGTAGCTTGATAATTAAAACTCAGGATTGCGAATAGGTAAATCGTCTTTTTGCGTTCTTTGTGGCTTTGTGCCTTTGTGGTGAAAGTCGTAAACCCACGTGCTTGAACTCATTGTCTTGTGGTTGATAATAATAATTATATCAAAAAGCAACGTCTAAAGCCCCGGCTATCCAGTCATCCCCTCTTATCATAACCTCAATTCAGATGATGACCGACATAGCCTTTAACAGGCAACGGCTATCCTACCTGCTTTCTTAATTTCAGTAGTGATTTAAAAACCTTTCGTCTCGCACCTGCGAAGCGAACCGGATTCTTAGCCCACTTGAGAATATATTCATATTATTATAATAATTGCACAAAATCTTCTAATGAAACGACTGCCAGGCTTTAGTATTGCCTTGAGGGTTCCGTTTGGTATTTCTATCTTGATATTTCTGACAACCCTTTGCTGCAGGAGTCATCTAGTGCGGTAGAGGATCGCCACGTCCAATAGATGATTCAATGAGCTTCTTGGCCACATCCTGCGCAATTTCCATCGTCTCTGCAATTGTCCGACCTTGAGCTACCAGCCCCTGCAGAGTATCGCTTGTGGCTAGATAGACTCCTTCATCCAGCTTTTCAATCTTAATGGATACAAGATATTCAGACAAATTAATGCGCACTCCTGATCTATGCAGATGACTTTATCCTTTATTAAGTTGAGGGACTACGCCGGCAAAATTCACTGGATTAGATCCCGGCCCACCCAATTGTTCCTCGCTGCTTTCCCGGAACGACGTCCCTGGTCTGCCAGGCAAAGGCCCGGAAACCGCTCTGGCTGTCCGTTACCGAGAGGCCGCTGTCCATGTTGGTGAACAGATCCAGCACCTTTTGTCCCAGGCGGCGGTAAAGGGGCGTGTCCTTCTTATTGCCGTCCAGATAACGGCTGCCGTTGATCATGTCCGCCCGGCCTGCCAGGATGGGCGCTACCAGGCGGGGGATGTCTGAGGGGTTGTACTGTGCGCCATCAGGGGCACAGTTCGAGCTTACGTTTTAGTAAGCGAGTGCTGCCCGTCCGTGTCGATGGTGACAATAACCGTCTCGGCGTTCAGAGAAGCGAAGCCGGTCTTCAGCGCTGCTCCTTTGCCCTGGTTCTCAACGTGGCGCAGCACCTTTGCACCGGCTAAGGCTGCCACCTCGGCGGTGCGATCACTGCTGCCGTCATCCCGGGAGCGCCGGTGGACATACTGCTTCGTGCGAAGCACCACGCTGCCCTGGAGCCGCTCGTTGTAGGTGGGGAGCAGGGCGGTGATGGGGGCATAAGTGTAGAGGACTCCGATCGTTAGGTTAGTGGGGTTTGAAAGGGGTTTGGGACTACTACGATCACCACAAAGACACAAAGGCACAAAGACGACTAAAACGATGCTACATTTTTGAGCAGGTTGAGGATCGATAATTATAACCAGCGGCTACGGAAGCCAACCACAGAGTCGCAGAGCGCACAGAGGACGAACGAACGGAGACGACTATTATCAAGGAAGTAAATATGCTGTTAATTTCAAGCGCTGATAATTTGGTAAATTTCACGTTTCTGCGAACTCTGCGTCTCTGCGGTTAATTATAGTAGATTTATAATAAAAATCGGGTTTGCGAATAGGTTAATCGTCTTTGTGGCTTTGTGCCTTTGTGGTGAAAGTCGTAAACCGTAGGGTTAATAACCCGCGTGTTGCATAGAAATTATGGAATAATAAAAATAACGCTAGGCTACAGCTTCCTCTGCGAATCTCTTGGCTGCAATGATTGTTAAACCTGTAAGCTTGCCTTCTTTATCGTAATTTCTAATGATCCCATCTTCGTCCTCCTCATGTTCTATGGCATTAGGAGGATAGACAAAGCTGACATAAAGCACATCGGCTTCTTCATCGTAGTCAATCCAGACCTTCTTAGTTGAGGATCTGACTACGTGCGGAATCATCTTTATTAGCTCTGCTTCATCCATATTATCTCTCAGCTAGGTACTTGATTCTTAGACCTCGCTATACATTCATTCTCCATGTTTCAGTTCCTACTCATCAACAACTAACCTCTCAGCCCCGGGTCGCTTCCTAGGCGTCCTTGGCCTGCTTTCCGTAGGCCGAAAGCCGCTATGGCTGTCGGTGACGGAGATACTGCAATAGACCTTATTCTGCACCCAGGTCGTCATGCGATTTAAGGCCTTTCTTGGAATGATGCTTGTCAATTGAGACGAAAAATTCGGATTCTGTCAGTATCGCAGTTGAGGCATGGATTGCATCTGCCGAATATAAATTATGCTCTATTACCAGCCTTTGGGCGGATTTGATAATCAACCAGTCAACAGGAACTACTTCCACTTTGCAGAGGCTGATGAATGAATCGAGCATATCTGTCATCTCATATATCTTGTCGGTACCGCAGCCCGCCTTTTTAAGGGCTCTGGCACTTTCTGAAAGGACGATTGCAGAAATAACCAGCTTTATTCTGGCGTTCTCCGCCCATCTCCTTAGCTTTATGGCTTCTGCACTATCATCTTCGACCTTGAACCATTTTACTACAACAGAAGAATCCAGGCAGACTCTCGGCCTATAACTCATCGTCTTCCTCGACTCTGGCCGCCAAAACTGCATCAGAGAGGCTCATGGAATGTTTGGCTGCAATATTTCGAGCGAACTTCTCCATCCTTTCGTCCAGCTCTCTGAGTTCATATATTCTTACCATTTCCTTGATGGCTTCCCTAAGAAACGCCTCTTCATCTCTGAAAGAACCCTGCCTTAGGATATCTTTTACTCTCCTGGCCAACAGATCATCCACTTTGGTTTTAAATATAACATCTGACATGTATTTTAGACACATCCTGATCTATTTCCATGGTCTTTACAGACATTAATAACCATAAGACCTATCTCTCATCTCTCTGACAATCTTGGTGGCATCATAATCATCAATAACATGTGCTCCAATTTCAGCAATTACTTCGTCCAAAGATATCTTTTTTCTCTTTCGGAGTTTCATAGAGACAAAGAGATCTTCCGCATCCTCGTATATCCTTTCGATGCAGTCTTCATCTATAATGGAAATGCCCATGGCTACTCCATTTGTTTTTAATCATTTATAAATATGGTGACAATCAACACATCGCCATTGAGGAACTCGGTAGGTTAATCGTCTTTGTGCGTTCTTTGTGAACTCTGTGTCTTTGTGGTGAAAGTCGTAAACCATAGAGTTAAAACCCATGTGTTGCAGGGAAATATTTCTGATGATCCCATCTTCGTCCACCTCGTGTTCCATGGCATTTGGAGGATAGACAACGCTGGCATAAAGCACATCAGCATCTTCATCGTAGTCAATCATGCATCTCTGAGCGCCTCAACTTCTGCAAAAACATCATCTATGGAAAGGGATCGGATGGGTATTCCCTGTTCTTTGAGCTTTCTCTGAAGCTCTATTCATTTCAGCCTGGATGATCACGATGCTACAAAAATCATCTTGTTCTTCCAAGTATCAAGTCAACCCCTCGCTGCATCTCCTCTTCGCTGGGAGCTTCAACCACTCGGGTTATGCCTTTGATCGCAAGAATTTCCTTGAATTCCTCAAAACAGACTCCTGCAATCTCTGCAGCTCGGCTAAGGGATATTTCCTGGGATTTATACATCTCCACGACAACATCAATCCGGCTAGAAGGAAACACTTCAGGGAGCAGATCTCGTTGCTCTTTATGCATTTCGATGAGCTTCCTTGCTACATCCTTTGCGATTATGATAACCAATTCTGTGCGTTCTCCGTGCGTTCGTCCTCTGTGAACTCTGTGCCTCTGTGGTTATATTTCGTGGTTTTGTGCGGTTGCTTCCGGATGAAAACGAGACAGTAAAAAGGCCAGGACCATAATACACAGCCTTCGCTGCAAATCTCAGGTCCTCTTATCACCTAGATGCACGTGCAATTGAATACTCTATTTACATCGACTGGAAAGCTTTTTTTGTCGATGTAATTCATATTAATCCAGCCGCCCGAGCAGCACGGGAGCCATTCATCTTCTTCTTGTAGGAGACTTGATTTTAATGCAATTTCCATATTTTTGCTTATGGTGAAAGTGCCTCGATAGTACTCATCCAACAAAACATCAGTATTATTTCCACGAACCGTTCCTACGTACGCTCCTATCTGTCCTGTGCCATTGAATACGGCATTTAGTTTCATGCTGCTGGCAAAGGAGCCGTAAGACTGCTGCGTTAAATCTTCATAGGAGGCACCGCTAGAAATCTTCGTCGTCATCTCCTTGTTCAAAGCTTGCACCTGATCAAAGCTTGCTTTCAGAACAGTGACATTATCCTTACCGGCAAAAAGAAATGTAGAATCGCTCCATAAAGAACTGATAGGCTCAGAACGAAAGCTACCAGGATAATTAAGTTTTGTTGGAGAGTATGCATTGCTGGTAATTTCTTGAAGTCCAACGCTATTATTTTCACTGAACGAAACGGGACTGCCTTCAACTATTTCATCATTTCGCACGTAGCTTCTGGATTCGCTGGAGGAAACGCCGCTGCCACTACTGTGAGAATGCAACACCAAATCCAAAGGTCCCATGCACCTGTATGAACTGGCAATTCCAAACCCTTCCACCGTCTGATTCGAATCGAACCGTAGGCCTGTCGTATTCGTTATATCATATATCTCGTCGTCAGCGAGCGCTAATCCAACCGACATCAGAGCAATGAGGATACAAATTATAATCGGTAACTTCTTCATGCAGAACATGTCCCCTCAAGCGTTATCCAATCCTATCGCAATACCTCGATGCTTGCAGCGATGTGTGCCGCCGCCATTTGACAATAAGAATAAAATCTACAGCCTTCGCTGCAAAGCCCAGGTGCCTCTTATCACCTTTTAATGACTTTCGTCATCAAGAGCCTCGAATGGGTCGAAGCTGCATCAATTCAGCGACCTGCTTGGACTCATTTTGTAGGGTGAGAGAAAGCTGTAAAGCCATCCAAGATCCACATCTGGTAAGGATCTAGATCTTGCCCACCTTTGCACCCACTATCTTATTAAGATTAGTATGGAGAATCCAAAGATATAATAAAAAGGTTGCGCTTAGCCATCTCCATAGTTTCGCCCTGATAAAGAAGACATGCAAATATAATATATACTCCGGAAAACGATTCTCTGCCCAATGCTTCTCTTTGCCCACGTGGGCCTCGCTTTAGCCTCCGCCCGCTTTCTTAGCCAGGTGAGCCTGGCCTTTCTGGCATTGGGCTCCATGCTTCCCGACATCATCGACAAACCCCTGGGCCTCATTGTCTTTGGCAGCCCCAGCATGGGCCGCACCTTCGCTCACACGCTGCTCTTCCTCATGCTCCTCTCTGCCCTTTGCGTCTATTCCCAAGATATCAGATTCATCTCCCTGACCTGGGGCGTGCTCATACACCTCTTCCTGGACTTTATGTGGAACTCGCCGAAAACTTTTCTCTGGCCGCTCCTGGGGCCATTTCCCAGCGTCCCCCTTCTGGATACCATGAGCTTCCTGCAGATGCTTCTTTCCGGTCTGAAAAATCCCGGCATTCTGATACCGGAAATAGCGGGCCTGGCTTATCTCATATTCTTTGCCTATGCCAGGAGAAGGCAAGCCTCGGCCTGGATGATAGATAAAGACAAATACAAAAAGCTCTGAGATGTATGCAATGAAGCAGCTTTCGGCATATGTCTCAGGCAACGTCCAGAGGGTAGGCTATAGGGCAAGAATTATCCAACTGGCCAATGGATTAGGGCTTAAAGGCTTTGTCGAGAACTTGAATGATGAACGAGTTAGAATCATAGCACAGGGTGAAGAAGAAAAGCTGAAGTTGTTCGCGGGAGCCATAGATATAAAAAACAGCCTCATCAAGGTTTCATCCATAGAAACGGAATATTCTGAAGCTCATGGATATTTCGGTGGCTTCTATAAAATGGTCGAGACGGGTGAAACCGACTCACGTCTTGATGAAGGAATTAACGTCCTAAAAGGTATGAAAGATGTTCTAATTCTGATTCTTAATAAACAAGATGAGACAACTCATGAGATAAAGGAAACGAATAGAAACCTGGGCAGCAAGATGGACCAGATGCTGGATAAACAGGATCAGATGCTGGATAAACAGGATCGGATGCTGGATAAACAGGATCAGATGCTAGGCAAGCAAGATGAAACCATTTCCGGGATCAAGGACATAAACAGCAAGATGGACCTGACGCTAGACAAACAGGATCGGATGTTGGACAAGCAAGATGAATCCATTTCCGAGATCAAGGACATGAACAAGAGCTTAAACGATAAGATGGAAAAAGTTCTGGACAAGAGCGATATCCTGGAGTTGAAGGGCGATGTGGCTGATATGAAGTCAGCTCTCAGGGCCAAGGGAATAATTTAGCTCTATTTTTATTTTATCTTTTTTGAGCGCTTTTGGCTTCTCTTGAGTATTCGGCCTGGCCCACAGGCGGCGGCCACGAGCAGCAGCCGAGACCCGAGCGACGAGGAGCGCGGCCCTGCGGCTGCCCGGCGCTGCTGCCGTTAGCCCGCAAGGAGGGCAAAGCAGTAGAACGCATCGAATCTTTGCGCGTCCTTTGTGCCTTCGTGCCTTTGTGGTTTGGTCCGTCTTAGATATGGCTGCCGTCACAAAACGGTTTATTCTGCGATCTTCCGCACCTGCAGAGGGTGACGCGGTTTCGGATCTCGTACAGTTTGCCGTTCGCTGATTCGATGGGTATGCCTCCTCGTACCCAGAGCGGCCCGTGCTCACCCCTTGGCGGGTATTCGATAACGACAATGGACTTATCCAATTCGGGCTCTATCGCCTTCCCGCTTTCATTGTCCTTGATCACCAGCCGACCCGAGGGGCAGTTGCATGCTTCTTCTATGGCAATCTCCCTAGCTTCCTGGTTTTCTGGATGCTTTACCAGATTCCAGATCCCACCGGCTCGCATGCAGAACCTGGCATGGACGCAAAGATGCTCATTATCGGCCAATGTCAGCGCAGGACCATGGATCAATTTTGCCGTATTGTCAAAGGGCACATGGTCTTCTGCCTCAGTTCCTTCAAAGGAGATCTTTGCATGAGTCCCATCGCAGAAGGGTTTATTCTTCGAGTGGCCGCACCGACAGAGTGCATACTTTTCCTGCAAGGGGTATCTCTTAACTTCCCGCCAGGTACGGCAGTAGCCCTCATCATCGTTGCAGATCTCCGAAGTAGTGAGGGGGACAATGCCAGTCACGATATATGGACCATTCTTGGTTACAGTTATCTTCATTTCTGTCATAATTTTTATTTCCTGTAAATTTCTAATTATGGAAATATTTCAAATCCCCTGGGGAACTTGAAGCTTCTTTGTCCCAGCACTCTATCCGCCGCCTCTAAATTACCCTTGTCATTTCCGGCAGTTTTGACTTTGTTCAATACATTGTCCGAGGACTCCTCCTCTTCCACCTGCTCCTTGATGTACCACTGCAGGAACTCTTTCGTCGCCTCGTCCAATTCATCCTCTGCCACCTTGACCAGGGTTTGAATGAGCCCGGTCACCACACGCTCGTGATCCCAAACATGCTGGAAGGCCTGCAGAGGTGAAGCCCAGGTGAACTGGGGTGCCTCCACGGCCAGCATCTTAGATCTGCCGCCTCTTCCTGCCACGTAGTCGAGCATCTTCGTGGTATGAACCAGCTCTTCGCCGGCCTGTAGTCTCATCCAATGGGCAAAGCCCTTCATATTTATAGACTCGAAATGATAGGACATGGAGAGATAGAGATAGGAGGAGTACAATTCCCTATTCGCCTGAACATTCAAAGCTTCATTCATCTTTTCGCTTAGCATATCTAATTCGCCTTCTCAAATTGCTCTTTGCCTACGCCGCATTCCGGACAGATCCAATCATCGGGAAGGTCCTCGAATGCCGTTCCTGGAGCGATGCCGGTGGTGGAATCTCCCTTTTCCGGATCGTAGATGTATCCACATACCGTACAAACATACTTATCCATTTTTTACTCACCTTCTAAATGAAATTTTCCAGCAGCGTCTTTATTTTGCTGTCTCTTTCCGATAAATTCTGCCTATATTCTGGAAATGATTGATCAAAACGCTCTGCCTCAATCTGGTAGAACTTGCCCAGGGGAATAGGAACCTCAGAGCGGTCGTAATTCCAGGAGCGAATGATCTTTTGCGCCTCCTCGAAGCTTGAGGCATCGTTCCCCTGCACAGTATAGGTCCACTTATTGTAGCTCTCATACAGATTGTTGTAAGAGACGCAGACCTGGAGAACATCCACAAAGGAGAAGCCCTTGTGCAATATCGCTTCCTTAAAGAGCTTCTGGAGCTGCTCAATGCCGTGCGTGTAGCCCCGGGCAATGTAAGACGCTCCAGAAACCAGCATCAGCTCAAGCGGGTTCAAAGGATGTTCGCTTGTGCCCGAGGGTGTGGACTTGCCCTTAAAGCCCTGGGGTGATGTGGGCGTGTACTGGCCGGTGGTCAGGCCATAGACACGGTTGTCGTGCAGGATCATTGTAAGATCGATGTTCCTCTTGGCGGCGAAGATGAGATGATCAAGTCCCTCGGCCAGACTATCACCATCTCCGGAAAAGCAGATCACCTTTAAATCGGGATTGGCGATCTTTATGGCTGATGCCGCAGGCAGCGTTCGGCCGTGAATGGAATAGAAGCTGTTCACATTCATGTAGTCCACAATCTTGGCGTGGCAGCCTATTCCGGAGACCAGGACGACGTTTTCTACGGGAAAGCCTTGGCTGTCCAGCTCTGCCAGAACCATTCTCATGGCACTCATGATGGAGAAGTTGCCGCAGCCGGGGCACCAGGAGTTCTTAGCAGTGGTAGCCAGATCTTTAGGATTCATATTCATGCCAGGGCCCTCCCCAGCTGTGCCAGAAGATCTTCCACGGAAAAAGGTCTGCCGTCATACTTCAGAATTAGGTCCTGGGTCTGGATCTTGATGCCATAAAAGCCGACCAGCCTGGCCAATTGGCCGGTAGAGTTGCATTCTACTGCAAGGAGCCTCTCGACTCCCAGCAGGGCACTTTTCAGCTTTCTTTCCGGGAAGGGCGAGAGAACCTGCACAAAAATAACGCGAAGTCCCAATTTTAAAGCCGCCTCCATGCATACTCCTTTATTCGAACCCCAGCAGAGCAGGGCGATCTTGCTCTTTTCGTTTCCAAAGACCTTCACCGTCTCGTATCTCTCCAGTTCCGCAGCCAGGAATTGGCCTTTTCTCTGGCGTTTGTCGCTGGTCTCTCTTGTTATTTGGGGGTCCTCAGAGGTTATGCCGCCTTCATCGTGAGTGTAGCTGTCCGTCTTAATCACCTGCCCTTTTTGAGGGGGAAAGACTAGAGGCGAGACGCCCGTATCTGTGTAGCGGTAGCGTTTGTACTCGCCCCGTCCATCCCAGAGCAGAGGTGCCTGCTGTGCTTGTTCTTTCAGTTCGCCCCTCAAGTCACCAGCCAGATCTATGTCAAAGCTGTACTGGCTCTCGCTGACGGTCTTGTCGGTTAGGATGAACGAGGGCACCTGATACTTCCAGGCCAAATTCAGGGCCACGCCAGCCCAGTAATAAGCCTCCTCGGCGTCTCCCGGTGCGACTATAAACCTGGGAAACTCCCCCTGGCCGGCATTGAGGACGAAATGCAGATCACCCTGGGCCGTGTAGGTGGGAAGACCCGTGGATGGTCCCGTTCTCTGGGCCATTACCACTACCACCGGCATCTCCGCCATGCCGGCCAGGCTGAGCCCCTCGGTCATGAGGCAAAATCCACCGCCCGACGTCCCGACGGCCGCTTTAACCCCAGCATAGGCGAAGCCTTGCGCCATGAGCATCACGGCGATTTCGCTTTCCGGATGAATCACCTTGATGCCGAACTCTGGGCCAAATTTTGCCATGAAGTCCAGCACGCTTGATGAAGGTGTCATGGGATAGGCCACGTAAGCGCCCAGGCCCGCTTTAATCAGTCCCAGGCTGATGGCCTGGTTGCCGGTTATGATAGGCTCCTCGGTTTGCTTTTCCAAATGACTATCTGCACGATCTGCGCGACTATCTATGTGACAGAACTCTGTCGCCTGGTCGTAGCCCTGCCGGGCCACCTGCATATTCAGCTCCAGCATCTTTGGTATATGCTTTTTCAAAACATCTTCCAGGACGGACCAATCTATGCCCACAACCTTGCAGTATCCGCCTATTATGCAGGAATTCTTCATGACCGCGGGGGCAGTCGCTTCCTTCAGGATCTGGGTGATGGTAAGGCCAAAGCCCTTATGCATTGTGTCGTCAAGTTTTACCTTATCTGCATCGTAAATCACAAAGGAGCTATCCTTAAGACGGCTCTTGTGCTTCTCAACAGTCTCCTGGTTGAGAGCTACCAGGACATCGATCTGGTCCATGTGAGCGGCGATCTTTTGTCTGGAAGCCCGTACTATTGAGAAATTATGTCCTCCCCTGATGAGAGAGGGGTAGTCGTAGTACATGTAAATGTGATAGCCAAGACGGCTAAAGAGGCGAGCCACAGTGAGACCGGCCTCATTTATGCCGTCACCGGCTATGCCACCGATTAATGTAGAAAAATTATCCATCTTCATCCCCTGAATGGATCGATTCAAGTTAAATTGTATAGCAGTACTATTCATATTATCGTAGCTAACAGTATATAAAAACTATGCAGCAATCATCTAATATTCTCAATAATAGCTTTTTTACATAGTCGCGGTTTCGTTTTCAATACTATTATCTCTATTACAACTACGATCATTCTCTTGAATATCCATATGATAATTTCTTTCGATATGTTTATATCCCTTAAAGGCAAATTCTTCGTATAATCAATAGAGTATAGGGGTGAATTAGAATGAAGGGAGTAGTAATAGCGGCAGCTTTAATTCTAATGCTATGCTGCTGTATCGCATTGGCGAATCCACCATTGGTGCCGCCAATACAGTACGAACAGTTTTGTGAAGCACAGAAGGTATCCGGAAGCGGCGTTATCGATGTCAGTACCTCAATAGTCGATAAGAAGATCGCTCTGGAGTACTACAACAATATGGCCGGAGACGGCGACTTTGAGCTTGACCAGGAGCATGCTTACTCGCAGAATTCTGATAAGCTGCTGAGGAATATTACCTCGGTCAACGGCGGAGATGAGTCACAGCTCAATCTATTTGAGACGACCAAGCTCACCTATGCCAGCAAGGACACGCCTCTTATGGGTGAGAAGTTCCTGCATTCCAAGGCGTTTTACGGCGGCATAGGTGCGAAGATCAAGGAGTCTTTCGCTGTTTATGAAATGGAGAAGGATCAGACATCGTTCTTTGTCTCAACCACGCCCTACAATCCCAAGGAGCCGACAATGCCTGTCAACCGGGACTACCTGCAGCTTCTGGCATTGTACTATCCACAGGAATATGCCCAGTATATGGCACAGACCACGCATACCATAACTCCTGAGCAGCTCATCAAGGAGCTCAAGGATGCGGGAAGAGACACGGACCGAGTGGCTGCTCTCATGGGCAACAATCCGGCCCACGTGATCGGTCTGGAGACTAAGAACACCTTCAACGGCACATGGGGAACGGATGCAACATGGCATAAGATATTCTACAAGGATATTAACGCCCACGAGATGTTCTCCGGAACATTCGAGGCAGAGAAGACCATCAAGTTCCATGAAAATCCCGTGCCAGAAAGAGATCGCCCTGTTTGCGATGGCATAGATTGCTAGAAAATCGGCAGTCTATCTCTTTTTACCTTTTTTGCTGTTTTGGCCGGTTGATGCGCAAAAAAATTAAATAAGGGAAAAATCCCTGCTTATTTGAAAATGGTTGTGCCCGTGGTCATGGTCAGCTCTTTGAAGGCTGCCATGAGATCCTTTGTGACCTTTCCGGGCTTGCCGTCGCCAACGACCCTGCCATCGACCTTGGTGACGGGCGCAACCTCTGCGGCTGTGCCTGTAACGAAGACTTCATCCGCCGTGTAAAGGTCGAACAGGCCTAAATCCCTCTCCAGGATTTCATTGCCGCCGGCTTTGGCCAGCTCCATGACAGCTTCCCTGGTTATGCCCTTGAGGTTGTTTACGGTAAAGGGCGTGTAGATCTTTCCCCCTTTAATGACGAATATATTGTCTCCGCTTCCCTCAGAAAGCAATCCCCGGGAATCGAGGATGATAGCCTCATTGCCGCCTTTGACATTGGCCTCAATCTTTGCCAGGATATTGTTCAGATAGTTGAGGCTCTTGATATTGGGCGGCACGGTGTCGGGAGCATTTCTGCGCACAGCGACGCTGATTGCCGTGAGGCCGACCTCGTAAAGGTCTCCGTACATTGCCCCCCACTCGACGGCAATGATGATGACCGAAGCCAGGCTGCACTTATTGGGATCAAGGCCCAGGTCTCCGAAGCCTCGGGTGACAATGGGCCGGATATAAGCATCACGTAAGTTATTCTTCCTCAGCGTCTCCAGGATTGCCTCGCACATCTCCTCCTGGCTCATGGGAACGCAGAGCAAGATGGCCTTTGCCGAGTCGAAGAGCCTTTGGACGTGATCCTCGAGCCGGAAGACGCGCCCTCCATAGGCCCTTATGCCCTCGAAGACTCCGTCTCCATAGAGAAATCCGTGATCGAAGACCGAAACCGCAGCCTGTTCCGCCGGAACAAACTTTCCGTTAAGATAAATTAGGTTCATAGAGCATCTCGCCATCGGACAATTGCCGAGAATAAATGCGTTTTGATCGTTAAGTGTATCGATGGGTTTATTAGTGAAGGAAGGAAGGGAGGTGCCTACTTTTAACGGGGTTTGGAGCTTATGGCAAGACTTGGTTTCGTAGTCTCGGAGTTCAATAGGGACATCACCTATCAGATGGAGCTTTTGGGCAGAGAGCATGCCCGGTTCCTGGGAGCAGAGGTCGCGACTGTCGTTTATGTTCCTGGCGTTTATGACATGCCCCTCGTGGTGAAGAAGCTGCTTCGTCGCGAGGACATCGATGCGGTCGTGACCATCGGCTGCGTCATCCAGGGGGAGACCTCTCATGATGAAATTGTGGTATCGCAAGCGGCCCGAAAGCTGATGGATCTGTCATTAGAGTACGACAAGCCGGTAACTCTTGGCATCACTGGTCCCAAGATGTCCCGGCCTGATGCCCATAAAAGGGTGGATTATGCCAAGCGGGCGGTCGAGGCGGCAGTCAAGCTTTTGCAGAATCTGGGTGGTGTTTAGACATGGTCTCTGTGCGGATGGCCTCCATTCACGAATCGACCACTTTGAAGATCTCGGCTATGGCCAAGAAGCTGGCAGCCAGCGGCCTGGACATCATAGATATGGGGGTGGGCGAGCCGGATTTCGATACCCCTAAGCATATTGTCGAGGCGGGCTGTAGCTCCATCAGAGCAGGCGAGACGCGCTACGCTCCCACGGCCGGCATTCCCGAACTGCGGCGGGCCATTGCCGATAAACTGGTCCGGGAAAATTCGCTTCCTGTTACGGCAGATGATGTCGTTGTAACTCCCGGTGCCAAGATGGCCGTATTTGCCGCCATCCAGGCGCTCATCCAGGAGGGCGATGAGTGCGCTCTCATTGGGCCTTCCTGGGTGAGCTACGAGCCCTGTGTGGCCTTTGCCGGTGGAAGCGTCGCCTGGGGAAAAGTAGATGACAATTTTATGCCGCAAAATATCGCGGAAACTATCAATTCCAAGACGCGGCTTATCATTGTCAACTCTCCCTCCAACCCCACCGGATCTGTATTCAACAGAGAGGTGCTGGAGGAGATTCGCGATCTGGCTGTGGATCACAACCTGGCTGTCATTTCCGACGAAATTTATGAGATGATAATTTATGATCATGAGCATATCAGCATAGGTTCAATGCCGGGAATGGAGGACAGAACCGTGACCATTAACGGTTTCTCCAAGGTTTATGCCATGACGGGATGGCGTCTGGGGTACCTTACCGGCCCCAAAGAGCCCATGAAATGGGTAACCAGGCTTCTTTCTCATTCCGTCTCCCAGGCAACTACATTTGTGCAGCGCGCTGGAGTTGCCGCGATGCAGGGGCCGCAGGGCGAGGTCGCTTCCATGGTGACGGAGTTTCGGGCGCGCCGGGATATGCTGGTCAATGGCCTGAAGGATTTAGGAATACCCTGCAGCGTGCCTGGTGGGGCCTTCTATGTCTTCCCGAATGTATCCAGTTTAGGCGGCGGGGATGCTTTCACCGATAAGCTGCTCAAAGATGCCCTCATCGCGGCCACGCCCGGATCCGCCTTTGGGCCGGGTGGCCTAGATTATGTCCGGCTCTCTTATGCCACATCCCAAAGCCGAATCAAAGAGGCTCTGCAAAGGATAGAAAAGATCTTGCGGTGAACGCTCCCCGCCCTAAAGGAGGGGGCTTCTATCGCTTTTGCGAACAGACTGCATGCCCTCATCGCGGCCATGCCAGGATCGGCCTTTGGGCCGGGAGGCACAAATTATGTCTAGCTCTTCTAAGGAGGAAGGATTCTGCAGAGACCGGACGAGTCGCGAGGGAACACCTATGAAGGCGCAAAAAGGAGCAAAGAGAAAACACGAAGCTTCGCCCGTTAGGTGCCTGGGAGGAGTTCGCTTTAATAGTTCTGACTTGAAATAAGGATTCAAATTATGTATAAACTTTTTTAATTTCAACTGTTTATAGCTCAGTTTGGTAGTTTGATTAATCAGGTCTATTTTGCCTCTTTTCAAGAGGGATAAATAAAAAAACATAATAATTATAATTTTATCTATATTATTAAGATCCTTTGGATCCATATGTTTTGATGGTATTCTATATTATGAAATTGGATCCACTAAGTATCCTTGGCGATTGCATCTTAATAAGATTTATATAGGATATTGTGGCATAAAATGAGTCGATGTGATCGGTGGTCTGACTTACGAAGAATTATAATCTTTAGAATACATGCGGATAATTCTCCAGGGCGATTCGCCTAGGGTGGGAGGGAGAAATAATGGTTGGTCTTTTAAATCAAAACGGGGATATCCTAAAAAATTTTAAAAGGGGCGATGGAGAGAGATTGAACTCTCGCTCTGTGCTTTTGGTAATTGTAGCTATTCTTTCAATTTCCGGTTCAGGCTTAGGTGAAAATCTAGAATATTGCTATGATCACCCTTTGAGTATTGCAGGTTGGTCGGATAACGTGACCCTCCCTAAGTTCGACCCTGGCCTTGGAGAATTGACGAGTGCTAAGGTCCTGATAATTTATACTCCTAGTAATGAACTGAATTTCTCGAATACCAGGGATAGTCCTGCAAATGTCACCATTAATCTCTTTGGAAACCTCTCCTTGACTCTTCCAGATAAGACTTCATTAGTGGTCGAATCAAAAAAGAATAGGACTCTGTTGTTGAATCCAAAACAGGATATAACGCTTAATGAATCAAGCAATGAATCTCAAACCTTTGTCTTGCATCAGCTTGAGGGATTTGTTAGCTCTTCCTCTGCAGATACTGTTTTTTTGCCTGTAGCTGCAAATATCTTTAGCTCAGTTCAGTCAAGTAGTGTAATGACCGGGGTGACCCCTCGTGCTGGGGCATCTATTTGTATAATGTATGAATTCATTCCCGCCAGGGGAGAAGAGATTAACAATTCGGGAACATGGAAGCCCATTTTTGCTTCAAGGAAGGATGAAATATGAAACTCAGAACATGCTCAATACGTTGAATTTTCCATTAAGAATACGACCGCAAAATATAATTAGTTGATGATACCATAACTAAAACTAATGGCGGTGATTATAGACGACAGCATAATCAATATCGATCCAGATAAGATCGACTTTG
>JANYKI010000021.1 GCA_025361645.1 Methanothrix sp.
TCCTCGTACTCCTGTCCGAACTCCTCTTGCAGTGATCTCTCCTCGTGCTGGGCGCCCAGGTAAAAATAGATCATGGCCAGGATGTTGAAGGCCAGCAGATTCTCGGTCATGATGGGAGAGAGCCAGAGGAAAACAGCGGCGAAAAAGAAGAGCGGATTTCTGATGTGGCAGTAAAAGCCGTCCGTCACCAGCCCACCCTCTCGGCGCGCCTGCTCACTCGCGCCCCGCAATTGGGACTGGCCCAGGAAATAGGAGACGCCTGTCTGTCGCAAGGTCAGAAGCAGTGCTAAAGCCGCCAGGATCTGGCCGCCTGCCATCAGCCAGCTCCAGGGCGCGGGGACGGAGTAGAGAATCCTGTCCGGCAGGAAGACCAGAATGTTGAGGAAGGGCAGCATCATGAACAGGGCGAGAAGGCTGTAAGCCATTCTCTGCCAGCGGTCAAAGGTCTTGCCGAGCGCGCCTCTTGCCCGGCTCTTGAATCTGGGATCGGCCAGAAGGCTGTGTACCATGGCGAAGAGCACGAAGTATGCCACCATGACAAGAACGCTAGATATCATAGATCCCTCCCACCTCTCTTGCAGATCATCTTTTCTTTGCGACTTTCTAACAGTCACACTCTCTCAACCGGCAAACTATTAATAAGTCTCACCTCACAACGATCGCCTCATAGCTTTGGGGTGAATCTGCCCTTATGCCAAGCATGCAAATTTTCTTAAAGTTGGAGGAGGTGCCTTAGGGATGGACTGTCGCCAGGAGAAGGAGGAGCTGGATTTCTGGGAGGGTCAGAAGAGGTGTGGAGATGATATGGACCTCAAGCTGGCGCGCGACCTGCCCGACGACACACCGGATTTCATATTGAAGATGATGAGCGATTTCGAAGATGAGGCAGCAAGGTTCTGTTTTTCCGGGGCAGAGGGCCGAGTCCTGGATGCCGGATGCGGCAACGGCAACCTGCTCATGCGAGCCCTGAAAAATAGAAAACGCAAAGAAAAGGCAGAGAGTTCAGCCTTGCAGATCATCGGCATGGATTTCTCCGGCAACATGCTGGGCCGGGCGGCCCATAGAGCGAAGAGCGATGACCGGGCCGGCTTTTTGCAGGGCTCTGTGACCAGCCTTCCCTTCCGGGATTTGTCCTTCGATCGGGTGGTAAGCAGCGGCGTCTTGACTTGCCTGCCCAACTCCCATGCGGCAGCAAGAGCCTTGCAAGAATTCTATCGCGTTTTAAAACCGGAAGGAGTCCTGGTGGTGGACTTCTTTTCCCGCATCTCTCACTATACCCTGATCAGGAAGCACATCTTTCGGGAATCGATAAATCCACCCGAATACGTCTCCCCTGCGGAGTTTCAAAGAGCATTGGAAGACGCGGGCTTCGCGGTCCTCGCTTGCCGCGGCTTTGACTTCAAGCCCTGCCAGGGCTACCTCTTCCTGAGCCGCTGGAGACCGATCATCGATCCCTGCTATTTTCAGGAGAGGCTCTCTCGCTTTCTGGAGCGCAAGGTACTGCCCGGGCGGCCAGGTCTCAATCTCCTGGGCTACAGGATCTACGTAAAATGCATCAAAAATTCGCCTTAATCCCTTTTGAACCATTAAAACTCAAATCAATACGAATTATCACGATTAAGGCCGGTTTAATCGCCCATATAAAAGCCAAAAGCGTTTAATATCGGGAGAGCATCCGACTAGCAAACTCTCCCTCGGGAGAGTGGATGTAGGATTAATAGAAACGAGGTGGTCTAATGGTTACTGTATTGGGTGAAGTTGTAACCCAAGTAGATATGGCATTGGCATTTATAGCCCTGCTAGTTTTGATATTCCCCTTTAAAGTTAAGATAGTTGAACAGAATTTGGAAGTATTTCTATTTATAATGGGCGCGGCTGCGGTCACTGTGACCAGCAAGTGGACAATAGATCTGATCACGTTGGCAGCAGAAGAGCCGGTAATCAAGGGCATTGTACCTGCAGTATTGATCGCGGGATTCATATTCCTCTACGGCCAGAAAGCCTTTAAGAGCTTTATGGGCGGCCTGGTCAAGAAGATGAACCTGGGCGTTATCATATTTGTCTCCACCTTTGTTCTGGGACTGGTATGCTCCGTCATCACGGCCATCATCTCTGCGCTCTTTCTCTGCGAGATCGCCAATACCCTGCCACTGGACAGAAAGAACAAGATCAACTATGTGATCATCGCCTGTTTTGCCATTGGTCTAGGCGCTGTGCTTACCCCCCTGGGCGAGCCCCTGTCTACCATTGCCATCACCAAGCTGCAGGGAGCGCCCATGTATGTAGGCGGCCCCGGTAACGCTGGCTTCTGGTACCTCATGGACCAGCTAGGCATACTGATCATCCTGGGTGTCTTACTCTGCTCGATCTTTTCCATGTACTACATCAAGCCGACAACCGGCAAGGTGGAGAGAATGGGCGAGGGCGACGAGGAGGGCAGCGTCAAGGAGGTTGTCATAAGGACCCTCAAGGTTTATGCCTTCGTGGCGGCTCTCTTCCTGCTGGGCGCGGGAATGGAGGTACTCATATTCAAGTACTTCACCAAGATCCCAGATTATGTGCTCTTCTGGGTGAACATGATCTCCGCCATCCTGGATAATGCTACATTGACCGCAGCCGAGATATCCAAGGCTCTGACCCAGAAGCAGATTAACGCTGCACTCTACGGTCTGCTCATCTCCGGCGGCATGCTCATCCCCGGCAACATCCCCAACATCATCTCTGCCGGAAAGCTGGGCATCACCAGCAGCGAGTGGGCAAAGCTTGGCGTACCATTTGGATTAGTATTGAACGCCATATACTTCGTAGTAGTATTCGTATTGGGGATCAACCCCACTCTTGGGCTTTAATTAAGGCTCAAGAGACACCTTTTTTATTTAATGTTCAGTTAATGTATCTTAATATTAGTTCTTAGCAAATATTATAATAATATTAGAAAATAAAATCTTGATTATCTGGATCTTTTGGTTTCGCGCTGTTTCGAGTGGGTAATGAAATAATTAAAGGCCTCTGTGAGTCCTCCGTGCGCTCTGTGTCTTTGTGGTGGAAACGTTGTTAGCCGCTGGTTATAACCAAGTGGCTGACGATACTACCACCACAGAGACACAGAGTTCACAGAGTACGCACAGAGCGACTAACTAACAACTGGAAAAACATAGTAACCGGAGGTTAGCAACTGGAAATAGCGAAGAGCCGATCTTTTGGTGTGAATGAATAAAAATGTGAAAATATGATCGATTTAGTCTCCGTCTTGCTGCTCTATTCTAGGAGATCTTCTTTTGCTGCGGATTGTGCGGCCTGAATTTGCCTCTTTGCATCGTTTTCTAAGCCCTTAACGCGTCGCCATAGGAAGTATCCAACCATGCAGACCACAACTCCGCCCATCTCCAGTACCACGACGGTCGAGTTGTGAATACCTGATACCAGCATAAGTTGCCAGGCTACTAACATGGCCAGCAAGCCGATTAATACCATTACTAATGCAGCGGCTTTTAGAATTATATTGTGTTTATTGTTCATATCACGCCTTGAAAATGACTCTGACTTGCTTGGATATTAATTTTTGCCAGGATAATATGCATTTCAAAAATTAGATGAACAGTTCTTCTTACGGCAGATCTATCGTACCCACCACTCTCAGCTTGCCGCCCTCGGGATAGATTAGAACCGCCTTTGCCCCCGACCGGTAAACCAGCATCTTGTCCAGCTTGAGTTTCAGAACCACGTTATGCCAATCTCCCTCCACTGATACGGCCTCGACTCTGGCCGGGACGTACTGCATCCAGTGGCCGATGTGCATCACCATCCCATCTTTTAGTGGCGCGGGCCAGTATTTGACCACATGCACTTTGGCGGCCAGGGAGGATACTTGCTTTATGGATTTATCGTTGGTGAGAATGGTTCCACGATCCAGGTCTTCTACCTCGATGCCCTTGAGGGCTATCCCCGTCCTCTCGCCAATGCCTGCCGTATCAAAGTCCTCATCATGCTTTTGGATGGAGCGCACCTGGGCCGTCTTCTCTCCCGGCAAGACCATGAGAACGTCGTGCTTCTTGATGCTCCCTTCTGCCACACACCCCAAGACCACCGTCCCAATGCCGCGCACATTGAAGAAATGATCGACCGGTAAGGATCCCGTCTCTGCATTTTGTGGCGAATCCATCTTGCCCACATCTTCCAAAAGCCTTTCGCGCAGGACGTTCTTGTCGTCTTCCAGGAACTCATAGCCATCAACCACCGTGCCCTTGATGAAAGGGGCGATCTGCTCGCGGGAGAGGTAGTTCTTCAGGACCACAATGCCCTCTTTAACGCCTACCGAGTCCAGCATGATGACCGATTCTCCGAAGGCAGGATTAATCTGGTCTACAATGAGCAGGGCCTTCTGGGCCATGGAAACGGCGTAGAAGAGGGGCGCAAGCTTCTCCGGGTAACGGGACGGCTCTATGAAGGTGACGGTGTTCTGTCCCTTTTTCAGATTGTAAAAAGTAAGATCGCTGGCCGTGCCCTTCTTGCCCAGCTCTTTGCCGTAGTCCAGGGACCCCAGGATCGCCACATTGAGATTCGCCATGTATAACTGAAATTATCCCTGGGATAATAGGTTTTGCGGTGGCCGAAAAAGCCCCCCCTCTTTTTATAGGAGCCGGCGAGAGAGTGCAACCCATTCAAAAGATATTTATCCCCTGCCATCATTTACATAAAAGTTTGAATGGTCAAGGAGAAAGAACGCATGCTTAGCTCAAAAGAATTGGAAAATATGGGAAAGGCCATCGAGGAGATTGGCGCTGCCAAGGCCTGCATAACCGGACAGATAGTTGCAGAGACCAAAAAAATCGTGCTGGAGAAGGGACTTGATGCTGCAGAACTGTATGCCTCGCAGCTCACGGGAACGGACGAGAATACCGAACTGTCTCGCGTCTTGGAGATTTGCCGGAAGAATAAGTTAAGCCAGCAGGCCATCGCTCAGGTCCTCGACAAGCTTAATGTCATTGAATCCGGCAAGTGGTAGATCTAGAAATGTGATTTATTTTTTTATTCCTTTTTGAATTTGTTTTTTAATTAACATGTTTATTGATGAAAATAATCGCATATTAACGCTTGCGTTCGGGCACGAAATGCTATTCTTCAACCCACAACGCACAATCTATAAATACAATGTACTTTTTAACTCAATATAGTACAATGTTATACATTTGATATGGTGATTACTTTGAGTTATCTTCAAAAGATCGTGGAAGGGCACGACCTTTCCATGGAGGAGGCAGAGGCACTGATGGGCGAGATCTTCAGCAATGCCACAGATGCCCAGATTGGCGCTCTGCTGGTTGCGCTACGCATGAAAGGCGAATCCATCCCGGAGATCGCAGGCTTTGCCAGGAAGATGCGTGGCTCAGCGGTTTGCATCCGTCCCAAGGTCAAAGGCGCCCTGGTGGATACCTGCGGCACAGGAGGAGATGCCTCCAACACCATCAACGTAAGCACGGCTGCCGCCATCGTCTCCGCCGCCTGCGGCGTGCCTGTGGCCAAGCACGGAAACTATGCCGTGAGCTCGAAATGCGGCAGTGCCAACGTACTCTTGGAACTGGGCGTCAACATCAGTCCCCTGCCCGAAGCGGTGGCAGCTATGATTGAGAACCTTGGCATCGGATTCATGCTGGCCCCAGTCTTCCATCCGGCCATGAAGCGCGTAGCTTCGGTCCGGCGCGAATTGGGCCTGCGCACCGTCTTCAACATCCTGGGGCCTCTGACCAATCCCGCCGGAGCCAAAGCGCAGGTGATGGGCGTCTACGATCCAAAACTATGCGAGAAGCTGGCCCGAGTTTTGCTGATGCTGGGCACAGAGAGGGCCCTGGTGGTGCACGGCATGGGCATGGACGAGATCACCAACACCGGTGAAACAAAGGTCTCGGAGCTGAAAGACGGAATGGTAAAAAGCTACTGCCTCATGCCCCAGGACCTGGGCTATCCTCTGGCCAGGTCGCAAGATATCGCAGGAGGATTGCCCGAGGACAATGCCAGAAAGATGGTAGCGGTTATGAAAGGAGAAAGGTCACCGGCCCGTGATATCATCGCCATGAACGGTGGGGCAGCCGTCTACGTCTCCGGCCGGGCCCCTACTCTGAAAGAAGGAGCAAAAATGGCAGAAGAGGCCATAGACTCGGGAAAAGCCCTGCAGGTCCTGCAAAGAATGGTGGAGATGAACGGCGACGCAAAAAAGCTGGAGCGGTTTTTGTGACGAGGATAAAAGTCTGCGGAATCATGAACCGCGCCGAGCTCTTGCAAGCGATCTTTGCCGGAGCGGACGCTGTTGGATTTATTGTGGAGATCGATTCGTCCCGACATCGCCTCTCTGCAAAAGATGCGGCAGATCTGATAAAACTGGTGCCGCCATTCACCAAGAGCGTGGCCGTGATCGTACCGGAGGATGTAGAGGGAGCTGTGCAGCTGGCCGAACTGATCGGAGCGGATGTGCTTCAGGTGCATGGTTCCTTAAGCGCCGCTGATCTGGCGGAGCTGAAGGGCAGAGTTTCTCAGAAGCTGGTGGCGGCAGTAGCCGCAGGTTCGAGCCTATTTGAGATCCGAAACTATGCAGTAAGTGCCGATGCAGTTCTGCTGGACAGCGTTGCCCAGGGAAAGCTGGGGGGAACGGGAGCCGTTCATGACTGGAACAAAAGCGCCGCCATAGTCGAAAGCCTGAAGGTGCCGGTGATCCTGGCCGGCGGCCTTAACCCCGCCAATGTGGCTGATGCCATCAAAAAGGTCAGGCCCTATGCCGTGGATGCCTCCAGCGGCCTGGAGACGGACGGCAAGAAGGATCAGCAAAAGATTTTATCCTTTGTCAGAGAGGTGAGATCATGTCCTCGTCCCCAATAGAACCAGTGTATGTGGACGTGACCGATAAGGTGAGCGTGGACGCCCCCCTCTCTCTTTACCTGGCTCTCCGAAGCCGCAGGTATCCTTATCTGCTGGAGTCGGTGGAAAAGTCGGGCCAAAAGGCCAGGTTCTCCTTCGTGGGAGCCGACCCTTCCGCGGTGGTTACCGTGAAGAACCGCTTCCTGCAAATGGAGTTTTTCAACAGTGGCATGGGACCCATCGAAGAGAGGCTCGCCGGGTGCGTGGAGGTGGAAAAGAAGGGCTCCATTTTGCAAGGGCCAATAAAGGAGGGCTATGATCTCTTTGATGCCCTGCGGGCGGCTATACCCTGCAGCCGGGGCATGCCTAATAGCTTTGGCAGACAGGTCTTCACCGGAGGAGGGATAGGATATCTGGCCTACGATCTGGTTAAAGAGCGCCTGGGCAGAATCTCTACCTCAGATACACCCGATGCCAAGCTCTGCCTGGCAGAGAGCACTTTCATCTTTGACCACCTCACCCGCAAGGTCTACTTCACCATAGCCCCCATTCTGCCCGGTCCCAAGGTCAACCTGATCGAGACCATTGGTGGAATCGACCCAGACTACGATCAGGCCGACGACCTGTTTGTGTCAGGCCGGGTCCTCTCTGCCGGAGGGCAGCAGCATTACGAGGACTGCGTGCGAAAAGCCAAGGCCCACATTTTGGATGGGGACATATTTCAGATAGTCTTAGCCCGGTCGACCAGAATTGAGTGTCCGGATCCCGTCAAGCTCTACCGGAAGCTACGCAGCATCAATCCCAGCCCCTACACCTATCTCTTCGAATTTGGCGACCTGGCCATTGTGGGGGCCTCACCAGAGACCCTCTTCAATACCTATGACCGCAAGCTCAGGGTCAATCCCATTGCCGGGACCTGTCCTCGGGGAAGGACACGAGAAGAGGACGACAAGTACGCCAAAATAATGCTGGCAGACGAGAAGGAGAGGGCAGAGCATGTCATGCTGGTGGACCTGGGCCGAAACGATGTGCGATCCGTCTGCCGCTCCGGCACGGTGCAGGTGGACGATTTCATGTCCGTGCTCAAGTACTCTCATGTGCAGCACATTGAGACCACCGTCTCCGGAGAGTTGAGAGAAGAGTGCGACCAGTTCGATGCGGCCAGAGCGGCCTTTCCGGCAGGAACGCTCTCCGGAGCGCCTAAGCTGCGGGCCATGGAGATCATCGACGACCTCGAGCAGGCGGCGCGCGGCATCTACGGAGGCGGCATAGGCTACTTTTCCATAGACGGCAGTTCCGACTTTGCCATAGCCATAAGAAGCGTTCTGGTCAAGGACAAAGTGGCTACGGTGCAGGCCGGGGCGGGGATAGTAGCGGACTCCGATCCAGAGAAAGAATACCAGGAGACAGAGCGAAAGATGGCGGCCATGAAGAGGGCTTTGGGAGTGGCGGTATGACCGACAGCATCGTCCGTCCCGTTCTCTTTGTGGACAACCAGGACTCCTTTGTCTGGAATCTGGTGGACTATGTCTCCCAATTTTACCCGGAGACGGCTGTCCGTTCCAACCGCATAACATTGGCGGAGGTGGCGGCCATGCAGCCCAGGGGAATCGTAATATCTCCAGGGCCGGGCCATCCGGCCAACGCGCGGGACATCGGCAGCTGCCTGGAGATTATTAAGCAGTTTGGGAGCACACCCATCCTGGGCGTTTGTCTGGGCCACCAGGCCATGAACATAGCCTACGGGGGAACCATATCCCATACCAAGCCACTGCACGGCAAGACCTCGCGAATAGAGCACGATGGATTGGGCCTCTTCCGGGGGCTGGAAAATCCGATCGTTGGTGGTCGGTATCATTCCCTGGCCATCGAACGGCTGGCTCCGCCGCTGGAGGCATCGGCCAAGACCGCAGATGGTATCATCATGGGCGTACGACATCGGAGCCGGCCCCACTCTGGTCTGCAGTTTCATCCCGAGTCGGTGCTTACGCCCTCCGGCAAGAAGCTGATCAGCAACTGGATCGAGGATGTGGTGGCATGCACTCACTAATCGATGGAATCCTGGCCGCCTCCCGGGCTCGGGGCTTTGCGGCTGCGGCCTCCTGGCCGAAGGTCGAGGAACGGGACTTGATCGGCTCCGCTCAATCCCAGAAGAGCCGCGGCATAATTCCCATTATTGCCGAGATCAAGCCCAAGGAGGTTGGAAGAGCTCTTACGCCAGATGAGGTGGCGGCCTATGCCAGAGCTTACTCGGAAAACAACGCCTGCGCCATCTCGGTTTTGACCGAGCCTACGCACTTCAAAGGCGCTCTACAAAACGCTCTGATCGCCCGCAGAGCCGGGCTTCCGGTCTTGAGAAAGGACTTCATCTTCGAGGAGAGGCAGCTTTCCGAGGTGCAGGCTGATCTGGTGCTGCTCATAGCCGCGCTGGGCATTGACCTGGGAAGATTTGTGGATGCGGCAAGGGCATTGGGCATGGAACCGCTGGTGGAGGTTCATACCGAGGGAGAGCTGGAGTCGGCGCTGAAGACCGATGCCCGGATCATCGGCATCAATAATCGCAACTTGAATAACCTGGAGGTCGATCTGGGCACCTTCGAGCGGCTGGCGCCGCGGGCGAAAGAGGCCGGGGTGTTTCTGGTGGCGGAGAGCGGTGTGCATACGAGAGAAGATGCAATGCGCATGATGCAAGCGGGGGCGGATGCGCTGCTGGTGGGCACGGCGCTGATGGGCGAGCCAAAAAGGCTGGTGGATATCAATAAACTGTGAACTCCAGAAGCGAGCTAAAGGCGTGTCTGGCGGGTCTTCGTCTTTGTGACAACTGTGAAATAACCCGAAAATATTGTATCCGAACCAAGGGCATCAATCACAGCTTCCGCCATTTTAGAAGGAGATAATCCATCTAGCCGAAAATATATTATCCCATGTGTCGTTAAGAGCTTTTTTTCATATACCAGTTGGCCAAAATCTCTGTCGAAAGTCAAGATGATGCGCCCGTCTGCTTCGGCCATCGATAATATGCGACCGTCGCTGCTTTTCGGTGCGATTTTTTTATCCATAAAACGTCGTAACCCTTTTCCGAAATCAGATCCACTACTCTGCGCGGTATATTCTCATCCGCTAAAAATCGCACATTCATCATTGTGCTATGTGAATTATTGAATCGGTTCATTGCTCAATGAAAAGCACCGGCGCAGTGTTGCTCCCGCATAGTCTAAGCATGCCCTGATATCGTCTCGTGTCAAACCTGGATAATTCACCATGATATCCGATTCCGACCATCCCCAAGACAACAGATCAATTATGAGATTTACTGCTAACCGAGTTCCTTTGACCACAGGTTTTCCGAATAGAATGTTGGGATTCCTCTCAATGCGGTCCTTCCAGACTGCATGGGCTTCTTCGCCATCTTTTTTCAACATTCCTGCTTCTTCTTGAGAAGAGCGATGCAAAATGGTTTTCTTTGAGATCGACTCACACATCAGAGCGGCAATGTACCCTTCGATCGCCTCTTTGATATTGATAAGGGCTTCCTCCCTGGTCTTTCCCTGGCTGATGCAGCCGGGAAGACTCGGAACCTCTGCTACCCAGTAGCCATCTTCTCCAGGAGTAAGAATCACCTGTCGCATAGCCAACTTGATGTCAGTATCGAATAAATATCTGTGCCCATGAAAAGCCCAGGAACGCTACCGATCCTGACCGCTGGCTGGGCAGCCGTAGACAGGTTGCTAGTACAGCGAGGCCGAAATAAACCAATGTTTTGACTTCGCGGCTTCGCGCCTTCGCGTGAAACCGGACCCTGTTGAATCTCAACCATGGCTTTAATTAGGCCTGGCTGTACTAGAGCGCAGACGTGCGATTATGTTTCTTTTTGCACCAGAACACTTTCTCCCCGCGCTACTTTGCTATATATCCAACGGCCGCCAATTCTAAACAAATATATACTGTAGGCAGCGAGCATGGAGCAAATATCACCCATAAGAGTCTCACTGGATACCAATGAAGCCCATCGAGCCAGAGCGAAAAAGATCAAGGCTGCCATCCTCAGAGACGATCATTTCTTCCTGGCCGATCCTGCAAATTGTCCCTTTGACCTCTGTTTCCAGTGGGAAGGAAAGACCATCAATGTAGAACTGAAGGACTTCACAAGAATCGGTGAACCCCAGAGCGACTACGTAGCCTCGATTATCAACCAAAGCGGCCACCTCTACCGGCAAATCCTCGCCGGCCGGGAGCTACAAGATCCCCTTATCATCATAGTACTCGGCGATGATGACAATGTAGTTCAGGCCGTCAACAATGTCGTTTACAATAGAGGCATTAGAGGTCAAGAAGCAGAGGATAAGATCACCGAGTATATTTCCATGCTGGAAGACTTTGAGGCCAACTGCATCGGCATGAATATTCAGATATGGCGGCTCAAGATCGATCCCTGGCGGCGAATGCTTCAGAGTGTCCAAAAGATCCTGCAAGGCGGCGATCTTTCCGTCTTTCGACCGAAACCGGCGGTTGGTGAAAGGCAAGCCGTCGGACTGTCCATACTATGCGGAAAAGGTCTGGGTCCCGCAAGAGCCAATAGAATCCTGGAAAAATTCTATGTCTCATTGGTTCCAAAAAAGCCGGATACATACCTGGACGATTGCTCGGGAATTGGCCCCAAACTCGCGACAGCAGTCCGGAGTGCTCTGTTCGTTCCTCCTGCCTGTGTGAATAGACCAAAAGGCAAGAGGTAGCAACTCGTGTTTCGGTCAGACTGACATCCACGATCTTTTTCATCCCGGAAATTCAGACCGTTCGTCTCCGCTATGTTCATAATAACGGGTCGCAGGATGAGAGACTAGATGAAGATCGCCTATGTTTACGACGCCGTCTACCCATGGGTGAAGGGGGGGGCGGAAAAAAGGATCTATGAACTATCCCGTCGGCTGGCGAAGCGAGGGCATGAAGTGCACTGCTACGGCATGAAATGGTGGACGGGAGAGAATGAGATTCTCAAAGACAACGTACACCTGCACGGCATCTGCCCGACCATGCCCCTTTATGTCGGCGGCAAGAGATCGATCCACGAGGCCGCTTTTTTCGCGGGCAAGCTTCTCACCATTCGAACCGACTGCGATGTGATGGACTGCCAGAATTTTCCTTACCTATCCTGCTTTTCGGCAAAGCTGATCTCCAGCCACAAAAGACAGAAGCTCTTCATCACCTGGCATGAGGTGTGGGGCGATTACTGGCGCGAGTACCTGGGAGAGATGGGCCGAGTCGGCCAGGCAGTTGAGTGGGCTGCCGCCCGGTTAACGGAAAAGAACATTGCCGTATCGGTGAGAACGCAAAGAGAGCTTTTGAGCCTGGGGGCAAAAGAGGTTCAGGTTGTGCCCAACGGCATTGATTGGCAGAAGATAAATCGGGTTCCTCCCTCGACCAAGCAGTCTGATGTTATCTACGTGGGAAGGCTGGTCGAGCACAAGAACGTAGATCTACTCATCAAGGCATTGAAGACTGTGAAAGCAGATGTCCCGGATGTAAAGGCCGTGATAGTGGGCGATGGCCCGGAGAATGGAAGGCTGAAGTCCCTGGTATCCGAGCTGGAACTGGGAAAAAATGTACTGTTCCTGGGCTTTCTGGAAGACTACAATGATGCACTCTCCCTCATGAAATCCTCACGCGTCTTTGCAACACCCTCCAGCAGAGAGGGCTTTGGCATGGCGGCTCTGGAGGCGAATGCCTGCGGCCTTCCTGTGGTTACCGTAGAGCACAGAATGAATGCGGTGATGGATCAGGTCACGAAAGAAACGGGCGCCGTTTGCCAGCCAACTGAGCAGGCTTTAGCCGAGGCAATTTGCCGCACGCTGCAAAAGAAAGAAAAAATGCGAGGGCGGTGCATAGAAGAGGCCAAGAAGTATGACTGGGAAGAGATCTGCAACAAGACGGAGAGGGTTTATGCAGAAAGATTAGGCGTTGAAGAGAAATGAATAATAAAATTATTGTGCCCTATGGAGTTTCGACAGACAGATATAGGAGAGCGCGAATTTTGAGAAACAGATAATTATGAGCATACTGATTACAGGCGGCGCAGGATTTATCGGCTCCAACCTTGTTGAGGAACTCTTGAAAGTTGGCGAAGATATTGTGGTCCTGGACAATATGCACACCGGAAGCCCCGGCAATTTGGAAGGCCTACAAGGCAGCCTGAAGCTGATCCAGGCAAGCTGCAACGATCTACCCGATATGGATCTTCATCCCGAGAAGATCTACCATCTGGGCATTCCATCTTCCTCGCCCATGTACAAGAAGAATCCTTACCTGGTAGGTGAAGCGCTCAACGGCTTTACGGCAGTCTTCGAACTGGCCAAGAGGTGCGGAGCACGGGTGGTTTATGCCTCGTCATCATCACTCTACAACGGTCTCTTGCCGCCCCATCGAGAGGACATGACCATCCTGGTAGCCGACTACTATACCGAGGCCCGGCTGGCCATGGAGAGGATGGCAGAGCTTTACAAGCAGCTCTACGACATCGACTCCGTGGGCTTGAGATTTTTCTCGGTCTATGGGCCAAAGGAAACGGCCAAGAAGCAATATGCCAACATGGTTACTCAGTTCCTCTGGGAAATGCGGGACGGCAAAGCACCTGTGATCTTCGGAGACGGCTTGCAGACCAGGGATTTCACCTATGTCAAAGACTTGACACGTGCCCTGCAACTGGCTATGAAGTCGGACTATCACGGCATTCTGAATGTGGGGACGGGAAAAGCTTACACCTTCAACCAAACGGTAGAGATTTTGAACAAGAACATGGGATTGACCATGAAAGCGCAACACGTGGCGAATCCCATAAAGAACTATGTTCAACACACCCTTTCCGACACTGCGAAGGCAGAGAAAGTGCTCGGGTTTAAGGCAAGATACAACCTGGAAGAAGGGATAAAAGAGCTTCTTAGATTCTATACAAAATAAGGCGGCGATATCCTTGGATTTGTCAGATAAAAATATTTTGATTACAGGAATTAGCGGGTTCGTCGGGTCACGAATGGCCAAACGGCTAGTAGAGGAAGGCACGAATGTCTTTGGCCTGCTACGCCGCCGGGCGGATGGCAAAGTGCCGCATAACATGTTGCGTCTGGGTCTGGGAAAAGAGATCCGTCTGGTGGAAGGCGATCTGGAGAGCATATCGAGCATAGGAAGCGCCATCACCGCCAGCGAGCCGGATATTATTTTCCATCTGGCCGCCCAATCATTTGTGCCTAGATCTATCGAAGACCCCAATGAGACCATGCTCTGCAACTGCTGGGGGACATCGAATCTGCTGGAAGCCATCAGAATCAAAAATGTGGATCCCGTAGTGGTTTTCGCGGGAAGCAGCGAGGAGTACGGCCTGGTGCTCTCCTCGGAAGAGCAATATAAGAAGGCATTGCAGAAATATGGTACAATATTCCCTGCCCCTGTGCAGATGCCCGAAGTGCCCATCGCCGAGACAAATCCGCTCCGGCCTATGTCTCCTTACGCCGTAAGCAAAGTTTATGGCGATTTTCTGATGAGGAACTACTGGTACTCTTATGGCGTCAAGACCCTCATCTCCAGAGCATTCAACCATGAGGGAGCGGGCAGAGGCAACATGTTCGTGACATCGGTTGCCACATCCCAGGTTATGAAGCTGAAGTTAGGGGAGCTGGAAACCATAACCATAGGAAATGTCAACGCTTTTCGCGACTGGAGCCACGTGGACGATGTCATAGACGGCTATCTGCTCCTGGCAGAGAAGGGCAAGTACGGAGACGTGTACAACCAGGGATCCATGAGGACCAACACCGTGATGAGCTATCTGCTGATGAGCCTTGAGGAAGGGGGCTATCCCATCAGCAAGATTGAGACATTCAAGGGAGAAAAGGTCATAGCACATCCCAACGAGCCTGACAATTCGTCCATCTTTGGCCTTAATTTCGAAAAGACGAAGGTTGACGGCATGATGCTGCGTGGAGAGCTCGAGTTCACGGCGGAGGATGGTGGTGTGAAGGCGCTGGCCGGCGACAAAGAGATACAGATCGTCTTCAACCCGGAGAGGTTCCGGCCAGCCGAGGTTCCCATACTGCTTTCAGACACGAAGAAGATAGAAGCGCTCGGCTTCAAGAAAGTGCATACTGTGAGGGACATCATCAGAGATCAGCTTGATCACTACCTGGCTGAGAAGGAGCGCAAGGGGTCTTATTGAAGCGGAAGATCGCGATATTCCACGACTATATCGGATCGATTGGCGGAGGAGAGCGTGTAGTATTGATGCTCGCTCGCGAACTTAAGGCGGATATCATAACCACGGATGTAGATCGCGATTCGCTCGGTAAGCTGGGCTACGAGGATATCAATGTCATAAGCCTGGGAAGGACATTTAAATATCCACCGCTGAAACAAATAAGCGCGTCGTTAATGTTCTCTCGGTGCGACTTCTTGAACCATTATAGTTTTTTTATATTTTCCGGCAATTGGGCCCATTATGCTGCCAGGAAGCACAAGCCCAATATGTGGTACTGCCACACGCCAGTGAGGGCTTTCTACGACCAGAGGGAGAAGATGATCGCACGTCAGCCCAATGATTTGCGAAAGCTTGCCGCCTCGTCATGGATAACGTGTCACGCCTGGTTTGACCGTAGATCAATTGGCGATCTGGAGAGAATTATTGCCAATAGCCAAAATGTTGAGCAGAGGATCAGAAAGGCCTACGACAGGTCCTGCACAGTGATTTATCCTCCGGTTGACACCAGCAGGTTCAGGTTCAAAGAATATGGCGAATTCTGGCTCTCCGTCAATCGCATATATCCCGAGAAGAGGCTGGAGCTGCAGTTTGATGTTTTTAGAAGGCTTCCTGAGCAAAAATTGGTGGTAGTGGGAGGATATGCAAGGGGAGACCATGCAGCCAATTACTACCATGAACTTGTAAAGGATATGCCGGAAAATGTGGAGATGCGAGGCGCCGTCTCGGAAGAGGAACTGATAGACCTGTATGCCCGATGCAAGGGGTTGATATGTACTGCCGTGGACGAAGACTTCGGCCTGACGCCCCTAGAGGCCATGGCTAGCGGCAAGCCTGTGGTGGCCGTGAATGAGGGCGGCTTCAAGGAGACGGTGGTGCAGGGCAAGACGGGCCTGTTGGTAGAGGCGAAAATAGATGAGCTGGTGAAAGCGATAAAGGAGATATCCAAAGACCCGCAGAAGTATAAGGACGCATGCAAGAAGCGTGCTGCAGATTTCGATACATCGATCTTCCTAGATAAAATACATAAAGCCATTTTGGCAATGTAAAGTGCAAAGGTTTATAAGATTATCACTATGCAATCAATTCGGCAAAAGAAGATCAGGTGTACAAGTTGCTGACCGCAAATCACATTCATGAGCTCTACAGGTACCGCGATCTAATTCTGCGCTTGGCCTGGAGTGACTTCAAGCTGCGCTACAAGAACTCCGCCCTGGGCTTCCTCTGGTCGCTATTGGATCCGCTCCTCATGCTCCTGGTCCTTTATGTTGTATTCACGAACCTGATGCGTATTCATGTAGAGCACTACCAGCTCTTTTTGCTGCTGGGAATTATCCTATGGAACTTCCTGGATAGAGGAACTTCCTTAAGCATCTGGGGCATTATCGGAAAGCCGAGCCTGGTGCAGAAGGTTTACTTCCCCCGAGATATTCTCGTCATATCCACCTGCATCATGGCGCTCATGATGACCGCCCTGGAGTTCGTAGTATTCATAATATTCATGGCCGTATTCAGAGTTTTGCCCGGGATGACTTTAGCCTACTTCCCATTCATATTTGCATGCCAATTTCTTATCATCCTGGGATTATCTCTGGCATTGGCTGCCTTGAATGTCTACTTCAGAGATGTGCAATTCATCTGGAAAGTGATTGTACAAATCGGCTTCTTTGCCACGCCAATTATATATCCTATCACCATATTTCCTGAGAATGTGCGCTGGATGGTAATGCTTAACCCCATGGCCCAGATCGTAACCATGATGCGCGATTGCATCCTCTACCGGACGGGGCCTGAGCCTTTGAGTCTGGTCTACCTGGTCGTATCCTCGATACTGGTGCTAATGATCGGCTACATAATCTTTGACCGTCTGGAGCCCAAATTTGCCGAGGCGATCTAAGAATGGCGGTTCTGGTGGAGCACATTTGGAAGACCTTCCAGATCCCCCATGAAAAAAGGAACACATTTTTTGAGAACCTGATGGGCATGGTGAGGCCCAATCATTACGAGACATTCTCAGTATTAAAGGACATCAACTTCCAGGTAGATGCGGGCGAATGCGTGGGCATAATCGGGGACAACGGTTCAGGCAAGAGCACACTTCTTAAGATCATAGCCAATATTCTGCGGGCCACAAAGGGAACGGTCCGGGTCAAAGGCAAGATGACGCCCTTTTTGGAATTGGGGGTGGGCTTTAATCCCGATATGACGGCCAGGGAAAATATTGGCGTTTACGGCACCATTATGGGCTTATCCAGAAGAGAGATCGATGAGCGAATCGATGATGTGATAGAATTTGCGGGCCTCTATAAGTTCGAGGACACCAAGCTGAAGAATCTCTCCTCTGGAATGCAGGTGCGCCTGGCCTTCTCTACTGCCATTCAGACCGATCCGGATGTCCTTTTGGTGGACGAGGTGCTGGCCGTGGGAGATATGGAGTTTCAGCAGAAGTGCTTCGATGTCTTCAACCGCTACCGGAAAGAAGGAGTGACGATTCTTTTCGTCTCCCATGATCAGGGGGCAGTGAGACGATTTTGTGATAGGACGCTGCTCCTGGGCGGCGGCGAGCAGAGGGCGTTTGGGGAGACGGAAGAAATTTTGGACAAGTACGTTTATGGTGCTAAAGAGGCGAGCTTAGAAGGGAAAGAGGCGGTGGAGAAAGAGACTACTTCAGTCGAGCCCAAAAGATGGGGCGACAAGAAGGTGTCGATAACCGATGTTAAATTCCTCGACAAGTTCGGCGGGGAGAGCGGCATATTTTCTTCCTTTGACCCCATGACCATCCGGATATTTTACAACGCACCGTCTATAATTCGCGATCCTGTATTTGGGATAGCCCTGTACACAGAACAGATTCAACATCTTTACGGCACCAATACCGAGCTGAAAAATATTACTATTGATCAAATTGAGGGAGAGGGATATATCGATCTGGAGATAGAGTCAATACCCATGCTGTCCGGTCGGTTCCTGCTCACGGTTGCGGTGCACCCCCACGAAGGCAAAGCTTATGATTGGATCGATAAACAATACTCTTTTAATATCTTGCCTGTGGGAAGGGATGTAGGGATCTTTGAAGTCCCGTGCAGATGGGTCGCATAAGGGGGCAGAAAATTGGAGGACTTTGTAAAACCGGCTGATGAGATAGACATCGAAGAGGTCATGTGCAAGATTAGAGCAAATTTAAAAAATCAAGGAGAAGGCCTTAACATAAGCGCAATAAACAACGAACCCAATGAAAATGGAAAAACGCCCCTATCTCCGAGTATTCAAAAAGACCTCGATTACATTAACACCAATTGGGATGTTCATAACAGGACATATTCTATAAGCTCTCACCGACAGGTGATTGGGAAAGCTCTAGTTAAGGGAAGAAATCTCATACATGGCGAAGTGCGTCGTTACGTAGATCCAACGATATGGAAACAGACTGATTTCAACAGCAGTGTGGTCAGGATTCTAAATGAATCTGCAAAAAAGATTGCAATGATGTATTCCGACTTGATGGAGGTCAGAAAATCCATAGACCGATTTCAAGAATGCATTTCAAAGCATATAGAAACGACATCCCATATTCAGCACGTAATATATTCAAAATTTGATGATTGGCTAGCTCAAACCCAGACCAAGATAGCTT
>JANYKI010000032.1 GCA_025361645.1 Methanothrix sp.
GGGTCGTGTATGTAATTCACTGAATTGGTACCTTCCAGTTCATTAGTTCTTTCATCGTCCAAACGTGGTCTGCAAGCAGTTCTACCATCGCAGGCGTTTGGAATATCCATTTCTTAGGATTTTGTTGGAATCCCACCTCCATCATATCAATATTTATTTCTATTTTTAATGAGTCATGTGGCTTTATGAGATTGTACCAAGCTTGAAAAAAGTCAATTGCTCCTGTATGAATTCGCCGATCTTTGCTGAAGTTCATAGTTTTTCGTATGAACCTAGCTAAGTGATTCCTGAATGTGAGATTCATTCGCTCAATGTAAGATGTATGGACATGTCCTTTCGCCTCCGGACAAAGCAACTCGATCACTTCATTGGGATCTCCGAAGACAACTCGATGAAATATGCCAACTACTTCATTATTCGTTTTATTCTTTATAATTTGTGCATATTTCAGATCAGGATGTGGTATAAGCACAGGATTCGGTTTTCTGCCAGTTCCTTTGTATGCTGGTGTCTCCATGATACCATATACTTCGAGGAGAGCATGGGCAAATGGATCCCAATCATCGGATACGAATACGGGAAGTGATGACCCAACCGCTCTCTTCTGTTCTAAGTCTCTGAATAGGGCATTTGCATCTTCTACAGATCTACTCCCTTCATGATGACATATCAGTAGCCTCGATTCTGAATTTATAACTGTTAGGCTATAGATATCGCCTACGTCTTCAGGATCAGTGCAAGTCACGTTTTTTTGTTTTTTTACAGAATGACCATATCTCATCTATCTGCACTTGAGTGAGGTGAAGATTATGTAAAAAATATTTATTAACCGCTCTACAATGCTCGGCCGCTTTTTTAAGCCATCGACAGATTGTGTTTTTATCGTGTTTAGTGGCCCTTGCAACCCCTCGAATACTGCCCTTTTCGACTAATTGAGCCAAAACATCCAGGACTTCCTTTTCTGGGGTATTCAGACCAAAAAATATGGTGCCGCGAGTCTCACTAAAGCAATGACCGCATGTCCTGCACTTGAGAAGCGCACGATCGTTCTTTCCGTAACGTTCTTTTATCACTATGTTGCCTAATCCTCTCTTGCCATAATCTGGGCACCCCTCATGGCAACACGAGTGATCTTGCAAATTAATTTGTGACTCCATATGATACTTCCCTTCAAAAAAGTATCGCACTATAAACATATAAGTCTTTTCATTAAGTTACATACACGACCGATAATTGTCAAGAAGTGGATTCGCAAAGCTCCTGAAATCGGCCTGGTGGGTCTGGACATGAACAAGCCGGGAAAACCTAAGGTCCCCGAGATGGGTGGGATCTGTGTCGTCTTCGGCTTTGTGCTGGGGATACTGGCCTATACCGGCATTATGACTTTTTATTTCGGCTCATCTAAACATGTGTCTATTCTGGCAGTGCTCTGCACGGTGCTCATGACCTGCATTATCGGCATAATTGACGACATATCGGGATGGAAGATTGGGCTGGCGCAATGGCAAAAGTTCGTCCTCACCTTTTTTGCCGCCCTGCCCTTGATGGTGATTAACGCAGGCCATTCTACCATGAATCTGCCGATCGTAGGCACCATCGATTGGGGCGTCATCTATCCTCTGCTGATAGTACCCGTCGGAATAATCGTAGCCTCGAATTCCTTTAACATGGTGGCAGGGTACAATGGCCTGGAAGCCGGGATGGGTGTAATAATATTATCAGCACTATCTTACTTTGCCTTTATTGGCGGAAAGCTGGATGCAATGATGCTGGCCTTATGCATGGTGGGGGCACTGCTGGCGTTCCTTTGCTTCAACTGGTATCCTGCAAAGGTTTTTCCAGGCGATACAATGACATACGCAGTAGGGGCCCTGGCGGCATGCGTAGCGATCCTTGGAGATATGGAAAAGATTGCTGTGATGCTCTTCGTGCCATATGCGGTGGACTTTTTCCTCCAGCTTCGCTGCGGATTTAATTTCGAGGCATTTGCAAAAGTAAATGAGGACGGGAGCTTGGAGGTGCCGGATCATGGCATAGATCACCTGACGCATCTGGCGGTGGCTGTGCTGAAAAGGGTGAAGCGGAAGGTGTACGAGAGGGATGTGGTGCTGTTCTTGTATGGAATAGAGACGGCTTTCGTTGGATATATCATTATTATGAATTGATAATATTATTACAGGGATGATTCCGATCAGTTAACGAGGGATATTTTGGCTAAAAAGTTAGAGTCACGTCTTTGCATTTCAATAATCGGCAACCAGGCCTTCTCACTCCAAAATTTTCGCGGCCCGCTAATAGCGTATTTGGTCGCGAGAGGCCATGAGGTCACTGCTCTGGCGCCAGACTACGATGAGACCACGCGAGCGGAGGTACGCGCTCTGGGCGCGATCCCTGTGGACTACTCGCTCTCAAGAACAGGCATGAACCCCTTCCGGGACGTTGCTGATATGCTCCGTATGGTCATGCTTTTGCGCCAACTGAAACCTGATATAACCCTGGCCTACGCCTTCAAGCCTGTGATCTACGGGACGCTGGCGGCCTGGCTGGCGAAGGTGCCGCTCCGGTTTGCTACAATTGAAGGGTTAGGCTATGTGTTTACGCCTACTCTTGGCGCAGAGCCGCTCAGGCGCAAAATCCTGAGGGCCGTGGTCGTGCTGCTCTCGACTTTGGCACTCAGTCGAGCGGATAGCGTGTTCTTCCTGAATAAAGATGATATCGCAGAGTTTTCGGATCGCCACATCATCTCCACCAATAAGGCCATCCTCCTGGGCGGCATTGGGGTGGATCTCGATGAATGGACGACAGCTCCGAGCGTCACGAATCCAGTGACGTTCCTTCTGTCGGCGCGCCTCTTGCGAGAAAAGGGCATAGCGGAATATGCAAAAGCCGCTAAGTTGATCAAGCAGAAGCATCCAGACACGCGATTTATTCTGCTGGGCAGTTTGGACACCAATCCGGGTGCGCTCTCTTTGCGCGAGATTGAGCAGTGGACTGCGGAGAAAATCATCGAATGGCAGGGACACGTCCCGGACGTGCGCCCGTGGCTGGCGCAAACAAGCGTCTTCGTATTTCCTTCTTACTACAGGGAGGGGGTGCCCCGCATCACCCAGGAGGCGATGGCAATGGCACGCCCCGTCATCACCACAGACGCACCCGGCTGCCGCGATACTGTGATCGATGGCAAGAACGGGTTCCTTGTCCCGGTGCGTAATGCCGACGCGCTGGCAGATGCTATGGAGCGGTTCATACTGCAGCCCGAGCTGATCGAAAGAATGGGCCAGGCCAGCCGAAGCATTGCAGAAGAGCGTTTCGACGTTCACAAGGTCAACCAAGTTATCCTGCAGGAGATGAGTATATCCAAAAGGTGACTTCCTCCCCACCCTAAAGGATCGATTGGAAAATTGCGTAGTATACTCGCGGAAACGCTCGCATCTTTATACATTGGCATCCATTCTGCTCCAAAGAGCACTAACATTTTGAGGGAGTGAGATTGAGATGAAAATTGTCCAGGTAAAAGACGTACATAGCAAGCCCAATCCGCATGGAGTGGATGCCAGAAGCATCAGCGATACAGAGAACGCCCAGGTGGCGCACATCACCTTGCAGCCGGGAGAGTCTCTGAAAAAGCATATCACCCCCGTGGATGTGGTCTTCTACGTGCTGGAAGGCCGGGGCATAGTGGAGATAGGCGAAGAGCGAGCCGAAGTGTTAGCGGATACGCTGATCGAAAGCCCGGCCAAAATTGCTCACCGCTGGATAAACGAGAGCCATGAGGCGCTGCGCATATTAGTGATAAAGACGCCCCGGCCCAAAGAAGCCACCAAGATGCTGTGAGAGGAATGATAGCCATGTCGATAGATGAGAACAAAGCCCTCGTCCGCCGCTTCTTTGCCCTGGGGCCTTCCCAGGGTGACTTGAAGTCCGCGGACGAGCTGTTGGCCAATGATTTCACCCTGCACGTGCCGCTTCCCTGCTCGCCGGGTGTTCAGGGAATGAACGAGGTGATCACAGCCTGCCGGGCCGCTTTTGAGCATCTCGATGTTACTGTGGAGGATATGGTGGCAGATGGAGAAATGGTTGCCGCCCGCTTCACAGCCCGAGGCATTCACATGGGCACTTTCATGGGCCTGCCAGCCACTGGCAAGAGCATAACCATGACGGGCATTGAGATCTTTCGCATCGAGAACGGCAGGATTGCAGAGCTCTGGGGCGAGGCCAATCTGCTGGGACTGATGCAGCAACTGGGCATCTTGCCGCCATTGGGTGAGTAATGATTGGCTGTCCACAGCTAAACACATACCATTCAAGTTTCTACAAAGCTTCGTGCAACAAAGCGCATCTTAGAAATACAAGCAAGCTATGTTGGAAATCAAGAAAAAACTGCAAGCTCAAGGCCATTTAAATGACCCGTCTTTGCAGAGGTGCGTACTACTATGGGCATCCCCGAGTGCTGGAAAAGGCACAGTCCCCTGCCACATGACATCGAAGAACGTCTGGAGAGCCTTGCGCCTCTCTTGGAGAAGAAGGGCGTGCTTCTCGCCTACCTCTTCGGCTCCCTGGCGACAAAGGGCGAAAAAGCCCCCCGGCAGCCAGGCGATGTGGATTTAGCCGTGCTTACCGAAGAGGAGCCGGCCTGGAGGCTGCAAGAAGCGCTTGTCGAGTGGCTGGGCACAGAACGTACTGGAACCTGGTGGATCTGCGCAGAGCCTCTCCAGTGCTGCGCTTCGAGATCCTCTGTGGCGGCAGGCCCATCTACATCTCTGATGAGGAGATCATGGAGCGATACGAGATGGAGACGCTTCACCTCTACCGGGATACCGAACCGATGAGAAGAAGACAACGAGATGCTTTAAAAGAGAGGATGACGGCATGGCGCTTAAAAGGGGCGTTATAGAGAATCCTCACAGCACGCATTGATTGCAGTCCTGGCAACCGCATTTAATGTTGGTGATCTTCCATCTCAACGCCCAGCGCTTCATATCCTTGACGATGTCGATGATCTCAAGACCGCTTTGTGTGAGCGTGTACTCGCTCTTCACGGGAAAAGATGTGCTGTCCACCCTGTTCTTCACCAGCCCTTCCTTCTCCAGCTCCCGCAGACGCGCCGAGAGCACCTTTTGGGTGATGCCGAAAAGGCAGCTTTTCAGCTCGGAAAAGCGCCGGGTGTGCCCTTCACCCTTGTAAAGCTCCAGGAGAATGAGCAGCGTCCATTTTCTGGCGATGTACTTGACGGTCAGGTTTACAGTGCATCCTTCCTGCATGGTATCTTTGCAGAAACGCTCTAGGCTAAATACCTTGGTATCCTAAGTATACCATAGTAGTATAAGAATTTATAAGCGAACTCTGCCCTTAACATTTAGAGAAAAATTGAGATCAATTGAAATGGAGGATAAAGAAAATGGCAGCAATTGAGAAACCGGATATGTTCTGCTACCAGTGCTCCCAAACGGCCGGAGGCACAGGCTGCACCATCAAAGGAGTATGTGGAAAGGAAGCGATCGTGGCCCGTCTGCAGGACAACCTGCTCTTCGCCATCAAAGGCATCAGCGCCTACCTTTACCATGCACGAGAATTGGGCTACACAGACCCGGAGGTAGACGCCTTCATCGAGCGGGGCTTCTTCTCGACTCTTACTAATGTCAACTTCGATCCCCAGGAATTTCTGAACCTGGCAGTCAAGGCGGGGGAGATGAACATCAAGACCATGCAACTGCTCAAGAAGGCGCACATCGAGACCTTCGGCGAGCCCACTCCCACGCAAGTGAAGACCGGCACAGTCAAAGGCCACGGCATTCTGGTTACCGGCCACGACCTGCATGCTCTGGACAAGCTCCTAAGCCAGGTGGAGGGCACAGACGTTTTCGTCTACACCCACTCCGAGATGCTGCCCGCCCACGGCTATCCGGGCCTGCGAAAGTACAGGAACCTGGCCGGAAACCTCGGCAAGGCATGGTTCGACCAGCGAAAGCTCTTCGCTTTGTATCCCATGGCATTGCTTGGCACCTCCAACTGCTTCCTTATCCCCAAAGAGGAGTACAAAGATCGCATGTTCACAGGCGGGCCGGTTCACCTGCCCGGGGTAAAGCACATCGACGGCTACGACTACTCCGAGGTGATCGCCATGGCCCGCTCACTGCCAAAGCTGCCCGATGCGCCGGGCGAGTATATGCTCACCACCGGCTTTTCCACCACGGTCTTGCTGGGCCATGCTGCCAAGATCAAGCAACTGGTGGAGCAAGGCAAGATCAAGAGATTTTTCTTGGTAGGCGGCTGCGACGCGCCCCTCAAAAAGTCGGACTACTACCGCGAGTTCGTGCAAAAGCTGCCCAAAGATACCGTGGTGCTCACCCTGGCCTGCGGCAAGTTCCGCTTCAATGACCTGGACTTGGGCGACATCGAGGGCATTCCCCGGCTCATCGATCTCGGTCAATGCAACGATGCCATCGTGGCCCTGGAAGTGGCCCAGGCGCTGGCAGGCCTCTTCGGCGTGGGCGTGAACGATCTACCCCTCACATTGGTAGTAAGCTGGATGGAGCAGAAAGCTGTGGCCATTCTCTGGTCCTTGCTGGCGTTGGGAATCAAGGGCATTTACCTGGGGCCCATTGTGCCCGGCTGGATCAATGCGGATATGCTCAAAATCCTGATGGACAATTACGACATCAAGCTGATCAGCACACCGGATGAGGACATCAAAAAGATGATGGGATGAAGGGCAGTACGCCCTCCCCCCATAACTCTCTGCATCTATTGGTGTTGCCAGTCACTTGGGTTGCAAATCAGCGTGGGTAGATCTGAGGATTGCTGTTTCCAGTTATGACCGTTGTAGCATCCATGATGGGACGATTATTTAGCCATCTGATCCCGCCACCCGTTTTAGCGGTGTTGCCGAAGATGATACTGGCCCCTTTAATGTAAAATTTACCCTGGGCAGCTATTCCGCCACCACCGCCGGTACCTTTTGCGGTGTTATCCAATACCTTGCTGTCTATCAGAGTCGTTTTGCTGGAACAACAACTGTAAACGCCGCCACCCATATTTATCGCTACATTTTTAGAGATAGTGCTTGCTTGCACCGTAGTTGTTCCATAATTATAGAAACCGCCACCGTAACCTGCCGTGTTTCCGGATATTGTGCTTCCTAACACATTTAGAGTGCCAACGTTGTAAATGCCGCCACCCAGAAATTGGGCAGTGTTCCCCTGGATAATGCTATCTGTTACAGTCATCTTTCCAAGGTTGAGTACACCGCCACCACATATGCCTGTTGTGCCGTACTTTGTTTTGATGAGCGAACCGGAGCCGCCCGTGATCGCCATATTAGCGAGGGTTACATCTATGTTAGGATTATTCTTGCCTACCGTGAATACCGACCCGGTCTTATTGCCATCAACTATAGTTTGGGCCGCACTGGCACCATTAACGGTCAACGATTTATCGATCTTGACGTTTTCCTTATAAGTGCCGGCAGCGATATCGATCACCCCTCCGAAAGACGCAAGGGTAACGCCGTCCTGAATTCTAGCCGTTGGGTTCACGTAAACTAATGGTGCAGTAATGCCTCCCGAACCAGTTCCAAGTTTCGCATTTAAGGTAAAGCTGCTGGCCGTGGGATTGCCAGTTCCCTTAAGCGTTAGGTCTTTATTGATGTCAACATTCTCGCTGTAGATTCCGGCAGCCGCATTTATGATATCACCAGACTGCGCGACATCCACGGCCCCTTGTATTCCCAGGGCTGGATCGACATAATAGCCCAGCATTCCCGATACATCAGAACCAGGAACATACTTCTTAGCCACCATAGTCAGGTCATACTCAGTGCCGTAGTTTGATGTCCTGGTATTGATTTTTGAAGCGCCGATCACAGGTGCATAGACAGCAGTGCTGGTGAAAGTACCATGCACGTGCTCCGTCTGCACTACCTGAGTAATGATTCCTGCCGAAGATGTTTCACTCAATCCCGCGAATGTGGCTTTTTCTCCAGAGATGGCCGGGAACTGTGTATCTACGCTATAAGTCCCACTGCTATCCATCGCCGTGCCATTAATCAGAATGGAATTTGCCGCTCCACTGGTTACCGTCTGGCTCGCAATAACTGATGTTCCGGTGGTTACTGCTTTGCCGTAATATCCTGTTAGTGTGACGTAGTCTCCCGCGATCAAGGAATTGTTAGATTCTTCCAGACCCACACTCGCGAATCGCGTAGTGCCATAAGATGCGGTTGCCGTACACTTGATGGAATCTGCCTTGGGAACGGTCAGCCATTGTTCAGCCGAGACCTGGGTCCGAGTAGTTACACTACCTTCCTTGGGCAGGACTTTGGAGCGATATGTCAATCCATTGAGCGCATTGAGCACCTTGACATGCACACTGGCACTTTTGCCAGAAGCATCCTTAACTGAATGGGTCTGTTCGAATGTCGCTATTGGTCCTGTTATAGCCGTTGATGGCGTTACCGTTGCGCCATTGATTGCTATTTGGCTGTCCACAGCAGTGGTTTTCATGGTATCAAAATTCATTGACACCGAGCCGCTTTCGCCATTGCTGCCACCAGATGTGGTGATCTGAATGCCGCCATAAGCACTCGGGATAAGGGCAATTAATGCTATGATGTAGACGATTAGACATCTTCCATTGAGTTTCATTTCAACCTTCCTATTTTCTTCAGTTACCTCAGATATTTTATCGATGAGCCAAGTTCGTGGAAGAACACAAAATAATTAAAGATTTGCTTATGCCAAAAAAGGACAACTTAATTAATTTGGATACATTTGGTAACCACAATCATCTATATCATCTAGAATCTGCAACCGTTTTGTATAGGTAAGGGCGATGTTGATGATAAGAGGTTTAATCTGAATTGATATATCGCCCCGCCCTAACTTCTAGAAAATCCGCTTTTCTGCTATTTCACAGCCAATAGGCGAGCACATGGCCTTATCAAAAATTAAAAAAATATTTAGTTCATTCCGCCAGACGCCGGGCGAGCGACTCATTCCGCCCGCAGCGCCTCGATGGGATCTAGCTTTGCGGCCCGGTTGGCCGGATAGACCCCGGCGATAGTCGTGGTAACCACCCCGAAGAGCAGCCCCAGCAAGAGGGACTGGGCGGTTATGGCCGAAGGAAGAGATGCCAGCGATCCTATGAGATAGGAGACCGTCACCCCCATAACAATGCCTATGATACTGGAGACCACCCCCAGCACTCCCGCCTCCAGAAGATACTGCATGCGAATGTCCCTGGTGGTCGCGCCCAAGGCCTTCATGACGCCGATCTCCCGAATCCTCTCTTTCACCGTGAGCATCATGACATTGGCAATACCGATTCCCCCCACCAGGAGCGAAATGGCACCGATGCCCGCCAAAGCATACTTGATCATGGACAGGACGCTCATGAGCGAGGCAAGCATATCACGAGCCGTGGTGGCATCATAGGCCTCGTCTTTGTGATACCTCAAAAGGTCATTCTTGATCTTTTCAATGATGCTTTCCACCTGCTCCGGATCGTTAACGGTTACCTGAAAGGAGCCGTAGTAGTAATTGTCCTCACTCATCAGCTCCTTCATGGCCTTATGCGTGATGTACATCTGATTGTTCGCACTGCCGCCCGGACCGCTAAAGGATGTCTGCTCCGCCTCCTTTTGCACACCTACCACTTTGAAGTCCATGTAGCGGTCTTTAAGGTAAAGCCGGATCTTGTTTCCCGGCGTGACCTTCATGCGAAAAAGCTCCTGCGAGACGCCGTTTCCAATGACGATTGACTTATAATCGGAGCCTGTAAGGAACCGGCCTTCGGCTACGTCGCCTTTGAGCGTCTCCTCTTTGTCCGGGTCCACACCGGTGAGACTGGCTGAGGCATTGGTACTCCGGAAGGAGACTACCACTCCGGAAGAGGTCCGAGGGGCAACATTCTTCACGCCCACCACATTCTCCAGGACCTTGGTGTCCTTGTCCGTGAACTTGGCAGGCTCAGCCGGATTTCTATTCTGGTCAGCACCGGGACCGCCGAAGTGGGCGCTTCCAGGTATGACGCGAATCATATCCAGATTGAGGGTGGAGAACTGAGAGGACACCCCGGAGTAAAGCCCCTCGCCCACGGAGAGCATGACCACTATAGCCATAACGCCGATGATTATGCCTAGAGAAGACATGAGCGTCTTGAAGCGGTCGGCCCGAAAGCCGACGGCAATAAACTCCAGTATGTCAGGAAGATTCATCTGCCACCTAAACTTTAAGACGCTCGATTTCCATTAGGGGAATTGTTGTTGCTCTTGCTAGCGAACTTTCGCCTGCGGTACAGATATACGCCCGCGATGAGCACAATCAGAGCGGCTGCGCCCACGGGCAGTATGTAACTACTCTGCGTGCTGGTATCCTTAGGCGGAGTATAAGTGGTAACGTAGGCTTGGGACAGGTGCCAGTTGTCTCCGTTTTTGAATTTGGCCGCAAAGCTCAGGTTGACCGGATTTTGAAGGGTTTTTGAAACATCCTCCGACTTCATGCCAAAGCTGATGGTGAAGACCTCATCCGGGTCCATGGTGCCGATATAATACTCATCAGGCGAGAATACAATTCCCTTGGCGAAGGGCACAATAGTGACTGCATTGAGGGTGTTCTCTCGGGGATTGGCTACATTGAGGTTGAAGATTGATGCGGCAGCCTCAGCGCGGGCCAGGCCCACGGGTGTATCATCCACTTTGATGAGAATCTCGCGGTTGATGGTGGTCATGTCATATCCGCCCACAACCTGGAAGTCCAGGAGATACGTTCCGCTGGATATGTTGTCCGCCGCTCGAATCTTGTAGTAGACCGTGATCCTGTCGTTGGGGCCGATCATGCCCAGATCCCGGCGATCTTCTGTGAGCACCTCGAGCTCCTGTGTGCTTTTTAAAGATGTTCGGTTAAGGGGCGTGGAGAGAAGTGCGGCCTGGGCAGAGCTGCCCGCACCGGCATCTTTTCCTACTCCGTAGGAGGCAGCGCCGTTGGCCAGCTCGATGGCCAGCACAGCCTCGTCTCCGGGCAGGAGCACGGCGGGAGTCATAGTTGACTGTATGTTCACAGGCATGCGATACTCGTAAGCTGCTGCAAAGCCTGATGCCAGCAGGAGCAGCAATAAAATTTGAATCAATCGTAACATGTTCATGATGCGCTCTCCAGAATGCGTCCGTCTCGAAGCCTTATGACGCGACTGCAGTTCTCGGTGATTTCTGGGTTGTGGGTGACCATGATTATGGTTCTGCCCTCTTGGTTCAATTTGCTTAGAATTTTCATGACTTCATTGCTGTTTTTGAGATCCAGGTTTCCGGTGGGCTCATCGGCGATTATTATCGTGGGATCATTGGCTAAAGCTCTGGCAATGGCCACTCTTTGCCGCTCTCCTCCGGATATGTTCTGGGGGCTGAAATCAGAGCGATTGTCAATGCCTATGTCCTGGAGCAGCTTTAAAGCACGCTCCCTTCGCTTCTGGCGCACAACGCCGCGAAGCATCATGGGAAGCTCCACGTTCTTTTGCACACTGATGCGGCCGATGAGGTTAAAGGTCTGGAAGATGAATCCCAGCTCTTCTCTTCTTAAGCGAGCCAGCTCATCATCCGAGGTCAGGCTGATGTCCAGGCCTAACAGCAGGAAACGGCCGCTCGTGGGCCGGTCCAGGCAGCCCACAATGTTGAGGAGGGTGGATTTGCCGCTGCCGGATGGTCCCATGAGTGCAATGAACTCGCCCTCTTCTATTTGCAGGTCAATGCCCTTGAGAACTGCATACTCGCTCTCACCGATGCGATAAGTTTTTTGGATGTCTTTTAGCTCGATAACTTTTGAAATGATGTTCACCTTCAAAGTCACAATCTTATTGCCGGTTTCTTAATTATTATTGTGCAGTCACCCTGCTTATCTATAGCAAGCTTATCTCCAGAATTCAGTCTCTTCCAGATCGTTAGCCCATGATTGTTCCGGGTCAAGATGAATCCCAGCCCCCTTAGCTCCAATCTGGCTTGCTGAGGGCTCAGTCCACAGGCATGTGCTACACGCTTTAGTTCTCCGCGATCAAGGATCTGACCCCGTAAACATGGCTTATGTTTTAAGTATTCTCTGATTGCTAACATGTTTCGATCCCCTATCACCATCAGGTCCTTTGCTGCAAACCAGCCAGGTTTAACCGTGCACGGAACGATATATAAGAACTGAGCCGAACGAACGCCCAATTTTCCGAGGAAAACCTGCCAGCAAATCCTTCGTAAATTGTTCCTTTTCGGCCCAGAGACGCTAAAATAGTTCGAATCGCCGGACCGCTGAGCCATTAAGCGGTGAAACGAGGCGGCGCACCCGCGTAGCAAGCAAGAGATTTTGTGAGCAGATTACAAATTTCCATCCGATTTTATAATATCCAGGAACTCCAAAACGGAGTATGCCGACCGATTGACTCCGGCACTTCTCTTCGTGGTATCCGTTCCAACGCAGTATAGATTTTTTATTGGAGTTTTCACATCCCCAAAGCCGCAATTTATGCCCCAGGATGCTTTTTCAGGTATCAATTCCTGATAATGGATCATATCGATATGCGTTTCGATATCCGGTATGTTATCGATTATTGTTTGAAATGCCTTTTTCTTTATTGTCGATGCATCATATTCGCCGGGCAGGGTAAATGCGAAACCTACCAGCTGATTTCCTTTGGGTGCCAGCGTTGGATCGTAATTTGAGGTCGGAATTACCCAGGCATATGGGTCGGAGTCAACCCACATCTCCGAGCCATAATTGTTAAAGATTTTTTTGGTCAGGCCCAGCCATATGGTGAGGGAATTGACTCTTTTAATGGACGTTAAATTCTTGGTGTATGCAAAGGGCAGGTCATCGATCAGATGGGGCAGGTCGGATGAAAATCCAGAATAAACAACGGTATCGCAATCGTAGCTGTCGTCTGTTGTTACAACCCCTTCCACTCGCTCGCCGCATTCTATCCTTTTCACGGCAACATTGGTTTTGATCTCCACGCGATCTTTGGGAAATGATTCCACAATAGAGCTTACAATGGATTGAAGACCGCCTTTAGGGTATCCCTGGTCTGTGGCGCCTTCCTTTATGAACAGGTCATATAATTTACCTACATAGGGAACTGTTCTGGAATGATGGGTCTTATTGTCTACGAATCGAGAAATGGGTGCATTTTCTATGGATGTTCCAACCATGAAGTAACATAGCCAGTCCAGAAATCTTCGCGTCGTTATGGAGACCTTATTGGGAAGAATCTGAGAGAGAGTGATATTGGAAAAATCCTTGCCGGCATTTTTCAGATACAGAATATTGAACAACGCCCTCATCAAGAGCAATCTGTCCGTCATAGGAAGCAATCCAAACGTCAGCCAGGCATTGATGCTCCAGGGGAACGGCTTTATCTCGCTGCCTATTTTCACATAGTATTTTCCAGATGGAATAAACTCTGGAACTATTTTGAAATATCTGTCCATCAGTTCCTTGAGCGGGCCGTTCTCCAGCCTTGTTATGATGTGAGGGCCTGTATCGACACGATAGCCGTTTACATCATAAGAGCGGCAAACTCCGCCAATGTAACTCTCTTTCTCTAAAATCACTACCTTTTTGCCCTCTCTAGAAAGCGCTAGGGCGGACAATAAGCCACTGATTCCGGAACCAATCACAATGACATCATTCTTTTTCATGATATATTTCCCGAATCATTTCGCGTATTCTTTCGCTAGAATTATTAAGGCTTTTGGCTTTGCAGGGCACCATTTCAATTGAGCAGATTGACCGGCATGCTTGGGAAACACAATACCAAAAACACCCACCGGCTAAAAAAACCCGGCGCTCGATCAGATGGGACGAAGGTTAGGCTGAAAAGAGCATTTATATCTGATAAGGTGATCTTTGCGCTTTGCAGATGGTTTAATGCGTGGGATGACATGATCACCAGGGAAGATGTGGAGCACATCAGCTGGCTTGCCAGCATCAAGATCGAGGATGAGGAGAAGGATGAGTTAGTGGAGCATTTCAACACCATTCTGGAATACTTCCAACAACTGGATGAGGTGGACACCAAGGGTGTAAAGCCCACCTACCGTGTGGTAGACCTGGCCAATATCTTCCGAGAGGATGCGGCCGGTGAATCCCTCTCCCAGGACCAAGCGCTCAAGAATGCGCCGCGCACAGAAAATGGTTATTTTAAGAGCCCCAGGATTGTGTGATCATGCTCTCGGAATTAAAAGACAGGCTAAAAGCCGAATCATGCGAGGAATATCTTTGCCGGCTCTTTGAGAAAATCGAGAAGAGTTCGCTCAATGCCTTCACCACTTTGGCCAAAGAGAGCGCATTAAAAGAGGCCAGGCTGTTCGACAAAAATCCCGGACGGGGCCTTTTGGCGGGGGTGCCTATCGCCATCAAAGGAAGCATCTCCACCAAGGGAATTGAGACCAACTGCAGTTCAAGAATACTGCGCGGCTATATCCCGCCCTATGATGCCCACGTTATCGAGCGCCTCAAGGCAGAGGGGGCCATCATCATGGGAAAGACCAACATGGACGAGTTTGCCATGGGCACCTCCACTGAGACGAGCTGCTTTGGGCCGACAAAAAATCCCTGGGATAGGGCATGCGTTCCGGGCGGCTCCAGCGGCGGCAGCGCGGCTGTGGTGGCAGGAGGTGAAGCGCCCTGTTCTTTAGGCTCGGATACGGGCGGCTCAGTTCGCTGTCCGGCATCCTTTTGCGGCATTGTGGGACTCAAGCCCACCTACGGCCTGGTCTCGCGCTATGGCCTGGTGGCCTATGCCAACTCCCTGGAGCAGATCGGCCCGCTCACCCACACCGTCGAGGATACCGCTCTTCTCATGGAGGCCATATCGGGGCACGATGAAAGGGATTCCACTTCGGCAGAGGGGGCGCGCCATAGTTATTTGCCCGGCCTAGAGGATGGCGTCGCCGGCCTGAAGATCGGCATTCCCAAGGAGTACTTCGGCGAGGGAGTGAACAAAGATGTGGAAAAGGCGGTTTGGGAGGCCATTGCCACCCTTGAGTCGTTGGGTGCATCCTGGCAGGAGATCAGCCTGCCCCATACCCGCTATGCTCTGGCCGCCTACTACGTCATCGCCATGAGCGAGGCCTCATCCAACTTAGCCCGCTTCGATGGCCTGCGCTATGGCTCACGCCAGATAGAAGACAAGGACTGGCATACTACTTTTTCAGAAATCCGCGCCAAAGGTTTCGGCCCAGAGGTGAAGAGGCGCATAATGCTGGGAACCTATGCCCTCTCCGCCGGCTATTACGGCCGCTACTACCTCAAAGCTCTCCAGGTGAGAACGCTCATCAAAGAGGACTTCCTCTGCGCCTTCAAAGATGTAGATCTTCTCGCTTCGCCAACCATGCCCATTCCCGCCTTCAAGATTGGCGAGCGCATCAACGATCCGCTCTCCCTCTATATGGCCGATGTCTTCACCGTGCCCATCAATTTAGCAGGTGTTCCCGCCATCTCTGTACCCTGCGGCTTTGCCGGACATCTGCCCGTGGGCCTGCAGCTCATAGGCCCGCATTTCGGCGAGGCGGCGGTCCTGCGCGCAGCGCAGGCATTCGAGGCGGCCACACCCTTCCATGAAGCCAAGCCGGAGGTGATCTAGAATGGATGACGTCATCATTGGTCTTGAGATACACGTGCAGCTCAACCGCCTGCAATCCAAGATGTTCTGCGGCTGCTCCACGGCCTACCACGATTCTCTGCCCAACAGCCATACCTGCCCCGTCTGCCTGGGACTGCCCGGCTCTCTGCCCGTGATCAACAAGAAAGCAGTGGAGTATGGCATCAAGGTGGGCCTGGCCTTGAACTGCAAAATTGAAGAGGAGACGCTCTTCTATAGGAAGAACTACTACTACCCCGACCTTCCCAAGGGCTTTCAGATCAGCCAGTACGACTATCCCCTGGCCACAAAGGGTCACATCATGATCCTGGGCGACAATGGCGCGGAACGAAATATTCGCATCAACCGGGCGCATATGGAAGAGGACCCCGGTCGGCTGGTGCATGCCGGCACCATTGACAAGGCCAAGTACACCATGGTGGACTACAACCGCTGCGGCATGCCGCTCCTGGAAGTGGTAACCGAACCGGACCTGTGCTCACCCAAAGAAGCGCGCGTCTTCCTGGACAAGCTCAAAAGCATTCTCGATTATCTGGATGTCTTCGACGGCACACAGGAAGGGTCCATGCGCATAGATGCCAACATCTCCCTCAAAGGGGGAGACCGATCCGAGGTCAAGAACATCACCGGCTTCAAGGGCGTGGAAAAAGCCCTCTCCTATGAGATCACCCGGCAAAAGAACTTGCAGCGCAGGAACATCAAAGTGGTGCAGGAGACGCGCCACTTCGATGAGCTACGTAACATCACCGTCTCCATCAGAAGCAAAGTGGGCGCGCACGACTACCGCTACTTCCCGGAGTGCGATCTGGCGGTCATGCGCATTGCTCCCTGGGTGCCGGCCATACGGGCGGAGCTGCCGGAGCTGCCTGATGTCAAGCGAGAGAGGTTTGTCAATCAGTACAGCCTGGCGGATGATCATGCCAAATCCTTAACCTCAGAGATCAAGCTGGCCAACTTCTACGAAGCCGTTGCCGCGCGGGCCGCACCCAAGCTGGCCGCAGTCTGGATTGCGGATGTGCTCAAGGGCGAGCTGAACTATCGCGACCTCGGTATTGAGAGCTTCCGAGAAGAGCACATGGCCGAGATTGTGCAAATGCTGGAGCAGAGCAAGATCAGCGAGGACGGAGCGGTGCAGATCATACGCACTCTGCTGGACCGGATAGGGATAGAGATAGATGGCTCGCCGAGCAAGATCGTGCAGGAACTGGGTCTTTGCAAAGCGGAGGACGATGCCGTGCAAAAAGCGGTGCGTGAAGCCGTGGCGGAGAGCGCGGCGGCTGTCGCGGACTACAAAGCAGGCAGCGAGCGGGCCCTGAACTTCGTAGTGGGTTTGGTCATGAAGAAGACGCGCGGCAAGGCAGATGCTGGCGAGGTGCACCGGCTGGTAAAGGAAGAGGTGGAGAAGGCCTGAGCCTTAGGCTCGCCGGACCGCCATCTCTTTGCCGAAGGCCTTTATCACGTGGTAATCCATTCGTAGTACTGGCGGATGTATGCATACGCCCGATCGAACAAATCCTGGTCGGTATGCATCACGAAGTTTAAGAAATTCGTACGAAGCTGTTTCAGTCCGCCATTCGGATCGACAAGATAATTTATTACTAGCTCATAGAGATAATTCGAAGTATTCCAACATGATTAGCGACGACGTACCACCTTGATGTCGGTTGCTCTAAAGTCTTTTCTATTTCTGTCCCGCATCCGAGAACTCGATATCCTTCTGGGTCTGGAAGGAGCCTGTGTACTTCTGATCGGCCTTGATCTTCTTGTAGAACTTGGCATACTTGGTCTGGATGTTCCAGGTTCCATCAAAGGCCTGGTCCGTCTTGAAGGACAAAGTATTGTTGGCAAAATTGTTGCTGCGAACGCTGGAGGTCTCGCTCTTGTCTACGTGGCTCAAGTTGAACCTCTCCGTGACCGAGGCTCCCAAGCCCCCCTGGAAGTTAGGAGAAGCCAATGTCTTATGGCCTTTGAGATTGCCGCCGGTAAAAACCAGATCCTTCTTCTCGGTGAAATTGTCTACCGATCCACTGCGATCAATGGTGCGCAGCGTCTCCAGGCTGATGGAGCCGTTGCCCATTATCTTCTCATTGAACTGCATCGTCGATCCCTGGATGGTATCCTTGATGGAGACCTCGCCTCTGCCTTTTACGGATGAGGACTCAATGAAGAGCATGCCGTTTCTTCCGGAAGGGGCGACGATTGTCCGTTCCTGGACGGAGTTGACTGTACTCCAGTGGATCAAATAAGGTCCGCCTTCAGCAGTGCTCGATGTGCCCGTTATGAAAACGGAAAGTGGCATGTAGGTGCCCGGCCCCCGGCCGGGAATGGTGCCGCTCCAGTATCCGTCTTCCTGGCTGCCCGATTCCAGAAGAAGGGCGCAGTCATAGACCCGATTAACGCTTTGCATATCCTGCCTGGTGAGGGGCAGCTCAGACAGGCCGTATTTCACCAAGGCAGACTTTATTCCATCCGGGCTTTGCAGGTGCGCAGTCACCTTGACCGGCTCATTGGCGGCGGGCTGAGAAGGCAAGGCGTTGACATCCAGAATAGATATGGCTCCATGCTCTGAGCCCTTCACTCCCGCAATGGATAGCTCGTAATTTTTAGATCCGGGCAGGCTATCTTTTCCCGCAGGAGAGAGCTTTGGGGCGTCATACGATTGGGCTTCATTCTCGCCTTGGGGATCACTCTCGCTACCATTCAATCCCAGAAGCCTTTCCACATAGTGCAGCAGGTTAGCAATTTTATCCAATACTACATTGTTTTGCTTTGTTGCCGTGCGGTCCACATCATTGGCCATCGTTCTCGATACCTCGGAGGACGTCTCCTCCTGGGCAGGCAGATTGAAGGGCAGGCTGAAATTGCCGAAGCTGATGTTGGCCGAAGCCATCGTCACGGCAGACGGCAGCAATGGACTGGATGCGCGACTCTCCGCCTCGTCCTGGACCTGACCGGGAGAACGAAGAAGCTTCAGGCTCAGGCCAAAAGTGCCGCGCACGGGCTTCTTGTCCTGAGTGAAGCCTTCTGCGATTATGGTATCATCGATAGCTTCGCCCACCATTTTTTCCAGAGTGACCGTCATCTGGCGCTTGGGAGAAAGATATTCGATATTGCCGAGGGCCCCCAGCCGTTTACTGATTACGAATATGCTGTAAAGAGGGACAATGCCGGTGTTGGCCACGGTGCAGGTGAGAAGGCTCTTTTCTCCCGGTACTATGGCAGGCGGCGAAGAGCTGACGAATATCTTGAGTGCGGCAACAACCGCCGCCACCTTGACCGCAGATCCGTCTGATAATGTCAGGCCGCGCGAGTCTTTTCCCCTGGCCTCAAATTGAATTGTGCAATTATCGAAGATCACGGTTTTAGAATTTATCACACGGAACTCACCCGGCTGCATGCTGCCCAGGGATGATCGCGTGGAGCCGTTCAAAGTTAAAACAACGTCCTCCAGGCGATCGTCTCCGGAATTGGTGATAAGGACACTGATCTCTGCCGCCTCACCAGGGCTTACCTCTATCTCTGTGGGCATGAGCTTCAAAGTGATGCCGGGCAAAACGGACATTAAAAGCACGCCAGCTGTGCTGACTGCCTCAAAACCGTTGCTATCAACTCCCTTTGCAGTAACGTTTATCCAGGTGGTAGAGTTCTTGGTGTAAATGGCCGCCATCTTTACTGATTGGCCGGGGGCCAGTTCCTTGAGAATGCGCCTCTTCCCGTCTCCCTCTAAGGTAATATTTTGCAGGAATTCCTCTCCGCTGTTGCTCAAGATCCAGGTCACCTCGGCGGGCTCTCCTGGAGAAATCCTGACCTCAGAAGGATCGCCCTGTATCAAGAGCGAGGAGTTTAGTACCCGAAGGCCGAACTTCTCACTGGCATAGACCTCTGCTCCTGCCTGATCATGGGCGATAACCGAAAACGCGTCCTGCTGGCTCTGAAAGACCGTCACGTCCTTTTGCAGCACCTGAAAATCGCCCGCTGGAAGTTGAGCTATCCGTCCGATCTCCCCCAAACTATCCCTGACAAGAATATCGGTGAGGTTTTCCTCCCCATTATTTTCAATGCGAATTTGCAGGGAAACCTTCTCGCCGCGGTGCAGTCGCGGGGGGGCAGTAACCATAAGCCTGAGGAAAGGAGAGATCTTCCAGATGTCGAAAGACGTATTGTTAGTGTAGACCCCGCCCTTGGCATCCAAAGCTCGCACGCCGGCCGATAGCCTGGTATTATTCTCAATCGGCATGGCTCCATCCAGGAAAAGCTCCTGGCCGGCAGGCAGATACTTTGTGGAGGCCACCTTTCCGGCGCAAGAGATCTGGATGTCAGACAGTTCCAAAGCCCCCTGGTTTTTCGCCAGGCATCGGTAGCCTACGACCTCTCCTGCTCTGCCTTCCGACTTATTGGCAGTTATGGTCAGCAGGAGTGCAGATATTTCTGACATCTCTCTTCCGGGCCGATCAATGGGAGTCGGTGCCGCGGCGTCGGTACCTGCCGACCCGGAAAAGGTGGGTGCAATGGATGGTGCTGATTTGGTGCTCAGCACCTCTTCACTGGAAACGGGGCTTGTGATATCCTCGCTTGCGCAAGCTTCGCTTGTGGCTGGCGAGATATACTGGACGCGAGCCAAGACCTCTCCGTTGGTTGGATCGAGCGCAGACACCCGCAGTTCCTTCGGGGAGCCGCTGACGGCCAGCACCTTCTTCTCGCCGCAGACAAGCTCAGATAGTATGCCTAAGGACCTTCCCCCGCCCACAATCTGCACCTGATGCAGCTCCAAGGAGCCGGTGTTCTCCAGGTAGACCTGAGACATTTCGGGCGACTGTTGGACGGTGGCCAAAAGAGATGCCCCATCGGAGGCGACATTTTGCAATGCATTAGGATCGTCTGGGGGGGGAAGAGGGCTTGATTTTAATTCGAGGCGGGATAACAATTCCGGAGAATATGATTGCGAAGAGTCGAGGACATTTGGAAATATATAGAATAGAGATGGAACTAGAATAACTAAGAACATGGCTACGCCCAGGAGTGCCGGACTTACCTTATAGTCAAGCCTCCCCCGAGGTAGTCTACTCCTAAAGCTACCTCTACTCATGCCACTACTCCCTTCCCCTGCCAAACTATCCCTTGCCGGGATCGCGATCCACGATCTGGGCTGATTTAAATAAGACTAAATCCCTTCTCTGCCTTTTTTATATTTCTATCTATAAATGCGTTTCGGATGTTTAGTGGAAAAAACCATGGCAGGCATAATTATGGTTTTATAGCTAAGAAGATATACTTGACATTATGGACCCGTTCCTTGCTTTTCTGGCAGCCGTAATTTTCGTCAGTTTGATCATACCCAGGCTTGGTCCGTTCTTAAGTTTAATCATCTCCTCTATCGTCTTTGGCCTACTGGTGGGCATGAACGGAGAGTTGCTGGGATATATCTCCACGGGCCTATCCAGGATCTTTTCCTCCCTGGCCATAGTAGTATTCAGCGGTGCCCTGCTGGCGGAGTATCTGCGCAGCACACAGAGCCTGGAGCGAATCGTTGCCGACCTGGGGCGACTGGCTGACAAGAGCTTGCTCATCGGCGGAGCGGCCGGCTACCTCATCTCGCTGCCTGTGATGTGCAGCATCACCGCCTACATGATTTTGCAGCCGGTGGTAAGCGGCCTGGCCGGAAAAGACAGCCCGAACGGCAAAAGGGCCCTTTTCATGACGGCGGCCTGCTCCATAATTTCTTTCAACCTCATCTATCCCTCCCCGGTCATGATCACCCTCTCCACGGGCCTACCGGCGGCACCCTACGATCTGCTCATGCGCGGCATTCCCATCTCATTGGTTTTGTTCGCCCTGGCCTACATCCTTATGAAGCATTTTTTCCCGGATATTGAGGAAGCGGAATTAAGAGAGATCAGGGTCCCCCCTAAAATGAGCCGGTCACGTGCCTGGGCCCCTCTGCTGGTACCAATAATCCTGATACTATTTGGCGGCCTGCATGAGAAAACGCGCCTTCTTGCCGATCCGGGCATTGCCCTGCTCCTGGGGGCCATGCTCTGTTTGGCACTGGAGAGAAAGATGATGCATGAGCTGATTCATGTGGCCGGGCGAAGATCCGGCGTGATATTGCTGGACCTGTGCGGTGCGGGTGCTTTCGGCTATGTGGTGACGCAAAGCGATCTTGGTCAGGAGATCTTTCGCGTGGGACATTTTCTGCCAGCTTTGCTATTGCCCTTCCTGGTATCTGCCGCCCTGCAACTCGCTCAGGGGTCCAGGGTGGTGACGGCAACAGTTGCCGTGCAGATCCTGGCCGGCTATCCGCTCCCTGGAGTAACTTTAGCCCTGCTCATTGCATCCGGAGCTTTCATGTTCTCCTATGTCACCGATCCCTACTTCTGGCTCATCAAAAGTTCCACAGGGGCTAGCATGAAGGAAACGGTTATGGGATACACTCTGCCCCTCAGCCTGCTGGGCCTGGCGGCCTATGCCCTGGCTGCGATATCGTCGCTACTATGAGGAGATATTATGCGCGGAGTCTGAGATGAAAGCCGCTGCAGAGGGGGGCTGCGTTTCTAAATTGTGTAATAGGAGGGAGGCAAAAGTCATCGGAGGGAAAGAAATGAGTCTTCGACCTTTGCCAATACATCCATACGTCAATCGCCGTATTTAAGGGTTTCCATATTCAAGATTTCGCCAGATCAAAGACCCAGCGGCAGACGCCGGGAGCAACATTGCCGCAGCGTCGAGCATGCATAACCTCCAGGCCCAGATCTTGGTAGCTCTTCTTGAGCGGCTCGATCTGATGAAGCTTCTTGAAGGTATAAAAGTGTAAAATTCCCCGGGATTTCACCAGGGGCAATACGGTTTCTAAAATCCCGTCTGCTCCGTAGGGCGCGGGAATGACGGCCCTGTGAAAATCCTTTCGGAGCAGCTTGGCCATGTGAAAGGCATCCGCGTTTATTATCGCGATCATCTTTTCCACTCGATTCAGCCTGGCGTTCTCCGACAGGTAAAGGCACGCTTCGCGACTTTTCTCCAGGGCCAGGACATGAGCGCCATAAGCTGCCAGGGGAACGGCAAACGGTCCCGCACCCGCGAAAGGAAGCAGCACATCCTCCCCGGCCAGGACTGCTGCCGCTACCCTCATTCTCTCGTAGCCGAGATGGCTGTTAAAGAAGACGTTTGCTACATCCAGACGGTAGAGAAAGCCGAATTCCTTATGCGTGGTGACGGTATTGCCGACACCGGCTAAGAGCTCAAAGCTTGCCACCCTTCTCTCACCTTGCAGCTTGGTGGTTTTATTGAGCACGGTATGAATGCTCTTGCCGGAAGAGAGCACAGCCTTCGCAATCTCCGTCTTGTATCCTGCCAGCACTAGGGGAAGTGTGAGTATGGCAATATTCCCAATGACATGAAAGCGATTCGAGAGTTTGCTCCGGCACTCCTCTGGCACTACTCCCTGCAGCTTTTCTTTGAGATGCATAAAATCAAAAGCTCCTCATAGTTATTGTTTTTGCAGCGTTATCTGTTTATCTTCATGGGGCAGAGCCAGCATATTCAATATGTCGCAATTTCTGCCGTGAAAGCGAAGGTATCTATGGTCGGTGCTGATGGGGCCGCCTGCTGGCATGCCTGGCCCGTTGACCAAGACAATTAGCCACATTTCTATCCATTAAGACTTGCAGCGCCTCTGCACCGGGCCGTTCCGTTTTCGTCTCCCTCCAGGAGGTGTGACGAAATTCCGTGGCATAATCATATTATATATAACACATATTATATAATCTCTCGTATTATCGTCTTAGTAACAGCAATCAGAAAGAGAGCAGCAAGAAGCTGAGCAATCAATTGCTCAATTTTTGCAGCACTTTTCGATGTTGTGCCGGTCGAAGGATCTGAAACATATGAGGTAATTGCAGAAGCAAAAACTTTTGCACTGAAATATATGGATTTAAGCAGATAATTATCTGCTAAATTGTTATATATTTCATAAATGCTAATAGTGACAAATGACCCCTACACTCTCCATGTTAGCGATTTCCTTGAATATCATCTTTTCTATCCCACCTTCATCTCAGGCAGACCTTCGATTATTTCGACGTACTGCCTGACCAAGGA
>JANYKI010000061.1 GCA_025361645.1 Methanothrix sp.
AATCACTGAAATAATTTAGGAAATTTGCTATTTTGCACATCAATAATGATAATAATCAATCAGTGGATAAAGTTACCTCGACAACTTTATAAATGAAAAACCAGGATAATTATCGATCGCTACAGTATTCCCAGAGACTCCCGCTTTTGGTCCTGGAATAGAAAGGAAAGATGCTGCTGGGCGTCTGTCCCAAGGCTTTGGGCAGGCATCCAGACAGATTTGTGGGAGTCTGGGAAGACGTGGGGATTCAAACGGAGGTTACTAAATTGGCTGAGCAAAAAGCAACAACGTCTGTTCTTTATGAGGAGACGAGAGTATTCGAGCCGTCCAAGGAGCTCGTTGAGAATTCTAATGTCATGGCGTGGATGAAGAAAAAGGGCTTCAAGACCGAGCGCGAGATGCGTGCCTGGACCGGCCAGAATTACTTGCAGTTCTGGGATGAGATGGCCAAGACCTATGCCGACTGGTTCGAGCCCTACGCACAGGTCCTCAACTGGGTCCCACCCTACGCCAAGTGGTTCGTGGGCGGCAAGTGCAACGTGACCTATAATGCAGTGGACAGGCATGCAGCAGGTGCCAAAAAGGACAAGGTAGCCTACATATTTGTACCTGAGCCCGTCGATCAGCCTACCGAGAGGATCACCTATGCCGATCTGGCTAAGAGGGTCAACAGGTTTGCAAACGGCCTGAAGAGCTTGGGTGTTGTCAAGGGCGATAGAGTCAGCATATATATGCCCATGATCCCCGAGACACCTATTGCCATGCTTGCTTGCGCAAAGATTGGCGCCATACACAGTGTGGTATTCTCAGGATTCTCCTCTGGTGGCCTGAACAGCAGGGTTCTCGATGCCGAGTCCAAGGTAGTAATTACTACGGACGGCTTCTTCAGGCGCGGCAAGCCACTGCCCCTCAAGCCCAACGTGGATGATGCTACCGCCAACACCCCAAGCGTCAAGAACGTAGTCGTGGTGAAGAGGGCGGGCATAGAAGTACCCATGAAAGAAGGCAAAGATGTCTGGTACCACGAACTGGTAGCCAAGCAGTCCGATGTGTGCGAGTGCGAGAAGATGGACGGCGAAGATCGGCTGTTTATCCTTTACACCTCCGGCACTACCGGCAAGCCCAAGGGTATTGAGCACGTTCATGGCGGCTACTGCGTAACTCCTGCTCAGACACTTTCCTGGGTCTTCGACATCAAAGAAACTGATGTCTGGTGGTGCACAGCTGACGTTGGATGGATCACCGGCCACAGCTACGTGGTCTATGGGCCACTCTGCCTCGGTGCTACAGTCATGATCTACGAGGGTTCCCCTGACTATCCCGACTTCAGCAGGTGGTTCAAGATCATCAGTGAGAACAAGGTGTCTATACTCTACACCGCACCTACAGCCGTAAGGATGTTCATGAAGGCCGGAGATCAGTGGCCTAAGACGCACGACATCTCATGCTTGAGGCTGCTTGGATCAGTGGGCGAGCCCATCAATCCAGAAGCCTGGATGTGGTACAGGAACAACTTCGGTGGCGGCAAGCTGCAGATCATGGACACCTGGTGGCAAACCGAGACCGGATGCTTCCTGATTTCTCCTCTGCCCATCACCCCGCTCAAGCCCGGATCCCCGACATTCCCATTGCCCGGATTCAACATCGATATCCTGGATGAGGATGCCAACCCCGTGCCGGCAGGCTCCGGAGGCAACATCGTCAGCAATACACCCTGGCCGTCTATGCTTCGTGCCTTCTACAAAGACACTGTCCGGTACCAGAAAGAATACTGGGATATGTACTGGCAGATCAGGCCTGGCACATATCTGGCCGGCGACAAGGCCACCAAGGACAAGGATGGATATATCACCATCCAGGGCAGGATCGACGATGTGCTGAAGGTAGCAGGACACAGGCTCTCCAACGCTGAGGTTGAGTCCGCTCTGGTATCTCATCCCAAGGTCGCCGAGGCAGCCGTCATCGGCAAGCCCGACGAGATCAAGGGCGAGGTCATCGTAGCCTTCGTTACACTCAGAACCGGAAACGAGGAGAGCGATGAACTAAAGAAGGAACTGGTTAAGCATGTGAGGAAAGCCCTGGGACCAATAGCCAGTCCTGAAGCGATTTACTTCGTGAATGATGTCCCCAAGACCAGATCCGGCAAGATCATGCGCCGCGTCATCAAGGCCAAGGCACTGGGCCAGCCAACAGGAGATATCTCCGCTCTGGCTAACCCCGATGCAGTAGAGGCCATTCCGCTCATCAAGTGAGCGGAATAAACCTTTTTTTCTTTTTATTTAAAGATTATGAAAAAATGGGTCGGCAGTTGCAACACAATCAATTATTTGCTCCAATTGATATTTTTAGTGAAAAATAATTATGATTAAAGATCATTATGATTTTTATCGCGATAACTTTATAAATGATCAGGTAGGTTTGGAGCCGATGTTTCCCAATACCATTCCGCACTTTGTCGAGTGGTTGTCAGGGCAAAGGCAAAAGAGAGGTACAAGCAATGATTCTACACAAATAGGCCCGGACACAACAGATTGGGGAAACACTTGATCTTAAGGAGGTATGAAATTGGCTGACACAGCAAAAACGGCTTCGCTGCAAGAAGAAACCAGGATTTTCAACACCCCACAGGCGATAATAGAGCAATCCAATGCGTATCAGTGGATGAAGAAAAAGGGCTTCAAGACTGAGACCGAGATGCGCAAGTGGTGCTCGGATAATTACATTGAGTTCTGGGATGAGATGGCTAAGACCTACGCTGATTGGTACCAGCCCTACACCCAGGTTCTTGACGACTCCGCCATGCCCTACTACAAGTGGTTCACCGGCGGCAAGATCAATGTAGTATACAACGCCGTAGACAGGCATGCCAAGTCCGCAAACCGGAACAAGGTAGCCTACTACTTCATCGGCGAGCCCGTGGGCGACAATCGGACCATCACCTACTACGAGCTGTACCGAGAGGTCAACAAGATGGCCAATGCCCTCAAGAGCGTTGGCGTAGAGAAGGGAGACCGAGTAGTCGCATACCTGCCCATGATCCCTGAGCTGCCCATCACCATGCTGGCATGCGCCAAGATCGGAGCCATTCACACCATCGTCTTCTCCGGATTCTCCTCCGGTGGCCTGGCAAGCAGGGTCAACGATGCTGAGGCCAAGGTTGTCGTCACCGCCGACGGCTTCTTCAGGCGCGGCAAGCCACTGCCCCTCAAGCCCAATGTAGATGAGGCCATGAAGACTGCCCCCACCGTCAAGAAGGTAGTAGTCGTCAAGAGAACCGGCGTTACCGTACCCATGACCGAGGGACGCGATGTCTTCTACAATGATTTCGTAGCTGGCCAGTCCGCAGAGTGCGAGACCGCAAAGCTCGATCCAGAGGATAGGCTATTCATTCTGTACACATCCGGCACAACCGGCAAGCCCAAGGGTATTGAGCACGTCCACGGTGGATACGCCGTCGCTCCGGCTCAGACCGCTGCCTGGGTACTGGATATCCATGATCACGATGTCTTCTGGTGCACCGCAGACTGCGGCTGGATCACCGGCCACAGCTACGTAGTATACGGCCCTCTCTGCCTAGGCGCTTCCAGCATCCTTTACGAGGGATCTCCCGACTTCCCCGATCTGGGTCGCTGGTGGTCTATAATTGAGCAGTACGGCGTATCTATCCTGTACACCGCACCAACCGCCATCAGGATGTTCATGAAGACAGGCGAGGCATTCGTCAAGAAGTTCGACCTCTCCTCAATCAGAATTCTGGCATCTGTGGGCGAGCCCCTCAACCCAGAAGCCTATATGTGGTACCGGAAGAACATCGGCGCCGACCAGGCACCCATCATTGATACCTGGTGGCAGACTGAGACCGGATGCCACGTCATTGCCCCTCTGGTCATGACACCCGAGAAGCCCGGTTCCGTATGCTTCCCCCTCCCAGGATTCAACACCGATATCTTCGACGAGGATGCCAACTCCGTGCCACTGGGCTACGGCGGCAACGTCGTTCAGAAGACACCCTGGCCGTCTATGCTCAGGGCCTTCTTCAGGGATACCGTCAGGTACCAGAAGGAGTACTGGGATATGTACTGGCAGGTCAAGCCCGGCACATACCTGGCTGGAGACAAAGCCACCCGCGACAAGGATGGCTACTGGTGGATCCAGGGCAGAATCGATGATGTGCTGAAGGTAGCAGGACACAGAATCTCCAACGCAGAGGTCGAGTCCGCCGCCGTTTCTCACCCCAAGGTCGCCGAGGCAGCCGTAGTCGGCCAGCCCGATGAAGTCAAGGGCGAGAAGATCGTGGCCTTCGTCATTCTCAAGGATGGCATTGCCGAGTCTCCAGAGCTTGCCAAGGAGATCTCCACCCACGTTCGGAAGGTTCTGGGCCCAGTCGCTTACCCCGACAAGGTCTACTTCGTGAAGGACGTCCCCAAGACCCGGTCCGGCAAGATCATGCGCCGTGTCATCAAGGCCAAGGCCCTGGGCAAAGAGACCGGAGACCTGTCTGCTCTGGCCAATCCAGAATCCGTAGAGAATATCCCACGCATTGATCTGTAAGTGGGATATCACCCTCTTTTTTTTAGTAGAGATTATTATTATATTTCCATCCTGCAAAAAGTATTAATGCTTCGAATTCTAGACCCTAATTAGAGAAGAGGGAATTATTAGATGTCTGGTTGTGAGCACAAGATATCCGGCAGCAGAGAGAAGATCTGGCTGACTTACTACTTTGAAGGCAGAGAACGAGGACTAAAACCCCACCCTTATTGTATCGAGTGCGGCCTCATCAAGAATTTGTCATCGGAAAAGCCACTCAGTATCGGTTATTTCATGAATGTTATTGCACAGCTGGGAATTCGCCATAAAATTGCCCAGATTCAGACAAGGCTTATTGCTCTAGAGATGGAAAGACTGGCCCTGGATGACAAATTCGGCATGGATAGAAAGCAGCAGGAAGATCTATTCGTAGAAATAACCACGCGAATCCTAAATGTTCCGGCCAGAGCAGTCTACGAGCTTCTGGACTAACAAGCTTTACAGCACAGTCTCCAGCTCATCTCTCTTGAGCATATGCACCTCTACCATGTGATGGGGATGGTATCGTGTCTTCGCCTCGCGGATGCCCTCCACGCCCATGTCGCTCTCCCGGTTGATGTAGATATAATCTTTGGCCAGGATCCTGGCAGTCTCGGCATTGACGGCCCGGTAGATTCCTTTGCAATCGGGAAGGCCCTTCTCGAAATGCACCAGTGCCGTATCTTTGTTTAGCCCTTCAAAGAGGGACATGGCCCCGATCTTGCCATTGGCCCGGATGACAATGCCGGAGAGCTGCAACTCATTATAATAAGATAGGGCAAAGGACACTGCCTCCTTCTCGCTAGCAAGCACCGGATCGGAGTCGCAGTCCTTCCAGTCGCACCACAGATCCAGAAAATCCTTGATCTCGCCTAGATTTTCTTCAGAGATCATCTCGATCTGGGGCATGCAAGTCTTCTGAAATTTGTTAAGTTGATGCCGGATGGTTAGATATTTCTTGCCCGGCAATTCCGCCAGATCCGAGGCCAGATAGACATAATCAAAGTACTTTCTCTCTGCATGAAATTGCAGATCAGGATAGAGCCCGGTCATCCACTCTTTTGTCTCCGGGTCCAGGATTACGAAAGGATGCTCTTCCTCGCTCTTGGCGGCAAGCCTCAGGACGTCTGTGAGAAGCTCGGAATTTCTAGGGCCGATGGGAGGACGGTAGCGCGTCATTTCTGCAATGGTGCTGCAAAGGACTATGCAGCCTTCCACGTAGGCGTACCTGTAATGGGCATAATCATTCCAGCAGACCATGTTGGTGAAGGTATTATCGCTATGATCTTGCGAATAGCTCAGGTAATGCCGGCGAAAGAAATCCCGGTCCGAAAGTGTGACAGGCTTGAAATCTGCGGCGCTCAGCATACTCTTACCTCCTTTGCATCTTCATGAAAGAGCATGGGCACATGCCCGGGCATGGGTGCAAATCCCTGCGATCCATAAAACTCCTCTTTGCCCGGCTCCGCTATCAGGCCTATCCAGGTGATCTTCTGAAATCTGCACTCCTCTAAAAGCCTGTTGAGAATCATTTTCCCCACACCCCAGCTCCTCTTGTCACCCTGCACCACCAGATCCTGAATATACGCATCTGCAATCCCATCGGATATCACACGGCCCATACCCACGGCCCTGCCGGTAGAAATATCAATCGCCACGGCGAATAGAAAGCTTCCCCTGATCAAATCATTGATTCTGCTTGCATCCATATCCTCCTTCCACCAGCCTGCGTCCCGATAGAGATCCACGATCTCTTCCTCTTGCCAGGATCGCACAAGATCGACCCTGATTGAATTATCTTTCGATTCATCATTTTGCAATTTGTCTTCCCCTGACTGAGCGGCGAGAATAGATGTTCTTTAATACGTCATTTTCCGGGCTTTCGCGACTGGGTCCCTGCAAATCATTGCTCATAGTAATGTATTATGGGCCTCAAAGCTTATAAAATTATAAGGCGAGAGGAGACTGGCCTATACGTCTCCTCTATAAAATAGAACGATCAATCAACTTTCATGAAGAGCTTGCCTTCGCATCCGCAGACGGGACATACATCGGGCGCTTCTCGCTCCACCGTATTGCCGCAGTAGGGGCAGACGTAGTAGGGGAAAGTCTCCTGGCCAAAGCTAAGGTCTGCTAAGAGCTTCCTGTAGAGCTGGGAGTGAATCTTCTCCACCTCATTGGCGTAGTGGAAGGATGTTTCTGCCGCCTTATTGCCTTCTGCCTTGGCAGTCTTAATCATCTCCGGGTACATTGCTTCCCATTCCTCGTCCTCTCCGGATATGGCCGCTTGCATGTTCTCTTTGGTGGACTTGATGCCTTTTAAAACTCGCAGATGATTTACGGCATGAACCTCTTCTGCTGCCGCAGCCGCCCGAAAGAGCCTGGCCGCCTGGGCAAATCCTTCTTTATCCGCTTTGGCTGCAAAAGCGCTGTACTTGCGATTGGCCTGCGACTCGCCGGCAAATGCCTCTTTTAGAAACGTCTCTGTCTTGGACATGGCCTAAAACCTTCCTTTGCGGTATCCTTCTTTTTTGCTTATCTATCTATGCTTTAGGAGTTTTGCCACGAGTGACTTTTGGGTCTTGACGAACAGAATCGCGGAGGGATTCATAAAAGCAAAATGAAAAACGCGAGACATGAGGCGAGAAACATTTTAGATCCTGTTTGAGCCAATACTTACTTTGAGTAGCCAGACCGAATGTTTATCTCGTTTGGGGTACAGGGGTAGAGAAGACCCCAGACTTCAGGCGGGGGATGAATCGTACCCCTGTCATGATTATAACGCTTTAAGGAGATGAAAACCCATGTTTAATACCAAAAAGAAGAATGAAAAAGGAGAAGTTGTAGTAGCGATTTGCCCGCTGTGCAATTTACGGGTAGAATTTATCGGCGCTCCAATGGTAAGGTGTTATTCCACTGGAGGCACGTATGAGCCAGAGCAAATTATGTGGGTTCTGGAATCAAAAGTTTCGAAAGAAACCGGATACGATGTGGAGAATATAAGAGGAAACGACAAAGAGCAAGATTTCTTGCCTAACGCACACACCGCGGAAGATGAGAAAGAGGGATGATAAGAAATCCTCTGGTCTACGAGCTGTAAGGCTGACGACGGAAGATCATATAAAGACGATATTTTATTTTAATGATAATAATATTAAGCAGGGAAGTTTATCGCCAATGAAATTTTTATATGAACAACATACCCTTCGCTGAGGCTCGCATGTACAGGATAGTGGGGCGCAGGGAGATGGCGGGCGGAGATATCATTCTCAATGAGATTGAGGCGCCCAAGATCGCCCGAATTGCCCAGCCGGGGCAGTTCGTGATTCTCAGGGCCAATGAGAGTGGAGAGCGTATCCCCATGACCATGGCCGACATAAATGCGAAGAAAGGGACCATTACCATCATCTTCCACAAGGTAGGCCGGTCCACGGCACTCTTCAAGACCCTGCAGGAGGGCGACTATTATCTGAATGTGGCCGGACCCCTGGGCCGGCCTACAGAAGTAGGGAAAGTGGGGACAGCCATTTGTGTGGGAGGGGGGACGGGCCTGGCTGTAATCTATCCCATCGCCAAGAAGCTGAAGAGCCTGGGAAACCGGGTGGTGAGCATCATGGGGGCACGCACAAAGGAGCTTGTCATCCTTCAAGAGGAGATGGCCGCCGTCTCCGATGTGCTCTTGATCTGCACGGATGACGGTTCATTGGGGCAGAAAGCACTGGTGACACAGCTTCTAGAGGAGGCACTGCAAAGAGAGACCCCGGGATTGGTAGTGGCCATCGGGCCCGTGCCCATGATGAAACTGGTTAGCGATATCACCCGGCCCCGTCAGATTAAGACCATCGTCAGCCTCAACCCTATCATGATTGACGGCACGGGCATGTGCGGCAGTTGCAGGGTCGAAGTGGGTGGAGAGACGAAGCTGGCCTGCGTGGACGGGCCGGAGTTTGACGGTCACCAGGTGAACTACGAATTACTCATGGCACGCCTCTCTGCCTTCCAGGCGGAGGAGAAAGAAGCCTTGCAGGCGCATGGCGTTGAAGAGGTGCACAGGTGTCGCATGACGGAAACCGAGCAGGAATGAGGACGAGATGGCAGGGATGAAGGCTTGTGTGAATGAAACTATGAAGACGAATCTCTTTCGGGAGATCAATACCGCCGATGTCGCGTTGTTAAATAGCGTGAAAAGAGGAGTGGTATTCATGCCCTTCCTTTTTCCCCGGAACCAACATCCTCACGAGGGATTTAATGCCCGTTTACATTGACATTTCTAGATGCATCGGCTGCCGCTCCTGCGAGGTGGCCTGCCAGCGCGTGCACGAAGGCATCGGACACATCAATGTGCATTTTGTGGGAGATCAGGCCTCGGTCCCCATATTTTGCCATCAATGTGAGGAGGCCGGTTGCGCCATGGCCTGCTTTAGCGGGGCGCTACGTAAGGATGAGGAGAAGCGCACAGTCTTTGATGCAAAAAAGTGCACTGGATGCGATCTATGCCGGCTGGCCTGTCCCTTCGGAGTGGTCTGGACGGACAAGATCGCCCACAAGTGCGATCTGTGCGAGGGCCGCAACGCACCTGCATGCGTTACCACCTGTCCGGCCAATGCTCTATCCACTGATTTCCAGCAGGCGTCTCGCCGGGCGCGCTCCCGAGCGGCGCGCGCAGCCGCTAGCGGAGGCGGAAGATGATAAACGTTGATGCAGATCTATGTCTGGGCTGCCAATCCTGCTCCAATGTCTGTCCCAGTCAAAAAATCATCCGTACCGATACCAGAGAGATGCGAAGCCTGCACTGGAAGAGGTGCAAAGAGGAGTGCGATCTATGCGTGGTGTTTTGCCCGGGCCATGCGCTAACGCTGGTGCCATACGACGAGGGCGTGCCGGAGCCGGATGTTTCCTTTGAGCTGGTAGCATGCAAGATCTGTGGATCGCGCTATGCCACAGAGCCCATGCTGAGGAGGATCGAGTCAGTTCTGCCTGACAACATGCAAAAGGACTCGGATGGCCTGGAATGGATCCGGATCTGTCCTTTATGCAGGCGCAATATTGAGGCACAGAGGGTTACCAGGCAGATGGTGCTGGGAAGGAGCAGAAAGAACCCGTGAATGGAAGGGCCGAAAACGTGGGAATGAAGAAGTCCTTCCAGGTATGTATGTCGCAGAATTATTAAATTTTTTTAAATGAATAATTTTGTGTCGTCCACTCAAAACCGGAAACACACAAATATTTATAGCTAAGTTGAACCCATCTACCTCTGGAGGTTTTGCATGAAAATTATTCTGACGATCATCGCTTTTATCGCCCTGCTTCTCCCTGCTGCTTTTGCAGAGGATATCAGCGTGGATCAGCTCAAGCAGATGATGACAAGGTCCGCAGATAATCTCACCACCTACACCTACACCCGCTCTGCAGAAAGCACTATCATCTACAGCAATGAATCGCTGCAAGACAAATTCGCTGCAGTTAAGGCCACCAAAGGAAAAGTGAACCTGACGGCGAAGTCCGGCTGGTGGAGCCATCGGCTTACGGATATTGGAAATGGGCAAGTCCTCACCTGGCAAGGATACTTCTTGAACGGTACTGAGCTGTGGAAAGAAGGAGAGAACTGGACCCAATTTAACATCACAAATCCGGATGCCGTCATGGCGGACTATAACGAGCTTCCCGGCCAGGCGGCGCTCCTAAACTACAGCAACCTGTTGATCACAGGCACGGAGACGATTGACGGTGAGGACTGCTACAAGCTTGCCGGAGAGCCGATCCCCTTGATCAAAGAGACCATTTTGGGCACGCAACTCTTTGCATCATACCTCTCTTCGCCCTTCCCACTGCCCGACGAATTTGACAACAAGAACTTTGACTTCGACAACACCTCAATCCAGGGCAACAGCAATGTCTCAGTTACAGCCTGGATTTCCAAACAGACCTCTCTGTTAAGGAGAATTGAAATTGATTCAAGCTTGACCCTAACACCCTCGATCCTCAAGATAGAGGAGCAAAATTTTACCATACAATCGACCTTACATGAACAGACAGATTACAGCAATTTTGGCGAGAGCGTGCAAATAGTGCTTCCTGAAGAAAGCCAAAATCAATCGCCTCGCATGAAGGGAACTGACTGGAGATGGGCAATTTTCGGCCTGGTGGTGCCATAATCGGAGGGATGAAGAAATGAAATTTGTCGAGAATATTCTGTCAGGCATCTGTATCCTGGCATTTCTGTCCTCAGGCATGCTGACTGTCGTCGCACAAGATTCTGCCGACCAGGCACGCTCCTACTGTGTGAAGTCCGGCTATCTTTACAGCACATCTTCCGGAATTAATGGTGATCAGGGAATGTGCACGTTCCCGGATAAGAGCTGGTGCGACTCCCAGGCATTTTTCCAGGGAGATTGTAGCCGGAGCCTAAAACCAAATATTTTGCCAAGCTACGTCACGCAACCCGAGAGCATGTATCCGCAGTCTGACGCGACGATCTGCCGGAGCAGTGGAGGCAGTCTTAGGAGCGTTCATACGCCCTATGGCGATATTACAATGTGCGCGTTTCCTGATGGAAGAACCTGCGATCTGTTATCTCTGACTGAGGGGAGATGCGGCGGAGATAGATGGCTGGTATATGCCCGTTCCTGGCTTGATGCGCCATAATTTATGCTATTGTTTTTATGGCTTGAGAGGGCTAATAAGCCTTAATGAGAAAGATCATCAAGATAGACCCGCTACTGTGCAATGGCTGTGGCGAGTGCATCACCGCCTGTGCTGAAGGCGCCATCGAGCTGAAAGACGGAAAAGCTCGCGTGGTGAGCGACAGCTTTTGCGATGGGCTGGGCGCCTGTTTGGCTGCTTGCCCGCAAGGGGCCTTGACTATCGAGGAGCGCAATGCTCCGATGTTTGATGGGAAGGCGGCCAAAGAGGATAAAAGTTTGGCCCAAAAGCTTGAGCCTAATCATAAGACAAGAAGCGTAGATGCCGCTGTCACGCCCTGCACCCTGCCAATTACCCTGAAGCCGGATCAAAGGGCAAAGCCGGATTTTTCACACGAGAAGATAAAGCCCGGACAAGACAACGCAAACGAGCTTTCCGGCTGGCCTATCCAGATGAAACTGGTTCGCCCCTGGGCCCCATACCTGCAGGGCGCTCGCCTGCTGGTGGCCGGGGACTGCACCGCCTTTGCCTATCCCGCCATTCAGAAAGATTTCATCCAAGGCAGAGTCGCCCTGGTGGGTTGCCCCAAGCTGGATGATACTGCACCCTTTGTGGACAAACTCAGCGAGATTCTCAAGGCCAACGAGATCCGGGACATTACTGTGCTGCATATGACTGTCCCCTGCTGTTCCCAGCTTGAAACCCTGGTAGCGGAGGCTGTGTTGCGATCGGAAAAGAACGTGCCGCAAAAAAGCTATGTGGTGGGAATCGACGGCAAACTGATTCCGGAATAGATCAAATGGAAAAGTTTTAACTGTTAGGAGGAGATAGTCATACCCATGGATTTCAGCCGTCGCTTTGACATGGCAGCAGGAGCCCTGGTCTTTCTGGTCTTTCTCGCCACAGTGTACCTGACCAAGGATTTCCTAACCACTATTTTGCTGAGCATAGTCATGGTATTTCTCCTCAAGCCACTTTATGCCGCCTTCTTTCGTCTGACCCGGCAAAAGCAGATCTCCTCATTTTTCTCCATATTGATTGTCTTCATCTTTATTCTGGCCATATTGCTTGGCATCACCACTGTGCTCCTGGTGGAGATATCCAATCTGGAAAAGTCCGGAGCCCTATCTGGCATCCAGTTCACTGTCATAACCCAGGAGATCGACAAATGGGCCATGAGCGCCCTTCCCGGCTGGATTTATGATTATGTAAATGTCATTATACTTAAAAACGTACAGGAGATAAGCGACATTCCCATAACCATAGCCACCTGGCTCTTTCCCATTGCACAAAGAGAGCTAACCTCATTTGCCTCCAATTTGCCTGTGCTCTTTGCCCAGTTGATAGTAGTGGTATTCTTCACGTACTACATTCTTATAGACGGCAAAGAGTTCATGGCCAAGGCTGTGGACCTGATTCCCAAGCAGAAGCGAGGAATTGTAGTAGATTTTTTGCACGAGCTAAACAGCATCTATAACACCCTTTTCACCGTCTATTTCACCACATCTATGTTAAGCGGCGTTTTGGCAGCTATTGGTTTTTCCATGCTGGGCGTGCCCTATCCCTATTTGATGGGGGCAATTGTGGGCATCTTTACCCTCATCCCCATGCTCGGGCCGCCCTTCGTATTCATTCCCATGGCTCTCTATTATCTGTTCATGGGGGACATGATCCGTTTCCTGATAATCATGGTATTCGGAACGGTGGCGCTCATGGTGATACCTGAGAACGTAATCCGCCCCCATCTGGCCATGAAGAGCGCCAGGATACACCCCATAGTCACACTGCTCGCGTATACCGCCCCCATATTCGTGGTGGGGATCATCGGCGTGATTATCGGCCCTACACTCTACGGTTTTCTCCTGGCGGCCTACCGGGCGGCCATAAATAACCGGGAAGCTTGACGAATTGCAGACTTGACGAATGGAAAGCTTTATCTCTTTTTATAGGCCACTAGTTTAGTTCAGTTCCATGGAGCTTTAAAGATGGGCGTAGAAAATGGCTTGGAGAAGTTTGGTGCTATTGATGTTGCAGAGCTGCTGCTAACTGCTGATATTTATAACCGCACAGAAAATTTGACTGAAGACGACCTGCCCCCCAATATTCGCAAGCATTACTTCGATGTGCAGACCAAGAGCGTCAAAAGGCCGATTTATGTAACCAGCGCCGATGCACAGAAGATTTATGGCATTGAGAATGTCAAAGCGGTCGTAAAAGATCTTACGTTTGTGGCTTTTGAGGAATTTGGCTCCCAGCTCCGGCTGACTGTGTTTGATGTGGCGGCCAAGTGGTTCGCCAATCAAAAGGACCTGGCCCGGATCAAATCGAATCCCACATTGGCCTACTTCTATGAGAACTATGATTCTCTGGATGTGAGCTATGCTGAGGCCAGAAAAGCCAATAAGCCTCTCTCTGCCGACCGGGAGTGGATCGATGCCAAGATAAAGGAACTTTGTAAGGATTCCAAGGAGGCGGAAGATCTTCTCAAGCTGGCCTACATCAAGGCCCCCGAGGATGTGAGGGACAACATTGCCGGCCTGATTTTAACTGAGGATCAGAAGTCTGAGATAGAAAAGATGGGCAAGGCTCTGAAAAACCGGCAATATCTGCGAGAGATCGGACTCTATGAAATTGGCAAGCTTCTTTTTGTCGGCCCGCCGGGTACAGGCAAGACCTCTACCGCCCGGGCTCTTTCCAGCTGGTTTTCTCTTCCCATTGTAGAGGTTCGCCTCTCCATGATCACCAGCCAGTATTTGGGAGAGACCTCTAAGAACATCGACAAGGTCTTTGAGCTGGCCAAGAGGCTGTCCCCCTGCATACTGCTTATTGATGAGTTCGACTTCGTGGCCAAGACCAGGACCTCGGATGAGCATGGAGCCATGAAGAGGGCCGTCAACTCGCTCCTAAAAGCCATAGATGAGATCAGCCTGGTGGAGCACGGCGTTCTGCTTCTGGCGGCCACCAATCACCCTCAGCTCCTGGATTATGCTGCCTGGAGGAGGTTTGACAAGGTATTGAGCTTCCCCCTGCCGGACCAGGATATGAGGCGCATGATCCTGGACAAGGTATTGTCTCGCATTGATGCCGATGTAGATACGGCCAAGCTCGCCGCAATGACTGAGGGATACTCTGGCTCGGACCTCCGGTTGGTGATCAGGGAAGCCGTGCTCAATGCCCTCCTGGAGGATCGCAGACATCTAACCCAGGAAGATCTGGATATTTCCGTAGATGAGTTCCGGCGCAGGATCTCTGATTACAAGCGGAGCGTTACGGCATGAAGTACGAAATGTGGACGGCATGAGGACGGCATGAAGGTCACGCTCCTGGGCACGGGCGACGCCATCGGCACACCCAAGATCGGCTGCAAGTGTCCGGCCTGCATGGATGCCTTGCGAGGAGGACGCAGCCGCAGGATGAGGTTTTCCATCCTTATCGAGTCGGATGAAGATGAAGGCCGGGTTTTGGTGGACAGCAGCCCTGATTTGCGCTGGCAGCTTTTGAAGAAGGACATATCCAGTGTGGACGGCGTGATTTGGACGCATGCCCATTATGATCATTATGCCGGCTTTGGGGATTTTCACCGGGTGCAAAGTCATGTTGATGTCTATGCTTTGAAGGGCACCATGGACTATATCTTAAACTATCTATATTTCCTAAATCCTGTGCGCCATGACGCCCTAGCCTATCAGCCCTTCGATATTGCTGGAATGCAGTTCACCCTCTTTCCCGTCAACCATCCGCCCACGGAGACGGTAGGCGTGCGGATAGACGACGGCAATAAAGTGGTGGTTATTACCAGCGACACCAAGATGGAGATCCCAGAGGAAAGCCTGGAGCTGATGAGAGATGCAGATTTGATGCTGGCGGATGCCATTACTCCGCCGGGCTACACCATCAGTAAGCACATGACGGCAGACGAGGCCATGGCCTTGGGGGAACGTTTGGGCGCGAAACGACTTCTGCTCACGCACCTGAGCCACCTTTATCCGCCCCACGAAATGGCTCTCAAGAAATGGCCGCTGGGCCACGACATGATGGAAATAGTGCTGTAAGAATCATTGTATGCTTCGCGGCTTCGCGCCTTCGCGTGAAACCGGACATCGTTGAATCTCACGCGAAGCCTTGACGGACGCATAGAACGGTCAGCAGTTCACAAAGGCAATTGTGAAGAGAAACTTTCTACGGAACAAAGCAAAGCAGTCACAAAAGCTCTAATAGCATGCTGGACATAAATGAATTAGATTTACTATCAATAAGAGGATTTGTCATGTCGGTAGAGGTCTCCGTAGATTCCGCAAAAAAGAATCTTGAAGGCATTTTAGCTAGGCTCTCACCTGGAGAAACGGCCACGCTTATCGGTCCCAAGGGCAACCCCATGGCCGTTCTAGTCTCGCTGAAGTCCTCTGAGGATGCGCCTATTGAGATCGATTGGGACGCAGATTGGGACGCAGAATGGCAATCCCTGGCCAGAGAAATCGATTCATCCTGGAAGAGCAAGAAGAGCGTTCTGGAGATTCTTACAGAGATGAGAAGATGAACCTGACAATCGATGCCAGCGTCTTCGTCTCAGCGGCACGTCCTTCTGAGGTGCTGTATCCACTAAGCTTCAGGTTCCTTCAAAAAGTGAAAGGACAAAAGATCTTCTGCCCGACTCTGCTCCTTGCGGAGTGTGCAGCCGCCATTGCCAGGCCCACTGGAGATGCTGCTCTTTCCAGGAAGCTGGTATCTCTCATAAAGCATTTTCCTGGCATGATACAGGTCCCTCTGGACGGGGCGCTTGCTCTTCGTGCCGCAGAGATAGCTATTGAAAACCGTCTCAAGGGCGCAGATGCCGTTTATGCCGCTGTGGCCGATGATTTTGATGCCGTTTTAGTATCCTGGGATGAGGAGATGTTGCGGCGAAGTCCAGAATTCGTCCTTGCCATGAGCCCTGAACAATGGCTGGAACAAAGCTGGCCTTCCGGGAGCTAGAATTTATTAGCTGACAATTATAACCGAGCCACTACGGGCACCACAAAGCTCACAAAGGACGCACAAAGACGCTCAAAAACAGTCTCTGTGACAGACGCCCTATCAGCAATTGTTGCGGGGCCTTTCGCCCGGGCAAGCCCACCCGCACGCGCGCGCTCGGGGGGCGGGAGGCCGGTCGGGCCGAGATTCATTGGTCATCGGCAATTGCAGCAGGACACCAAAAGAGTTTCATCATCGGCTTCGCGCAATATGCCGTTTCACGCGAAGGCGCTATAGCCGCGAAGTCTCGATGAGAGAAGGACAATTATGTTTTGATTCTTACAGGGGAGATGTCTATGAGAATAATAATTATTTTAATCCTTCTAATGCTACAGCCGCTGGCTGTGATGGCCACATCGGTTGCTCCAGGCGTCCTGGAGAAGGATCCAGATAAGGATTGGACGGCAATCGCTCCCAATGATTTTAACACAAACCTGAATTATAGTTATGAGGAAATTGACCGTCATGCTTTGAATGCGCCTTCCTCTGCCCAAGCAACGGTCGAAAGCCTGGCTGCCTACTTGATCGAGCCGGCAAAAAATGATCGCGAGAAGGCCCGAGCCATATTCCGGTGGATCACAGAGAACATCGACTACAATGTGGAGGTTCTTTTCAAGGGAGGCAGCGGGGCCACAAATTCTGAGGATGTTTTGAAGAGCCGAAAATCGGTCTGCTACGGCTATTCCGATCTCTTCCTCTCCCTGGCCAAAGAAGCGGGGCTGGAGGCCGTGAGGATCAGCGGCTACGGTAAAGGGTACGGCTACCAGCCGGGCAAGAACGTCTCCGGCCCCGCCAATCATGCCTGGAATGCAGTGAAGATAAACGGATCCTGGTATCTGATGGACTCTACCTGGGGGGCGGGGTATGTGAGCAAGGAAGGCAAGTACGTGCGCCGGTTCGATGATCACTTTTTTATGACGCCGCCCAACCAGTTCATCTTTGATCACTTCCCGGAGGACGCCCCGTGGCAACTCCTGGATAAGCCCGTTTCCAAGCAGAAGTTTGAGAATTGGGTCTTTCTGGAAGCGGAATTTTTTAATCTGGGCCTGAAGCTTGGCCAAAAAAATGGTACGATAAGCGCAGACAAGCAGATCAATGTCTCCATCAAGGCTCCAGAGGATGTGCTGATGATGGCGAAGCTGGAGTATGCGGACGGCGCGGCTGCTGGGGATGGCTACACATTTTGCCAGAGAGAGGGAGAGCGGTTTGATATTTATGCACAGTTTCCTAGACCTGGAAGCTATATTTTGAAGGTGTATGCCAAGCAGAAGGACAATCCGGGCGAGTACAACTCCGTTTTAGAATACCGGATCAATGCTGCCTCCGGTGGGAGCGCCGGCTTTCCCATGGCTTTCGAAAAGTTCAGCGAGACAGGTGCCTATCTCTACGGGCCGCTGGAGGGCAAACTGTTGGCCGGGTCGAGCTACCTGTTCCGGATCAGGGTTCCCGGTGCCGAGAATGTTTCTGTGGTGTGCGGGGAGGAATGGACGCATCTCGCGATGCGAGGGGGGGATCTGTTCGAAGGGAATGCGACTGCAAAGAAGGGGGATGTGGGGATCTATGCGAATTTTGGGGGAGAGGGATGGGAAGGGCTGGTGAGATATGAGGGGGAATGATTTATGAATTATGCTGAATATGGGCAGTTAATTATTTTAGATCTTTATGAATATAAATTAAATATCATGATTTAAGGTGTTCGGTTTTGCTATGATTATATGATATATAATCTTCTCAGTTAGCAGTTATGAAACATTTTTTGACTATTCAATTACAGCGAAGACTACGAAAGATTCTTATGCATCTAATTCCAACAAACAGCTTGAGGGAAATTATATGAGAAATCTCTTTGTGAAAATTGCTATATTGGTTATTTTAACCTTTATAATTAGTATAAATATCGGAATTGCAGAGGGACGACAAGAACCCAAAACCAATTTAATTATAACTAATGAAGTATATGGAAGTTCACTAAAACCAGAATTAGTTTATAATATAAAGACGCCAAAAATTATTGATTATGATTTTGTATTAGCTATAGATAGCTCAGGAAGCATAGCAGAAGAGAAATACCAAAGAGATGCAATTGTTGAAGCGCTCCCAGTGTTTTTAAGGGAAATACCTAAAAACTATCCTGATGCAAACTTTAATATATCTATTGTTAGCTGGGATGATAATATCGATTTTTCATATGATGCAGAAAAGGGTTTTAATGCAAATGAGACATCTAATGCTAAATTAGCTGATCTAAATAGATCGACAAACGACATAAGCAACAATTTTGTAAATAGGTTTAGTACTCTAGAAACGGAAGGTAGCGATATCTCAGTACCTATTAAAGCCTCTCTAGATATTTTAGATTCAGAAGCTAATCGTCCTAACGATTATCATAAAAATAAACGATTCATAATAGTGGTTTCTGGAAATGGAGAATTCAAACCCGCTACAGATGAATTAATAAGAAAAGTACAAGGAAAATATGAAATATATGTGATAGGAATGGATATGTCATTAAAATCAGAATTGCGCAAGCATTTGAAAAAAATTGCTGAAAATAACGACAAACAATATCTATTCCTTCCTGCAGGTGACTTATATCCTCCACTTAATGTCAGTCTTGAATCAGCATTGCGGTCCCATTTAAGAAACGCCACAAATTCACCAGTCGCTCGCAATGTTAAAATAACAGAGTCCCTTTACTGCTACTATACTCTTGATCCAAATTCAGTTAGAATTAACGGGATGCCTATTGATGCCTCATCAATAAATATTAGACCCAATGGAGACGGAACTCAAACCTTTGAATTAGAGATTCCTGGTGGCTTAATGCCAAATAGTGAGACAAAAATAACATTAGATGTTAATTTCGATCCAGGATATTTGCCAGTAACTATAACCGAGGATCGAAAGCCAATAACACTATGTTCGCCAAAATCAGATACACCAACAGGGAAATTCTTATTCGATTGGTTTAATAGAGAACACTTTGAATTGATTTTGGAGAAAGCCGAGCGTGGGACAGGAATTAGTCCCTCAAACAGGCTAACAATTCAGAGTGTTAATTTAAAAAGAGATACAACAAAAAATAGCTCATTACTAGAAAAATTTATTAAGAACTTGTCTTTATTGCGAATCTTACAATTACAATACTAAAATAGGGGGCGGGCATCTCTATGGATTCTAAATTTTTTGCAGGGATAACAACAAATATATCATGCGAATTTATTTGTTATTCAATACATAATATGGTATCGCTAGGAGTATTATATTATGTAGTGCATCAAATGGATTATTATCTCCAGACGTTTGATTCAGCGTTATTTTTTTCACTTTTAACGCCTTTAATTTTAGCTTCTAATATATATCTTTTCTATTTATTAAAAAATGAAAAAATTAAAAAGACAACTCTAATTATTTCCTTGTTTATTTCAGCATGTGTATTAATCATAACTGGTTTATATACTAAGCAAGAAATAATTAACGAAGATCGTTATGGATCTGATGTATTTTTCATTAATTATTTTGCTTATTTGTCTGTATTAGTACTTCTATGGGTAATTCTTTGGAAACTGCAGGAACTTCTAATTAGAATTGGTTCTAGTACAGCGAGGCTGAAATAAACCAATGTTTTGACTTCGCGCCTATAGCGCCTTCGCGTGAACCCGTGGTCTTGGCCCGCCTGGCCCCCTGCCCCTTAGTCCCCGCCAGTCAAGCCAGTCCGCCCCGACGAGCGATGCAGCCCGGACAGGCAGCGGCCTGGAGCGAGAGCCGGGCGAGGCCTGCCCGCGGCCCGCAAGGATCGTCAAGCCGGAGACGGTCTGGAATCCTTTTAGAAAGTCTCTGTGCGTCCTCTGTGCGCTCTGTGAGCTCTGTGGTGGGATCGTTAGTTGTTTGGTTATAATTTTCAGCTAATTATAATATAAAATTGAAGGTTTTGCTTTCCCAAAATCCAGCCCCCCGGAAAAGCAGCCTTATCCGACCACCATCTTCACCTGACCCTCAGGACCGACCGGCCTCCCGCGCCCGAGTGCGAGCGCGTGCGGGCGCAGCCTGGCGGATGGCGCTGTAGCCTATAATTGTCCTTCCCTTATCGGAACTTCGCGGCTTCGCGCCTTCGCGTGAACCGTTGGTCTTGGTCCGCCTGGCCTCCTGCCCCCCAGTCCCCGCCAGGCAAGCCAGTGCGCCCAGACGAGCGACGCAGCCCAGGCCGGGCCCACGGGCCGCGGCCAGGAGCGAGAGCCGAGCGAGGCCGGATCACAGCTCTGCAAAAATAGCTATGCTGGAGAACTCCACGAAACTCTTTGTGCGTTCTTTGTGAGCTTTGTGCGCTTTGTGGTTGGCCCGTAACCGTTCGGTTATAATTATCTGCTAATAATAATAGCGAATCGTCATCATCTCCAAAATCCAGCCCACGAAGAAGCTCAATATTTATCCTCTCCCGAAGCCTGCAAGGCCTTTTTGTAGACATCATTCCCTATCCAGAAACCGGCCTCATTTCTCAGCCTATTAAGTTCTTCTCGAAGCGATGTTATTCTTCCCTCTCGCTTGGCCCGGATCAAAATGCCTATCACGCCGGTTATGTTCAATCCATAAACTCTGGCAGTCCTTCTGGCCTCGCTCTCGTCCAGGAATACAACATCAGGATTCAGTTCAATAGCGAGAGCTATGGTCTCGCATTCCCCATCATGCAAATCCTTTTGCAGAAAATGGATAAGAGGTCGATTTGCCGGTTCAACGACTTCTATCCATCCAGCTTGCCTTCCCTGTTCTACCTCAGAGGAGCCTGGCCATTCTCGACCCTCCTGCACTACCTCTCTCCAAACGGCGGGTGCTATGAAAATATCTTTATGAAAATCACGCAAGAGGTGCAGACGCTTAATCTTTGCCAGATGAATCAGAGTTGAAGAATCACAGATTGCACCCGGCATATTCTAGATCCTCTTGCAGCTCTTCTTCCCCGTAGTGTCGCTTGACTTTGCGCTGACCAAGAAGATCTTCGAACCTAAGAAGGGTCAGGCCACAGAGAGCAGAGGCCTTTCCAGATGAAAGCATCCCTCGCTGGTAAAGTGCCAGAGCTAATTCTTTGTAAAGCTCTGATTCTATATCATCAGGCGGCACCCGAAGGGCATTGACGATCTCTTCCGGTATCATCAGAGTTTTAGCGCTCATTAGATTCATACTCCATTTCACAATAATAGCAGAGATTGTTCATTAAACTTTGGTAGGGTCAACTACCACCCCCTGAAGGAGGTGGCTTGCCGTTCCAGTTTTCGTTAGGAGGGTGGTCCCTCTTAAGACGGTTGGGTTCAGACCAACAACGGACGACAATAGGCCGGTTGACGCAGATTTGCAAGATACGTCGAGCCATTTCAGAAGGTCGAGGCGGCCCTAATACAGTTCTCCCCTCAAATGCATTTCAGGTTGTGCCTTGCGGCACACAAGAACGTAATCAGTAGATGGTTTTGTAAGCATAAATACTTCACGGGACCGCCCAATTCCTCCCCACCCTGAAGAGATGGGGACTCCTTGGACAACGAGTTGAAGATCTCTTCCAGCACATTTTCATGGGCTGATGAGTGCGGCATTGCCTATTCTTGCCTTGCCGTCCTCCTGAAAGCTCCCGGCATTCGCCATCTAGATCGGACCGGCCCTCCTGCCCCCGGACACGATCGCGCGTGCGGACCTGCCCTGACGAGCAACGCCGCCCGGACAGGCAGTGGCCAAGAGCGAGAGCCGGGCGAGGCTAGCCCATAGCTCCGGAGGGATCGTCAAGCCGGAGACTGCCCGGAATTCCTTTTAAAATGTCTCTGTGCGTCCTCTGTGCGCTCTGTGTCTCTGTGGTGGGATCGTTAGTCGTTAGGCTATAATTTTCGGCTAATAATAATAGAAAACCGAAGGCTTTGCTTTCCCAAAATCCTGCCCCCCCGGAAAAGCAGCCTTATCCGACCTCCATCTCCACCTGACCCTCAGGCTCGACCGGCCTCCCGCGCCCGAGCGCGTGCGGACGGGCGCAGCCTGGCGGATGGCGTTGTGGCCCATAATTGTTCTTCTTTCACCGAAACTTCGCGGCTTCGCGGCTTCGCGTGATGCCATGAATCTTGCGCGTGGCCGTGAAAAAAGCAATGATGAAGCTCTTTCGGTGTCCTGCTACAATTGCATCTTCCTTAACCGATGACCAATGGGCCCCGCCCAAAATCTCGGCCTGATCCGAGACGGTGCGCAGCGCTGCATTCTCATAAAAAAGCTTTTCTCTGGAAGTTGATGAAAACCTGGAGCCGATGCCGTCTCAGATTCACTTTCTCCGTTCAATCCTTTTTGCTTTGTCGTAGATATTTTTTCTGTCGTCCATTAGTTCCACGTAAACTTCGCCACTTCGGATGCTAAAGAGGGCTCTGTCCCCTCCTATCCTCATACTACGAAGTCTATCAAGTGGTGGTTCGAGTTTTTTTGAATTTCCCAATGGATCGTCTCTCAACTCTTTGAGACACTTAAAGATCACCTTGGCGCGGTCGCGATTTTGAGAACGGATATAGTCTTTAACCGCTAGCGAAAGCAGAACGTTATAGCTCATCCTCTTCGAACCCCATCTCCCTCATGAGATCTTCGAGCGAGATAGCCTTGCCTTCACGGTATTGGCGATCGGCGCATTTCAACGCCTTCATAATGACCGGATCGCCGAGGATGTCTTCCGTCTCAGAGCGGTTAATGGGGTCCATTGACATATTGTTTCTCTCAATAGTACTTACATCTAATGCACTACTGAATCTCTGATTGGAATATCTATGTTCTGGTTCAATATTTGGCGCGCCTTCTGCCATAAGATAGCCTGATATCAAGGTTATCCTAAATACTTTATGCTACTATCAGAAATCTCCATTTTTACCTCAATCTCAGTTCTTAAGGGCAGATGAAAGTGGCATTGTCAATTCTAGCCTTGCCACGACCGTCCTGGGCTCTCGCGTCCTCCTGCACCATCTGTCGCCTCTCCCGAGCACGCGTGCAGATGGGCGCAGCCTGGCAGGCGCTGTTGTGGCCCATAATTGTCCATCTTTCATCGGAACTTCGCGCCTATAGCGCCTTTCACGTGAACCCGTGGTCTTGGCCCGACCGGCCCCTGCCCCCCAGTCCCCGCCAGGCAAGCCAGTCTGCCCTGACGGCGACGCCGCCTAGGCCGGGCCCACGGGCAGCGGCCACCAGCGAGAACCGGGCGAGGCCTGCCCGCGGCCCGCAAGGACCGTCAAGCCGGAGGACTGCCTCGAATCTCTTTGCGCGTCCTTTGTGAGCTTTGTGCGCTTTGTGGTTGGCCCGTAACCGTTCGGTTATAATTTTCTGCTAATAATAACGACTCCTCATCGTCTCCAAAATCCTGCCACCCGGAAAAGCAGCCTTATCCTACCTCCATTTCCACCTGACCCCCAGGCTCGACCGGCCTCCTGCCCGCCCTGACGGCATCGCCGCAGCCCGGACGGCCCGGCCCACATGAGCAGGCACGAGCGAGAGCCGGGCGAAGCCAGCTCACAGCTTTGCAGGGATCGTCAAGCCGGAGACTGCCAGGAATTCCTTTAAAAAGGCTCTGTACGTCCTCTGTGCGCTCTGTGATCTTTGCCATAGGGAATCCTTTGTCCATTGCATCATCTACCACAGACTTGATGGAGAAAGACCATGCCTCTTTTTGAATATCGCTTTTTATAATATACGAAGATCGTTCTTGGTTGAAGCCCGACAATAGAGCATGAGTGATAAAGGAAATATGAAATTTTTGCCAATAAGGGCTCATTCCCATCATGCTTCTCCAATCCGATCCTAATGGCTTCATCAGCAAGCTTACCAAGATCGAGGAGTTGAAAACGGCCCCTCGGTTATTTCGCTGCTGATGAGGCGGTTTTAGGATTTAGATGATATGATTCTTGGCGGCTTTCCCCTGGCCTAAACTCCCAGCGCATTTATAGCTTCAATCAGCTCCCCGAAGGCCTCCATCTCCAGATCCAGGACCTCTTCCGTTGTCATGGAGATGCTCATCTCTCCATCCACGGTGAGCCTGTCCGGGCCCCGGGCCACAATCCTGTTCCGACCGTCGCGAGAAAGCGCCTTTTTAATCTCTTTCTCGTGGGCCAGGGTGCGCCCAGGAATGATGACCGTATCCTTGACCACACCAAGATCCAGGTCCATGAAATCCTCTATGGTTATCAGGCAGCCTACATCTTTATCGACTCCCACCACGTTGACCTTCTCTCCCATTTGCTGGAAGATAGTTGTCAGCAGGGGCAGAGCTACACTGCTGGTGATTACAGTGGCGCTTCTACGCAAAGGCGGCAGAGTGGCGATCTTTTCCAGATGACGTGCCAGGGCGAAGGGCGCACACGTGAGCGGATCCCATAGAGGAGTTCCCGTTACTCGCAAGCGATGTCCCGCGGCCGTCTCTGTAACGATGTTTTGAAACTCTTCCACCGAGTGCGGCATTATGCCCGGCATGATAGGGGCATTGCCCAGGATCAGACCCTGCTCGCGAGCGTTGGCAAATCTCATCAGGATCAATCCTTTCGCACCCATATCTTCCAGGTCGCTGCAGGTATTCTCCAACTCTGCTCCGTCGTTGACGCCGGGGATGAGAACGACAGCTCCATAAACCTCGCAGCTCTGGCAGAAGATTTTGAGGCATTCGAGGGCAATTTCCGCATTTTTGTCGCCCATGTACTTTCTGCGCAGCTCCGGATTCGTGGAAAAGACAGTAAAAGAGACCTCAGTAACGCCTGCCTTCACCAGGGCGGCGGCATCATTCGCGCTCTTGAAGCCTTTTCCCGAGGTGTAGCCCAAGACAATAGGCACCATGCCCTGGGAGAGCATCTTTGTCAGGGGCAGAAGGTCGGGATAGCAGCTCAAATCCCCGCCGCCGCTGATGGTGACTTTATCGGGGATGCTGCCCATGCACTTTCCCGCCACCTCGAAAACGACGGCGTCCATGGGCTTGAAGCCGGGATAGCCCTCCACAATGGCGCGGGAGCAGTAGTCGCAGCCCTTCTGGAAGGGCATGCAAAACTTGCAGCCAAAGGGTGGGACGCTTTTTACTCCTTTGAAATAACAGTAGCTGCAAAAGCCTTTGCAATCCCGGCCCGGTCTTCCACCGACATCGGCAAGTATCTCCATGGCCAAAGCAACTTTTCCAGAGGGTAAATAAGTTTTGGGCTTTCAGATAGACGGATTGCTTGCACACAAGGACTACTGCAACATGTATAAGAACAGGCTAAATTACGGGTATTAGGTAGAGGTGAGAATATGGATAAACAAAATGTAGAGGCTCAATTGACTGCCCTTGGATTGAATATGCTTTATGAAAAGTTCCTTGTGATTAGGCGCACGGTGAATTTGGCTCAAGCTAAACACATGTTAGAGAATGCAAACCACAAGGCATCTACTCCAAGAGAGCTTGCTGAAGAGCTTGGCTTATCTGAAGAGCTTGTTAAATTAGCGCTGGCTGATATGAAGGATGAAGCTGAGAAGCTTCTTGGACGGAAGTAGCTTGGCCGTCTCCTGGCTTCTGGACCCTGCTTACCATCGGCCTGGGGCCCAATCAATCATGAGTACGCCTTCAGCGTTTTCTGGGCTCCCGGCATCTTCTTCGGCCTTCGCGATCAGGCCTTTGGCCGAAGCCTGCTCGCGGTAGATGTAGAACACCAGAGGTTAGCCAGCTCGGTAATCTTCTGCAGGTGGGGGTCGCGCGCCGGTATCCAGAAACCATTTCAGCTGTGTAGTCTCGAAACCTTTGACTTTATATACCCACCAATGTGGCATGGGAAAGAAGAATAAAGTTGTAAAGCTAACAGAGAGGAAGATCAGATATATCATTCTGGTCAAGGCTGCCGGAAGGATGCAAATTGGGAATGTTCATGAATCGGATGGAGACTGAATTAAATGGTTGCTAAAGAATATAGGGTGCAGGCAGGAGTATATAACGTCCAAACATTCGGGACTACACACATACGGTAAATACAGTAAATTTAAGTAAAATGCCATAGAACTATATGCATGCACCGCACCCACTCCGGCGATCGCCGTCGGGTCCTGAAGAGAACCGCCCGGGAGTTGTCCCGTGATGCCCGCGCCCTGCAGAAGGCCGCCCGTGCACCTGCGACTCGCCCCTAGGGCAAGGGCTGCAAGGAGATGCAGATGTGGCACTGGCCGAGGCCCAAGCCCTCAAGCTCCAAGCCCGCCGGGAGGACCTGACTGTGTGGGAGATGAAGAAGGTCAAGCATGGGCTGGCAACTCTGAAATTCATCGCCAATTGCGAGAATATAGTATTTCTCGGTCCGCCGGGTGTGGGAAAGACACATCTAGCGGTGGCTTTAGGCATTCAAGAGGTTAGCTAAGTTCCAGCTTTTGATCGTGGACGAGATCGGGTATCTTCCATTCAGCAATGAAGGCTCTCACGCCTTATTTCAGCTGATATCCAAGTTCTACGAAACCAAGTCTATTATCTTCGCCTCTAACAAGTCCTAGGGCTAATGGGGTGAAGTGAATCGTTCTTGAACGCGAATTTCATATCCGAGCTGTCCACTTGCCATGCCCCCAGGCCCTCGTCCTTTAGAAAGCCCATGGAAAGCCATAGCCCACCCGGAAATGTGCTCTCACCCGGGTGCTCTTCATTGAATTGGCAGAAGAGATCATAGACGGCATGCCATCCCTCTCTTCCCATGTGCGGCCTGCCCTCCAGAACATATTCTACCTCATCCCAGTCGGAGACGGCCATCTTTAATAGAGCGATGAGTACATCGCATTCTTTTTGGCAGGAGGAGAAGACGCCTCTTACCTCTTCTTCGCTTAAGATCGATTTCATGAGATAGGATTTCAGTGATGCGCTCCATGCGCATCCCCGTGCGCGCCGTGGGGCGCAGCATTGGATCCCGCCTTGACAGCCAGGAAATCCTTATCGATATAAGCTTGATGTGCCAGGTCCAGGCACTCCTTGCACAGATTAAACATTTCATCCTTGGGGCCGTGAATAGTAGCCAAATTGAGCTTGATAGGTACAGTCTCCTTCTCAACAAGACACAGCGCGCACTTCATTTAATTCACCTTGCCAGTGGCTCTGATTCAAACGGTTATAAGCATTTCCTTTCAGGCGTTCCTTTCCACCGGCGGTAAAGATCGTTCTCTACTCCGAGAAGATCGAGCACCCGGCCCACCAGCACATCCACCAGATCATCCAGACTCCGGGGCCGGGAGTAGAAGGCAGGGCAGGCTGGCAGGACAACCGCTCCCGCTTCGGCAGCAGCAACCATGTTGCGCAGCTCTACCAAGCCTAAAGGAGTCTCTCTGGGAACTATTATCAGCCTCCTTTTCTCTTTTAGGCAGACGTTCGCAGCACGGGCGATGAGCGTGTCCGAAGAGCCGCAAGCAATTGCGGAGAGCGTTCCCATGCTGCAGGGGATGACGACCATGGCATCAAAGAGATGCGAGCCGCTGGCGAATGGCGCGGCGAAGTCGCAGGAAGCGTAAACGTGGTCGGCCAGATCCTGCACATCCGCTGGTAGAGAATCGGTCTCAATTTCAATGATCTTTGCGGCCGTTTCGGTTATTACCAGATGGGTGATGCAGCCCTTCTCCCGCAAGACCTGCAAGAGCCGAATGCCGTACTGCACCCCCGATGCCCCGCTTATGCCCACAACGATTTCCACATAGATCCCCACCACAATTTGTATTTTTAAATATATTAGTTAGTCGCTCTGTGCGTACTCTGTGAACTCTGTGGTGTCTCTGTGGTGGATTGGTCGTTAGCCACTGGTTATAAAAAACGGCTGACGATACTATCACCACAGAGACACGAGAAGCGCACGGAGGACTCACAGAGGACTCTACTATTCTATTGTATATCAGGTCTCTCTCGCGCAGGACTCTCATCCACTTGTCATCTCCTCCATCCTTAGTCGCAGAAGAAACTCACGAAAAGCATCCTCGTCGGGCCGGTCCGGCAAGGGGCTGGCCTCATATGCCTCTTCCAGTTGGCGCATCTTCTCCATGATCTCCTCGGCTCCTGGCGTACCCAAAGCGGGCGCAAAGCAAATCTTGCCTTCCAAGAGGAGCTTTATCCCAAAATTGATCGTCCTCAAGGCCGTCCTGTAGCCTTTGCCCCCCATCTTTGGCTTTTCCTCGGATTTGATCTGGCTTTGTGCCATCCCTTTGACGGAGTGATATGTGTTGCGGCAGAGGTTGGCCTCTACCAGGGTCGATAGCTCCTCCTGGATAATAGAAGGCTTAATGACGAGCGGGCTTGTGACATACCAGATAGCGTTGACGTTTCCTTTGATGAGCTGATTTATGAGATGGCCGATCTCCCAGCCTAAGGTGTCATAAATCTCTCCTCCTCGGGATGTTATCTGCTGGCGAACTGTGGGCGAAATCCTCTCTCCTCGCAGGAGGGCCCTGGTGGGAGCGATATAGATCATCACCAGGTCTATATCGCTCTCTTGAATTTGCATGCCCCACATGTGCGAGCCGACGCAACTGATAAACAGGGTTTTCATCCTGTTGTTGGCAATTTCCGCCAATTCTTGCAGATCAACGCATAGTTTCATATTCTTCCACCGATTAGAATCATTTGCTATTCTTTAGCCGCTCCATCGTCGCCGCCACCATCAATGGCAAGGTAATGGTTGCATCAGCGTAAACCGTGACGAATTTCGCGTTTTCCGATATCTTGCCCCAGGAGACTGCCTCAGAGAGGGTGGCACCGGATAGACCTCCGTTCTCAGGCGTGTCTGTGGTAAGCTGGATCGCGAGGTCGAAGCTATTAGGGGTGACCAGCATGGACTGCAGAGCAAAGTTCTTGGGAGCACCCCCGCCTACGATTACTATTCCCGATCTCTCGCATCCATAGCAGATGTCTACAATCTCCTTGATATCGGCAAAAGCATCTACAGTAAGCTTTTTTGTCTGGCTGTACATCCAGGCCTGCAGTCCGATCATGGAGTCGGGAAGCGCCGGGCAGAATACCGGTACATTCATCTCGTAGGCCGAGCGCAGGATGGATCTCTCGTCATTAATTTGACTGCCTAAAATGCTCATCAGCTCTCTTCCGGAGAGTGTCTCCTCTCTCTCGGGCAGGATTCTTTGCATCAGCTCCTCAAATGCGGCAAAGTCCTCGTCCCTCAGGAATACATCATAAATGCGGCTTTTCCCTTCCGCCCGCAGTGCGGCATCATCCGACTCGGCATCCCCCAGGCAGTGGCAGCCGAAGGACTCGATTATGTCATGGACCAGATTGGCTCCCGTGATTACCAGCACATCCACATGGCCTTTTCTGATCAGATCGGAGACGACATTTCTCATGCCCGCCGGAACCATCGCGCCGGAGAGAGCCAAGAATTTGGTGAAATCTCCAGAAAGCATTTTTTCATAAATAGCCGTAGCTTCCGCCAGTCTTCTAGCTCCAAAGCCGCAGTGGCTCATTCTCTCTACCAGGGCATTTACACTCATCCCCGGCTCGATATCCAGTTGGTGCACTACATCCATTTAATCACCTTAATAATGATAATATTCTTCAGATAGTCCCTGAAAATTATGATTGAACTTATGCAACGCGTTATTTTTTCTCATAAACCTTTTATACCAGGCCTTATGTTTAGCTTTTACGGAGGGTAAACAATGGCCGGCGAACCGATGGCAGTGGTTAATTATATACCACTTATTATATTCTTGATAATGGGAGCTATAGTGCCCATTGCGGCTTTGGCTGCTATTAAGATAATAGCGCCCAATAGGCCAAAGCGTCAAAAGCTATCGATATACGAAGGTGGGCTGAAGCCTATCCGCGACGCCAAGATCCAGTACAGCGTTCAATATTACCTTTTCGCAATCGTTTTTGTTATATTCGATGTTGAGGTTTTATTCTTATATCCCTGGATCTATGTCTACGCGAATAAAGCAATGCAGCAGTTCATGATCTTCGGATTCATGAACTACGCCGTCTTCGAGATGCTCCTATTCATCGTTGTACTGCTGGTAGGACTTATCTATGCTATTAAGAAGGAGGCTTTGCGTTGGGTATAAGCGATGTCATACCCGTGCCCGTAGCAATCGATGAGGAGATTGAGAAGTGGACCATCTTTGGCCGACCTGTGGCTGAGGTCTGGTTCACAACTACGGAGAAGATCCATCAAATAATCGAGATGGGTCCTATTAAGAATATCTTCAACTGGGGCAGAAAAAATTCGGTATACTTTTTGATGCAGCCCATGGGGTGCTGTGGTGTGGAGATGTTCGTTTTCGGAGCTGCGCCCTATGACAGCGACAGATTTGGGTGCATTCCGAGAAACACACCCCGTCAGACGGATGTGATGATCATCTCCGGCTACTTAACCAGAAAGTACCTACCGGTCTTCAAGAATCTATGGGAGCAGATGCCTGAACCCAAGTGGTGCATAGCCATCGGCGAGTGTGCCATTTCGGGTGGACCTTTCTATGATTCCTATAATATCATCCAAAACACAGGCGATCACTTCCCCATTGATGTCTTCATCCCAGGATGTCCACCAAGACCCGAGCAGTTCCTAGAGGGCCTCATCAATCTCCAGGAAAAGATCAAACAGCGCAAGGACAAGCGAGACTATTAAGGAGGGATCTTTTCTTGACAATCGCAAGCGAGGTCTTAAGTTCCATCCAGTCCGCATTTCCTGGAGCCGTCCTGGACTCCAGGGTGGAATCGGACCGGAGGCTATGGGCCACAATCGACTCTAATAAGATTTTGGACGTCTGCAAACACCTGAGTTCTAAGCATAGCTTTGATCACTACTCGGGATCAGCAGGCGTGGACTGGATAGCCAGAAAGGAGATGGAAGTAGTAGAGATCATGGCCAGCCACGGTGCGCATCAGGTTGTGGCCATGCTGAAAATAAAGACTCCCCGCGAGAATCCTTCCGTCAAATCCTTGACCGGCCTGTACTGGAACGCCAACTGGTATGAGCGAGAGATCTGGGAGATGTTTGGCATAAATTTCGAGGGCCATCCCGAACAGTACCCCTTGCTTCTATCTGATGAGCTGATGGGCGCCTGGCCCTGGAGAAAGGACTACAAGGGCTATCCCGATCTCACCACGGGCGAAAGGGCGGTAGAGATCACCACCCCGGATGGCTACACGGAATACCGCATTCCTCCCACCCCAGCAGAGGTCGAGGCAGGGACGGTAGTAGTAGAGCGGCCCAAGTATCCCTCCTTCCGGGAGAGAGAAGAGTTGGAGATCAAATCCGATTCTGAGATGATCATGCACCTGGGTCCTCAGCATGCCATGGTTCCAGGTCCCTTCTTGCTGGATATTCTGGTGGAGGGTGAAAGGGTAAAGAAGGCCTTCCTCGATCTGGGCTACATCCACAAAGGCATCGAGAAGATCATGGAGAACAGAACCTGGCTGCAGGGCATAACCTACACGGACAGAATGTGCTACGTGGCCTCTCTCTCCAACAACGAGTGTTACTGTGGTGCCGTGGAGAAGATACTCGGCCTGGAGGTTCCACAGAGGGCGCAGTACATCCGCGTCATCTTAGAAGAGCTTTCCAGAATTCAAAGCCATCTCATAGGCACAGGCGAGTTCCTTACACTCGTCGCAGGTGTCGGTTACGCACCATGGCAGTACATGATCATGGACAGAGAGAAGATCATCTCCTTGATTGAGAGCGTTACCGGAGCCCGTCTGACTCACACCTTCGTGCGCTTCGGAGGGGTTAGAAATGACCTTCCGGAAGGCTTCGCAGAGCAATGCAAAAAGGTATTGCCCTACATGAAGTCAAGGACGGAAGAATTCATTGAGCTCTTTGCACAGGATCCGATTTATTCTGCCAGGATGGAGAATATAGGTTCCATCACACCCGAGACTGCCAAACGCATGGGTGTGTCCGGACCACCGCTTCGAGCTACGGGCGTTGCCTACGATATGAGGAAAGAGGATCCCATACTGCTCTATCCTGATCTGGATTTCAAGGTCATAACTGGAACCAGGGGAGACTCTGCCGACAGAATCGATGTCCGGCTGAGAGAGATTTTAGAGAGCATTCACATCATTGAGCAATGTCTGGACAGGATTCCATCTGGGCCCATCAAGACCGAGGCAAAGATTCCCAAGAAGGTTCCGGCGGGCGAGGCCTACTACCGGGTCGAGGATCCCAGAGGCGAAATGGGAATGTATGTGATCAGCGATGGTGGCGACAAGCCCTACAGAGTAAAAGTCAGAGGGCCATTCTACGCTACCTTCCAGACTTTGACTCCACTCTTAGAGGGTGTCTACATTGCGGATGCAGTAGCCATTGCCGGTAGCATGGACGGTTGCCCATCCGAGGCGGATAGGTAGGAGGGAGAGGATTTGGATGGAATAATAGAGATCATCACTCAATTCGCCGCAGAGGAGCCGGCGATATTCGCCCTGATTATCGGCATTATCGGTGCTGCGGTTATCTCTGGTGTGGTCAATGTTGGAGCCATGCTAGTGATCTGGGGCGAGAGAAAGGTGCTGAGTGATTTCTGCAATAGGTATGGCCCCAATCGTGTGGGCGGAAGATGGGGCATACTGCAGCTTGGTGCCGATGCCATTAAGCTCTTCACCAAAGAGGATATCATTCCTGGTGATGCTGATAAGGCGGTCTATGTCTGGGCACCGATAGTGGCCTCCATGGCTACCATGCTTGTGGCAGTAGCCATTCCTTTCGGGGCACTTCATATAAATGGCAAAGACTATCCGCTGGTAGTGGCCAACATGGATATCAGTGCCCTCTACGTAGAGGCAGCCTTAAGCCTAATGGCCATAGCCGTTTTCATGGCAGGCTACAGCTCCAACAATAAGTATTCAATTCTGGGCGCCTTCCGAGGCATTGCTAGAATGATTGCTTACGAGGTTCCCATGGGTGTCTGCGTCATTTCCGTGGCGGTCATGGCTCATAGCCTCAACCTGGTGGAGATCGTAGAGAGCCAGACGATTTGGTATGCCTTTGCTCAGCCCCTGGGATTTGTCATTTTCGTTATTGCCTTGATCACCGATTTAGGAAGAATTCCCTTTGATCAGAGCGAGGCAGAAGAAGAGATCATATCCGGATACAATACCGAGTACAGCGGAATTCGCTGGGGTCTGCTCTACTTCCAAGAGTACAATAACGCGCTCTTGGGATCCATACTGCTGACACTCCTATTCCTGGGCGGCTGGCATGGACCGATCATACCCATACCGATCCTGGACATAATCTCTCCTTTGATCTGGCTTTTCATGAAGGTGGTAATCGTACTGTGGTTCTTCATTTGGGTCAGAAGCTCGCTCTTCCGCCTGCGCATCGATCAGGTAACCGACTTCGGGTGGAAGTGGATGCTGCCGCTCTCCCTGCTGAATTTGGGATGGGCAGTCCTAATCGGGTCCTACTTTGCATGAGGTGGCATTGAGATGTTGAAGATAAAGTTATTAAAGAACTTCAGCTGGCCTTTGAAGATCGCCACGCAGGAAATCGAGATCACAAGGCTCTATCCTGAGAAAATGATGGAGCTTCCTGCTGCGGAGAGAGGCATTCATGAGCTGGATGCCACCACATGTATCGGGTGTTCATCCTGCGCCAGGGTTTGCCCCAACAACTGCGTTGAGATGGTCCATTACAAATTTGGAAATCCTCTCAAGAACAAGAAGATGCAGTTTCCGCAAATTGACTTTGGAAGATGCATGTTCTGCGGTCTATGTGTGGACGAGTGCCCTGTAGAATGCCTGAAAATGGGCAAAAAGGTCATAATGGCCGGCTGGGAGCGCAAAGACATAATAAAGGATCCTGAATTCCTGGCGACAAAGAAGTTCTCGGCTAAAGAGGTTGCAGACCTCGAGGTTGAGGGCAAGAGGATTGCTGCCGAGAAAGCCGCTGCCAAGAAGGCGGCTGATGCCAAAAAGGCGGCGGACGCTAAAAATGCCTCGAAAGAAGGCGCAGCTGATGCCAATCCTAAAGAAGGAGGTGCTTCCTGATGTCGCAAAAGTCGGGCGCAAATGTTATTCGGTCAATCTTCGAGCTACTAGTTTTGCTTTTAGCTCTGGGTGTGATCTTCGGTGGCCTGGCGCTGGTTGTTCTTCTGTCGCCCTGGTCGCAAACGGTCTTGGATAAGCTATTGGCCTACGATATACGATTTGCCATTGAGCTTTTGGCCTTCCTGGCTATAGCGGCAATCATCGTGATATTATCGGCTCTTGTCGTCTACGCCAAAAATATAGTTCACAGCGCTCTTTACCTGCTGGGAAGCTTTGCCGGCGTGGCCGCTTTGTACATATCCCTGAATGCTCCCTTCGTGGGTGTGGCTCAGATCCTGGTGTACATTGGAGCTGTCGGAGTTCTGATACTCTTCGCCGTGATGCTCACGAGGAAGACGATAATGGAGGAGTCCCATGGTGAAATTTAAGATAATTATCATAACCCTGGCCTTCCTGGCGGCTCTCTTCGCTTCGTTCTCCCTTACCGATTGGGGGGCCAGCGAAAAACAGCCGACAAGTTATGAGCCACGGGAGGGATTGAGGTTGCCGGAGAGCGGCATTGGAGACGTGGGATTGGAGATATTCACCTCTTACGTCTTTGCTTTTGAGATCTTGGCCCTGGTCTTGACGGCTGCCTTGGTCGGAGCGGTTTGGGTCGCACGAAAGGAGGTTGCCTGAGGAGGGCGACAACCGATGACAAGGAGGGAGATTTACCGATGATACCGTTGGAGCTTTATATACTGCTGGCATCCACGATGTTCACCATCGGCTTGTACGGACTCTTTACTCAAAAGAACGGTGTCAAGCTTATGATGTGCATCGAACTCTTGCTCAATAGCGCCAACATCAATCTTGTCGCCTTCTCAGCTTACCAGCCTAATGTGAATGGCCAGGTCTTTGCCCTGTTCTCCATTGCGCTGGCAGCGGCTGAAGCAGGTGTTGGATTTGCGATATTGATTGCGCTGTACAGGCTATACGGAACTATTGACCTGGACAACATTAACGCCATGAGGTGGTAAGGAATGTATGCCGATTATGCATATCTGATTGTAGCCCTTCCTGTACTGGCCTTCTTGCTATGCCTATTCGTAGGCTGGCATCTGCCCAGAGGCGGAGGCTTCCTTACCGTTCTGGCGACATTTGCAGGTCTTATATTATCTCTGGGAATATTCTCGGAGATATATCCGGATAAGATAATTCATCAGTCCATGCCCTGGTTCGCCAATTTCAATGTGGGCATACTGATTGATCCACTGGCGCTTGTGATGCTTCTCATGGTAACCTTCGTGGTTACACTCATCCACATCTATGCCAATGGATACATGAATGGAGATCCGGGCGCAGCCAGATACTTCGCTGAGGCGGCGCTTTTCACCGCTTCCATGCTGGGCCTGATCTTTGCCGATAACCTGCTTCAGCTCTTCATATTCTGGGAGCTGGTGGGACTGTGTTCGTATCTCTTGATCGGCTTTTGGTACCGAAAGCCCTCAGCAGCCGCTGCTGCTAAGAAGGCTTTCCTGACAACGCGGGTGGGCGACGTTCTTTTCCTGGCAGGCATAATTCTGCTCTACAATAACCTGGCCAACTTGAACCTCGCTCTCAAGCCCGGAGAATACCTCTTGCAGTTCCCGGTCATCTATGCCAATCTCGCACAGATCGCTCCGGATCAACTGACTTTGATCGCCCTGGGATTATTGGGCGGCGCAGTAGGCAAGTCAGGTCAGTTCCCCTTGCATGTCTGGCTTCCTGATGCCATGGAGGGTCCAACCACCGTATCCGCCATGATCCATGCTGCGACCATGGTTACAGCAGGCGTTTACCTGGTGGCCAGAATGTTCCCGCTCTTCTACGCCGCGCCTTATGGGCTGACGGCAGTAATCGCAGTTGGTGCATTCACAGCTTTATTTGCAGCAACCATGGGCCTGACTTCGTTCGATATCAAGAGGGTGCTGGCCTTTTCCACCGTTTCGCAGCTCGGCTTCATGATGGCGGGCTTGGGATCAGGAGCGGCAGTAGGAACCCTTGCCGTGGGAGTTGCTATCTTCCACCTCATCGGCCATTCCTTCTTCAAAGCGCTGCTCTTCCTTGGTGCCGGCTCCATCATTCACGCCGTTAACACCAATGATCTGCGAGAAATGGGTGGCGTAGGAAAGTACATGAAATGGACCATGTACACCATGCTCATAGGCTCACTCTCCCTGGCCGGATTCCCCTACTTTACAGGATTCTTCTCCAAGGACGAGGTCATATTGATTGCCTACGAGTACGGCGCATTGATCAACATGCTGCCCTACATATTCCTGGTCTTGGCAGCCGTTCTTACGGCGATCTACACCTTCAGAATGTGGTTCTCGGTCTTTACAGGCAAGGAAAGATCCAATTACGCCAAGCACGAGTCCCCCTGGATTATGCTCGGGCCGCTCGTGATTTTGGCCGTATTTGCCTTTGGATTCGGATTGGCGGCTCAAGATGATTTCTACAAATATCTTGACTCCAACTTCGAGCATTACGATCTCGACTTTGTTGAACTTGGCGTAATCGGAGGCCATGCGCTGGAAGGAGAGCACGGCGCTCCTGCCGTGGAGGGTGAGCAAGGTGCCGCCGCTGCCGAAGCAGGACATGGTGCAGCCGCCGAAGGAGAAGCCAGCGAAGGAGAAGCCGGGGGAGAGGAAGGACCGGGAGAGCCCTGGTACATCCAGATACTGCCCATATTCATAGCGTTGGGCGGCATTCTAATAGCCGGACTGTTCTACTGGGATAGAGTCAAGAAGTTTGACCCAAGCCAGGTTACCGGCGACAAGGATCCCATTCGCAAATTGCTGCTCAAGGGATACTACCAGCACGAAATCATGACTGGCTGGTTCGCGGAAACTGTAGTCTACGGCACGGCTTTGATCTGCAATACGATCGACATCAAGCTCGTAGACGGCTGGCTGAACTGGCTCTCTGCGTTGGTTTTGGGCTTCGCACAACATGTAAGAAAGGTTCAGACCGGCATAGTGCAAAACTATGTTACGGCGCTGGTGCTGGGAGTTGTGGTGCTGGTGGTTGTAATTACTCTGGCTAAGGAGGTGGGCCTGGTATGATCTCAAACGCAATCTCGCTATTGATTGCCATTCCCCTTCTGGGGGCGGTGCTATCCTTCTATGCGGGAACCAAGGCCAAATTCGTGGCCCTAATCGCCTCGCTTATACCTTTAGCCCTATCCCTGCAAATGTACCTGGAGTTTGACAAAACCTCGAAGATAATGCAGTTTGTGGAGAGCTACAACTGGGTTCCTTCCCTTGGCGTCAAGTACACTGTGGGCATCGACGGCATAGGCTTTCCCTTAGTTCTGCTTTCCACAATAGTATCCGTACTGGTAATAATATACTCCTGGGGAGAGACAAAGAAGCCTAATCAGTACTTTGCCCTGCTTCTGCTCAATGAAGTGGGCGTGCTGGGTGTCTTTACATCTCTGGACTTCTTCCTGTTCTACATCTTCTGGGAGATAGTGCTCATACCCATGTTCTTCCTAATTGGATCGTGGGGCGGACCGAGAAAGGACTACGCTGCAGTCAAGTTCTTCATCTACACCCACGTGGCAAGCCTGGTGATGCTGCTGGCTATCTTTGCCCTGTACTTCACCTACCAGATGCCCGACGGGTCGAGAACTTTCGATATGTTGACCTTGCTGGCAGCAACAGCAGACAAGACCATATTCCCAACCAGCATGCTCAATATCATCTTCGCCAGCCTGCTCCTGGGATTTCTGGTCAAGATGCCTGCCTTCCCCTTCCATACCTGGCTGCCGGATGCCCACGTCGAGGCACCCACAGCCGGTTCGGTCGTGCTGGCAGCTCTGCTGCTTAAAATGGGCGGGTATGGCCTCTTCCGGGTCATATTGCCCATGCTCCCCCACGTCGACAAGGCATTCGTGACCATCATCGCCATCATCGCGGTGATATCCATCGTCTACGGAGCCTTCATGGCGCTGGCACAGAAGGATATCAAGAAGCTGGTAGCATACTCATCCGTCAGCCACATGGGCTTTGTCACACTCGGTGCTGTGGCCTTCACCTGGATGTCGGTTACCGGAGCTATGTTCCAGCAGTTCTCGCACGGCATCATCACCTGCGTCCTGTTCATGTCCGCCGGTACCATCCAGCACGTGGTGGGGACCAGGGTTATTGCCGATCTCGGTGGCCTGGCTGATCGCATGCCCAAGTTCGCAGTCATCATGATGGCCGGATTCATGGCCTCCCTGGGACTGCCGGGCATGAGCGGCTTCGTGGCCGAGTTCATGGTCCTGACCGGGTCGTTTGCAACGCTGCCGGTCTACACCATGATCGTAGTCTTCCTGAGCGTGGTGACAACGGCTGCTTATCACCTCTGGGCCATGCAAAAGGCTATGTTCGGACCGATATTGAAGAAGTACATGAATGTGCATGAACCGCATGCCTACGAGCTGTTCTCCATGGCCATGATCATAGTTCTCTCTTTGATCTTCGGTCTACAACCCGGGCTGATCACAGATATAATGGGAACAGCGGCAACTCAGGTCATGGAGCCTGTAATGACTCTGACTCAGATGGGGGTGATCTGAAGTGGAATTTTCACACTACGCACCCCTCTGGGGAGAAGCGCTACTCACAATCCTGGCAGTGCTCGTTGTACTGCTGGGATCCCTGATGAAGAACAGCGGCAAGCTCATGGGATACCTGAGCGCAGCCGGGCTGGTGGCAGCTCTGGCGCTGGTGGCCTCCAATTTGACCATCAAGCCAACTCTGTTCTTCTTTGATACCATCTCGGTTGATGCCCTGTCTCAGTTCTTCAAGGTCGTCTTCCTGGTGGTATCGCTGCTGGTAGTGATAGCCTCCATGTCCAAGTACACGGGAAAGGGCGCAGACGAGTACTTCGCACTGCTGCTCTTTGCCACCGTGGGCATGATGGTGGTCTCCAGTTCCGTTGACATCATCACCCTGTTCGTGGGCTTCGAGCTGGCCAGCCTGTCCACCTATGCCCTGGCGGCCTTTGATAGAAGCAAGAAGAACCTGGAAGCGGCCATGAAGTATTTCATCTTCGGCTCTGTCGCTTCTGCGTTCATGCTCTTCGGCTTCTCGCTGCTCTACGGCATGGCAGGATCTACTCATCTCGTAGATATCGCCGCAGCCTCCCTGGCCAACTTTGGCCCGGCAACGCTGGTGGCTCTGCTCTTCGTCATAGTAGGATTTGGCTTCAAGATGGCACTGGTGCCTTTCCATATGTGGGCTCCTGATACCTACGAGGGCGCACCGCCCCTGGTCTCGGCGCTTCTGGCTGCCGGCTCCAAGAAGATGGGCTTTGTCGCCGCCTTCAGGGTAATTCTCATTGCCCTGGTGGCTCTTCGCATGGAATGGTACATGGCCTTCGCCATCCTGGCCGCCGTGACCATGACGCTCGGCAACCTCGCGGCCTGCTGGCAAAACAATGTGCGGCGCATACTGGCATACTCTTCCATTGCTCAGGCGGGCTACATAGCCATCGCCTTTGTGGTGGTTGGTGCAGCTTATGGAGCTGCGCCGGTTAATGTGCTGAACATGGGGCCGATTCGAGCCGATCAGCTGGGCATTGCCGGCGCGCTGCTGCTCATCCTGGGACACGCTCTCATGAAGACAGGAGCCTTCATCGGCACGGCATTGGTCGCGAGCAATGTGTCCAAGGAAAGCGAAACCGACCCGGATGACATATCCAACTATGCCGGTCTTGCCAAGAGGGCGCCCATAACCGCGTTTTGCATGCTCATCTTCATGTTTGCGCTGGCGGGCATACCCCCCACGGCAGGATACATCGGCAAGTTCGTGCTCTTCAGCTCGGCCATTTATTCCGGCCTGGTCTGGCTGGCAGTGCTGGCCATCCTCAACAGCGCTCTGTCGCTGGTGTACTACCTGAGGATCATCAGCTACATGTACCTCAAGGAAGCAGCCGGCCCCAAGATCAAAGAGCAGAAAGGATATGTGGTAGCACTCATCCTGACGCTCTTGGCAGTGGTCTGGATAGGCGTATTCCCAGAGGCATTCATCAACTGGGCAATGCAGGCAGCAGCAGTTCTGCTGCCTCAATAAAATTTTCGCATTTTACTTTTTTCGGCTTTTTGGTTTTGCTATTCTGACCGGAGTTTATAAGATCCTGAAAAAATAAGCCGCAGCGCTACGGTTCTTGTAGGGAATAGCCAAAAATTAATTCAGGCAGGAATGTACTTTCCGAGCTGAAGTCTGCTGAATACCTCTGCGGTGCTCTTGTTCATGTCTTCGATAACAAAAATCGCCTTCTTTTGACTTTTTTCGTTACTTTCATTACTCTTGACTAAACCCAGTCTCATTTGATCCAGATGCTCGGCGAGTTTTTT
>JANYKI010000100.1 GCA_025361645.1 Methanothrix sp.
GGTTCAATTCCGACATTACCCGGTGCATAGTGCCAGTTGGAATTTGAAAAAGATTAGATTCAGGATTAGACTGACATGGAATATCGATACGACTTCGCCGCAGCAGCAGCCAACAAGGCCCATGCCAGGGATACGCGCGGAACTCTCTTCTCCAGTCAGCCCGCTACCCCGGAAGAGCCCATCGGCCGTTTATTTCCCTGGGTCCTCGGCTATGAACAGGATGCCCGCCAAGATCCCGATCAGCTCCTGCGTGCCAGCGAACTTGGCCTCGTCCACAGGATCTTATGGCAGCTCGTCAACACCATCCTCTACAAGAGAGACATCAAGATCAACCCCCCTGAAGACCAGGATGCTCAAGCAGTCTCTGACAAGACTGCCAAAATAAGGCGCCAGATCAAGAAACTAGATACATTGTATCAGGTCAAGACCCTGATGAAACAGGGCTGGATAGATACCGTCGTCATGGGCTCAGCCTTCAATGAGCTGGGCATACCCTACAATCCAGAGGACAAGGCCGCATCACTGCAGGAAGTCATTGAGTCAAACATCCCCTGGCCCAAGATAGATGGCTGGAAGGCCCCCGCATTCGCGGAGTATAGGGATACCACATCATTCACCATCTGGCCTCCTGGCATAGCCCCAATAGGCCCAAGATGGATCTCAGGGCGCGTCCTGAAAGGCGTCGTGTACGACTTCACAAAACGCAATATGCAATACTGGCAAAGTTTTCACAATTTTATTGTCCCCGTCCAGATCCCTTCGGCCAGGGTCATGCACATCAAGGACCAGGTCAGCCGCTATGTAGACGGCGAAAGCTACCTGGCCGGTGCCATGCCTTCCATAGTTCAGCAGGAGTTCAGCCGCAAGGTCATGATGCTGGCCATCAAGCGGTGGGGCGCGGGCGTTGTGGGCATCAAGGTAGGCACTCTGAAGAATGCCGCAGGCGTGCCAATCACCGCTGCGGATCCAGAGGGCAAAGGACGCAGCAGGCAAGCTGTAGCTAACCTATGGGCCGACGATCTGCTCAAGAACTGGGATAACGCAAACGCCTTCAAACTCCTGGAAGAGCATGAGCTCATCTTCCCGCCGAACCGAATCGGCTCAGATACCACCAAGCCAGATGAGTATTTCAAGAAAGAGATCCTGCAGCACCTCATAGCCAGGGACTTCATCGAACAGAACAATGGGGCCCTGTCAGCATCATCAGATCCTCTGCTCGATTTCTTCATGCTCGTTGTCAACTCCTGGCGACCAATCATAACCAAGCCCTGGGAGCTGGTATTCAACACTATCCTGGAGCTGAATGGCTTTGAGGGATGGACGATGGAATACGTCATGGAGACGCCCGACTTCCGGGACTCCAACAGCAAGCACACCAATTCTTTAGCGGCTCTCCAGGCACATGCCATCTCTCTTGCTCGTTTCTGCGAGGAGACCAACAGGCCAGCACCCACTGCAGAGGAGAGGGCGCAGATAGAAGATGAGGCGAGGTTCATCGGCAAGCAGTCCGCCCCCGCACCACAGATGCCATTCGGCCAGGACGAGGTGGCGCCCATGCCCATTCAGCAGAATGCTATTAAGGCGAAAACCGAGGACGGTAGCGACGAGAAGGAGCCTGCCATGGAGCTGCTGCAGCAGAAGAGCAAGATTGCAATCGAAGAGCTGAAGCACTATGGTTATTCTCTAGGGTCGGACTGAGGAAGATGGAGACCATGTATGTAAGAATCTAGATACTGCGTGCCAGGCAGTCATGACCATGACCGCTGCAATGAAGAACGTTGTCAACGAGGCTAAGGGCATGCAGGTAGATGGAGATCAGATAGCCATCAATGGCTACCAAAGCGCGGGCGTGTCACCAGACACGACCTGATTATTTTTTTGAGTTAACGCACAAGCAAAACCGCTCTAATCTACTTTGCTCACCAGATGGCCAGGGCCGATAGCACCGGAATCGAAATAGTCCCTGGTCTTTCCTGGAAGTAGTACTTTTTCCGTGTGTGTAAGCTTGCTTGCTTGCAAGAAATCGCATAATAATCATAGTTCTATTCTTCATATATAAATTTAACTGGAATAATGATCGGGCTCTGTTGTTCAATGAGCTTTCCCACCTCTGATCACTTCAGAGCCCGGCCCTCCTTTATCATTCCATTCCAATTCAATAATAATCAAAACATATGAGGTGAGAAAGAAGATGAGAAAACTAATAGCTGTTTTGGTCATCATTGCTATGGCTATGGTTGGTATGGCCGGAGCGGCCAACTACATGTACGAAAAGGCGTCAGTGAAGGGGGTAGGCTACTCCGAAAGAGAAGTTATCATCTCCACTCAGACAGGCTTTAGCGGCCAGAAGCTCGTAGAAAAGGAGTCTGGATCAGGAAACGTGATTACTTCTAAAATGGAAATCGAAGCTGAGAGGCAGCTTAACAGAGATGGCACACCCATTGGAAACGGCACTTGCCAGTTCCCGACCGGCAACCTGTACCTGATGGATTATATCAACTTCACCAGGGAGGCAGAGTTTGAGTATATGCCCGTATCCTATCAGACCGGCCAGTATGACGCAAAGTGGACTGAGAAACTTTGTGTCCAGAACTACAAGATAGGCGCCGTTCTGACTGAGATGTACACCCATGCCGAGCACCTGCAGAAGAGCACCGAGGTCAAGACCAGGGGGTACGCTACCACCAACGGACAGGCATGCTGCACAGGCGTTCTTGAAGCTAATCTGAACAGCAATGTTATAGGCGTGGCTCACATTGGATGGATCTCTCGAGATCCAATGGGCGACAACCAGCTCAAAGGCCGCCATGCCGAGTATGGTCGCTCCGTGGATGACCTGACTGGTGTCTTCTCCATCGAGAAGTTCATCCAGCTCTGGGGCAACTCCACCTGCGGTGCAATCAGCGTTGATTGGCTGCCATGCGTGTGATATTCATGAAGAAATTCTTGGCTGCCTTCCTGGCAGCCTGGGCACTTTTGGCTCTTTTGTCCATCGCACAAGCACATGTTTTGCTTCCACCTATTGAAACGCGGAAGATCAAAAACATAGACGACGTGTATCGGGGTGGCGAATATGGGGCAATCGAGTTGTCTCGGCTGGAGGTCTCAGAAGCCACCGATGACGAGATGGCCAATTTTGTAGGTATTCTGTCCAGTTGTTCTCTTCCCAAGCGAGCTTACGGATGCGTGTCGCCTTTTGGGTGGAAAGCTTACGTTTCACAGGACGCGGTAACGAGCTGGAAAGGACCAGGACTGGCCGCATATGCATTATGGAGTTGAATAGATGCCTGAAACAGAAACAGAAACAGAAAAAGAACAAGGATGGCTGGACGAAGACGGGATTTGTTTCTTTCCCGGACCATCGGCCAGGCTTCCCAGCGAGATTAGGATATCATCACCTGATATTGGCGTGCTGGACCTTATTGCCGGCCTCGTAATCAAGAATCCAAAAGGACCGGGCATAATCACGGTGCCGTACAATAGCATCCAAAACGAGACAGACACGCTGCCAGCCAAGATATGCGGTGTGGTGGTAGACGCCGATCTCATCAAAACGATGCTTGCCGAAGATCCAGATTTCATCTCTCTGAAAGATCCCAATGCCCTCACTTGGATGAATCTCGACCAGTGGTATCAGAAATTCGGTACCAATGGGCTTGCGCTTATCGCCAAGATGCGGATATTCTGGAATAAGCATGGAGGCGGCGTACAGACCGGGAGTCCGACAGGAACTACAAAGAAGGGGAAGTGGTGAAAATACGATTCTTCAATGCATCCAACGAAATCCTGCAAGTTAAGGACGCGGGTGGAGCGGTTTCTGTCGGCCCGTTCCTGCCCGGCACTGCTGAGAAAGGCCCTTGGTATGATATCTCAGAGATCTCGGACAGCCTTTTCGAGATGTGGCTAGATCATGAAAAAATAAAGGTAGTGGACTAAATGGTACAGATCTGGAAAAGTAAGACTCTTTGGGTCAACGTGCTCGCCGCAATCGGATTATTTGTTTCGGCTCAGTTCGGCTATACTCCGAGCGCCGAGATAACAGGCATCGCTCTGGCTGGTATCAATACGATCCTGCGAGCGATAACGAACGAACCACTTGAATGGTAGCGGGGCACCAACGATGATAATGCCATCGTTAATGCCCGCCAGGCTGCACCATCGGCCTGACCAATTAAACGTGTTTCGCTTGGGGGTTAGGTGGGTGAAATGATGTATGAACCATGTGATCCAGAAGTCTTGCATGCCCGAGTGTCTGTTCTTGAGAATAACGACAAGCGGCATGAGGAAGATATAAGTCAACTCTGGGGCAAGGTTTCGGCCCTGGAGATTTGTGCTGCTTCACTGCCCCAGATTAACGAATTGCTGAAATCCATCTCGGCCAAGGTCGAAAACCTGACCAACTGCGCGACTAAAC
>JANYKI010000119.1 GCA_025361645.1 Methanothrix sp.
ATATCTCAACGGTCAAAAAGAACTCTATTTCAGTTATCGACGCAATTCAAGGAGCCTTTGAAGGGAAGCCATTCATTCCTGGGAGAACTTTGATTGCGGTCTGAATTCTTAATGATTTAGTGGGCAGGGCTGAATAGTTACGAAAAATATTAAATAAAGCCTTTCTCTTTCAGTGCCGTTTTCAATTCTTTCAGTTCGGTAAGATCTATTTCGATGCGCTCAAACCTCATATCCATGTAGGTCTTTAGGTCATTCTGTTTGAGGATTTCAATTCCATCGTCCAGGCGTTCTCCAATCTCATCCGGACCGCTAATCTTGCGAAAGTTTGAAAATCCCCCTAATCCCGGCGAAAACTCGATGCGGATCGCCTCGGCTAACATCTCCAGGTCAGCCTTCTCTCCCTCGGCGATCAGCAGAACCCTGCCGTCGGGGCGGTTCTGAACCATGCCCACCAGACCCATCTTTGTGGCCAAAGCAACAGCTTTTGCCCGAAAGCCTACTCTTTTTGGACTCTGCCCGAGATGTAGGCGGTAAGTCTCATCATCGGTATGAATTGTAGCTCTCTCGGATTATAATCCTTCCGAAACGTTTTTCGTCTCACATTGTCTAAGGCCTGTACAGAGAGGGAGACCCGAACCGAAATGACCAGCGCCCATAAGCCGGACAAAAAACCCATCGAGACCTACGAGCACAAAGACAAGCAGCGGCTCAACAACCCGCCCGTGGGCTTGGTCACGGTCGAATCGGGTGGCACTGAGAATATCGCCATGTGGATGCTGGACACCGACTACGACGGCAGAAGCCTCTACCCTCGCCAGGTCTTCTTCCCGCTTTCCGGAGCCAAGGACGGCTGGTCACGCCTGGCCAAAAACCTCAAGGCAGAGGTGGACGAGGAGCTGATGGAAGCCTACCGGGGCACGCTCTCCCTGCCCTTCCAGCCCGGGCCCCATGAGCGGGTGGCAGTGAAGATCATCGACGACCGGGGCATCGAGAGCCTGAGAATTATGGAAGTGAAATGAGATGATGGTCTCTCGCCTGATTTTGAAGAACTGGAAGAACTTTCAGTCCGTTGACGTTCCCTTCAGTGCTCGCACCTTCATAATGGGTCCGAACGGCATCGGTAAGTCCAATCTCCTGGATGCACTTCGTTTCCTTGCCGATATCGCCCGGCCCGATGGTGGGCTCTCTTTTGCGCTGCATGCTCGGGGTGGCCTGGAAAATATCAAGTTTGCCGCTGCTAAAAAGAAGGAGCTTGTGGAGCTGGAGATCCACCTGGCAGACTCGCTATTAATTGGAACCTACTATCGCTACTCTCTGGGCATCACCATCGGGCCGTCCGGATCACCTCTGCTGGCCTATGAGCGCATTCGAAAGAGTGGAGAGCTGATCCTGGACCGCCCGGACAAGAAAGATGTTGAAAATTCGGACTTTTTGGCCCAGACTCGTCTTGAAACGGTCCACTCCGGCATTAGCTCCGATAGAATCGATCTCAAAGAAATTGCATACTTTTTGGGATCAATCAGTTACCTCAACTTCAATCCCATGCTCCTTCGCCACCAGTTTCCATTTCCCCCCGCCGATATCCCAGGCGATCCCTTCGGTAGAAAGATTCTGCAGCGAGTGGCCGAGATGCCGGAGGATAAGAGGGTAAACAAAATCCGGGTAATAGAAGACACTCTGAAGATGGCCATGCCCCAAATGCCCAAGCTTCGTTTCTCTCCCGGCAAGTCAGCCCGGCCGGATCTGGAGGGCACTTTTGACATCGGCAGGCCCAGAGCTAAATTTAATATGGACCAGATATCAGACGGAACCCTGGCCGCCTTTGCGATTCTCTGGTCGTTTTTGGAAGACGGCCCACTCATGCTGCTGGAAAATCCGGAAGCCTACCTCAACCCCGAGACCATTCATCAAATGTGCTACATACTTTATATTGGATCTGCCTTGGGAAGGAAAAAACAGCTCATCATGAGCACCCATAGTTCAGAATTCTTGAAAGACAAAATTACTACAATCACGGCCAAAGAGATCATCTTACTGGCGGCGGGCAGCTACAAAGAAGGAACCTTAGCCGTTTCTGCTTCATCAGTTCCCGCAATGGTAGATGACATGGAGTCCGGCATGAGTGCCGATGAGGTAGTTATGGAATATGCCGGTTCTTTGGATTTGATGGAAGGGCTTTCCGAATTCATGGGATTAAACCTCGATTTTACCGATAAAATGCGGAGGGCCAAATGACATCAAATTCAATCGAGAAGCTGATCATCACCTCTCCTTACGAAGAGCCCAGGCAGCACTACTCCTACATCCGGGAGACCCGCACCTTTGCACTCAAGGAGGGACGCCGCTCCGCCGGATACATCGTGGCCTCCGAAGCCTCCCGCACCTTTGACGATCCGGGCATCTTCATCGAGCTTCCCCTGAGAAGACAAGCAGAAAGGTGTAAATATAATAGTTATTAAAGGAGATATAGATGCCCGGCGTTGATGCCATAAATGCCACTCTTGATGAACTATTCGAGGCTCTCTCGTCCCAGTTAATAGGCGAGCCGATTGAGTTGGAGGACAAGATCATCATACCGATCACAAAGATGGGCATGGATTTATGCACCGATATCGCTCGAACAGGCCCGCATGTGAGCCAGGAAGGTCTGGAGAGATGCAAAGTTGGTGGGGGAGTGGGGATATTTCCCTTTGCCGTGGTGATCGTCTTCAAAGGAATCTCGGGGCCGGAGGGCGTGAAGGTTGTCCCCTTGTCGCCACCGGGGGAATCGTTATCCGACATCGCTCATCTCTTTATGGAGAAATTAATGAGCCATAGAGAAAAAAGAACTGATAATCTGGTAGAATCGCCGCCAGCTTGAGGCTTCAGAGATGCAGTTTTATTATCTAGCCGTGTTTTTCTTGATTTTTATCATTCTTTTAGCTTTTCTTCTCCTCGCCCCCTTTCATCTCTCCCTGAATATCGGCAAGAAGGGACCACTAATAGAAGGTAGTATTAGGCTAACCTGGCTCGGGCTTACTTTAATGAAAGTAGAGATTTCCCCCCAATCCGCCGGTGATTTGCTGACGTCCATCTGGAAAGAGGCATCCGGAACGAAAGATCGAACCATTGAGGTGAGAAAGTCCGACGAGGAGGAGAATGGAAGAGAGGAAAGAAGCGAAATTGATAATCAAAAAACAGGCGCCGTTCGGCCTCCCAGTATTCAATCTCTGATTAATGCCGCTCCCGCCCTGGCGAAAATTCTCCGGGATCTGCTCAAGTCAACCCACTTTAAAAATATCTCCTGCAGATTATGCTTTGGCCTGGACGATCCCGCCCAAACTGCTATTATCAGTGGCTACCTCTGGTTTTTGGCATCAGCGCTCGGCCTTTTTTCGGCCAGGATCTTCATTGAGCCCTGGTTTGAGGGAGAGCGGCTGGAGGGTGAACTCGTAGCCGAGATGAAGGCCAGACTGCTGTGGGCCGTCTTTGCCGTGATCCAGGTCCTGCGAGTGAGGGAGATAAGGTTGCTGTTAAAAGAAACATTGGGGTGGGCATAACTTTGGATAATATGGATATGCGGGTTATGGTGGGCAAGGAGATAAAAGCGGGCGACAGAACCATCTGGCCCGTGATGAGAATCTTTGTTCTAAAGACCCGGGAGGACAGGGTCCAGGCAATCCAGATCACGCCTTTGGCTATGCTCATCATCGAGCCGGCAGGACAATACGCGGTATCCTTTGCAGGAGAGCCGATGACTATCGAAGCCATCTTAGAGCTGGCCGCCCCCCTGAAAGATGTCCTGGAAAAATCCAGGAGATTAAGATAAAGCTACTGCTGATTGGTTACTATCTTGATGTAGTTAGCGGCAGAAGCTGGTCCATAAGCCATGGCCTCCCGATTGCCTGCCTTGATCGTATCTATGTTAACTTTGGTGCATGAATCACGGCACGAGGTTCCCCCGCAGGGACTGCAATTCCCAGAATACTGATTCTTCTTGATCTCCAGGTTATTTGTAGCAGTGGCAATGAGTTTCTTTTGCCGGATATTCCCCAAAGCCAGTGCCCTATCATTTCCCACAGTCAAACGATCGATATTGGTATCCTGCCTTTCCGGGAACTTGAAAGCAGATCCTTCCGTCTCAAATATCCCTCCATCTTTTCCAAGGATATCCACACCTCCGTTGCCGACTATACCCTGCGCCATTACATGAACCGAGAGCATAGCCATAGCCAACACCAATATAACGCCTATTTTTTTGATTATCGCACCCCGAACATCATTAATTATATGCTAATGTTTGCACCGATAATATTTATATTTTTTGGTAGTGTATACTAGCTAAGCTATGCTTAATACATTATAAGCTTTCCAAATATTTAATAAGAACGTGCATATTTTTTGACGTATCTTAAATGAAAAAGCACTCCTTTCGAATCCAAAAGGCTTCTATACAATTGGGCAATTGTAGTGGCTGCATGATCTTTTCCATCGAAGAAATCCTCCGCACATTCGGCTATTTCGCACTATTCGGCTTCGTGTTCGCTGAGTCCGGTCTGTTCTTCGGCTTTTTTTTGCCGGGAGACTCGCTTCTTTTCACGGCAGGAATAGTTGCGGCTAACGGGCATCTCGATATTCACACAATTATATTCGGATCGATCATCTGTGCATTTCTGGGTGATCAGGTCGGCTATTGGACGGGAAAACGGTTTGGTGCAGCATTCTTTTCTAAGCCGGACACTTTCTTTAGAAATCCGGTTTATATGGAGAAGGCGGAGAGGTTCTATATGAAGCACGGCAAGAAAGCAATCGTGCTGGCCAGGTTTGTACCCGTAGTGCGCACCTTCGCTCCGATACTTGCCGGAACAGGGCGCATGGATTATCCCACATTCGTTACCTACAATGCATTGGGAGGTATTTTCTGGTGCCTACTTCTCATTGGAGCCGGCTATATTCTCGGCAATATACTTCCCAATTCGGGCGAGGTTTTAACCCTTGTAATCTTTGCGATAATCATAGTATCCCTGATCCCCGTTGCGAACGAAGCTTATGGCGAATGGAAGAAAAGGAAAACCGAATGAGCGAGATATAATTTATTTCTCACCTACAGTCCCTTTGATCTCCACCTTGAAGACCATCTCCGAGGCAGGAGAAGAAACGGAGATAGTCAAATCCACGGGGATCTTTCCCAGGGAAATGGTCAGGGGCGCACCAGAATTAGCGACCTCCACCTTGATCCCCTGAGACAATTTTGTGAATGCACCGATAAGAGCGCCAAAATCAATGGTCTTTGCTACCGATTCTAAATTCGGAATTATGGTGATGGGTGCAATCTCTATGGGCCCGACAGCGATGGGATTCCTGGAATCGCCGGATATCCGCGCCGATATGGGACTAGCTTCTTCCCCGGAGACCTGCACGCTCAAAGCCCCATCCTTTCCCGTTCCTTTCACCTTGGCCACTATTGGGTGCTTCTCCTGGTCCTCCGATCCCTGGATTGTTGCCCGCGCATCTGCATCTACTTTGAAGGTCACCATGGTATCATCAGAAAGCCTTAGGATTTTCTTGGATATAAAGAATGGCAGAGGATAATATAATTTGAAATACTAGCAGCGAAAGGCTGATATCTTCAGGGAGGACACTACGCTGCGATGCTTGAAGTAGGATATCTGCATATCGATAATCCCATTGCCGTTATTTCTTCACATAACAAGCCCGACTTTAACGATGCGGCGGGCTTGCTCTTGCTGGATGGCTTCGATCTGGATGAGGTCCCTCTCGAGGAGATGCAGGCCAGTTTAGAAACAATCAGCCAGAAAGGAACAGGAGCCTTTGGACTGTCCGCCACCTGTTCCCGGGATGAGCCCCTCCTGGAGGCAGCCCGGCTCGCAAGCAGAAATCTCTGCCTGCTCGACCTCCGGCTTTCCAAGATTCGCGACCCTATCCGCCTTCTGGAACTCATTCCACACCTAAAGCGCTGCGGCGTCACCCTCTCCCTGAGGATAAGGCCGGAAGACCTATCCAATGCCCTTTTAGAAAAGCTCAATGAGAGCGAGCTGGACATAATTCACCTCGACCTGCGCGGCCTGAACGGAGCCGGACCAAAAATAGTCAAGAAGGCAAAAGACAGCAGAGGTCCAGTAATCATGGCCCTGGCTGATATCGGCGAGTTTGAAGATGCCAGGAACCTGCTGGTCATGGGTGCGGACGTTGTATCTATGCGTGGAGCGGACCCCGAGTTTGCACAATGGCTCTCCGGAGCCATGCAGGAGTACGACTCTTTGAGCGGATGGTGCAATGCACCCAAGCACATCTGCGCGGGCGGCGACCTGCGCGGCCTGGCCTTCTGCTGTCCTCCCGTCAAGAATTGCCCGGTCCTCGGCGCTCTTAAAAAGGCAGGCATGTCGCCGGATGAGTTTATGCAAAAGAAGCTCTCTTTTGCCAAGGGCACCCCTCTGGAGAAGGGCGAAGGAACCTGCTTTGGAAGCCTTGTGTGGTGCTGCAAGAAGAGCAAGCTGTGCTATCTGCGTGACGCTGCATTAGCCAAAATCGGGCTTTCGGCAAAAGAGTACATGGAGCTGAAAAAGAAGCTGGCAGAAGAGCTTCTTTCCAAATCCTCCCGATAAGTCATGAATCCCGAACGCGTGGCCCAGTGCGCCGTGCTGGCTATGCTCTTTGAGCTTTCCTCCAGTCCCAAGCCCGGCAATGTGGATCGCTGCCACGACTTTTCCGATATAGGATTTCATCATTTCCTGACCAGTGCCGTCTCCGCTTACCCCGTCTTTCGCAAAGCCGCCAACGGCAGAGGGAGCGTGGGCTCGCTTATTCTGGAAGGTGTGGAGGCCTGGCAGACCTGGTTTTTGAGCAGCAACACTCACTTTGGCTCTCTGGTTCTCATGATACCCATAGCTATCGCTGCCACAAAACCCGGCGAATTGCATAGAGAGCTAAGAAGGGTCCTGGAAAAGACCACCGTAATCGATGCCATCGACTTTTACAGCGCCTTCGAGAAGGCCAAAGCCAGAGTGGCCGAGGTGGACCGTTTCAGCCTGAATGATCGGAACTGGCAAAAAACCGTCCAGGAGAGCGGCAAGACTCTGTTGGAGCTGATGAGGCTCTCCTCTAAGCACGACATTGTGGCTCGCGAATGGGCCACCAATTATGAGCGCTCATTTCTGCTCGCAGAAAGATTGGCCGAGCAAATCAGCCGATGGGGCCAAAACGACGGCGTGGTCAGAACCTTCCTGGAGGCGCTGGCCGAGGTGCCCGACAGCCTGATTTGCGCCAAATTTGGGGAGGAGACGGCCCAACGGGTCTCGCGACAGGCAAGCGAGGCGCTCCGGGATGACACCCTTGGCAAGGCCCATGAGCTGGATCGCTCTCTTCTGGCAGAGGACATAAATCCCGGGTCCACAGCGGACCTGATTGCAGCATCTTTATTTATCTCCCTTCTGAGGGGTTTGAGGTTTTAAAAATGCTTTATGGAAATGACGGTTTAGATGAACTGGGAATATTGGGCGGCATAAACGAGGTAATTGCAACTACGGAGATGTCAGGCAGGATCAATGCCGCGCCCCTAGGCATCATCAGAGATGGAGAGAGCCTTTATGTACGGCTTTTCTTGGGAACACATACCTACGAAAACGTCCTGACCAATGGCTGGTTTGTGGCCAATATCAGCCATGACGCCTGGCTCTTCGCGGAGACGGCAATAGAAGACCTCGAAGCGGAATATTTCACGCGCCGGGAAGAATTGCCTGTGCTAAAAGAGGCAGAAGCCTGGGGGCTCTTTAAATGCGAGACCTTTGCCACGGATATTATCATCGCCAAGGTGGAGCTGGTTAAGGGTGAGGTTTTGCGAAGGGACTTTCGCGCCTGCAACCGGGGGGCAAATCTTGTGATCGAAGCGGCGGTTGCTGCCACCCGGTATCTGGCTCTTCGCACCGATTCCTATTTCGAGGAGCTGATGAAGATGCAAAGGATCATCGACCGCTGTGGCGGTCCCAGGGAGCGAGAGGCCATGGACCGGCTCATGGATAGGATAGATAGATTTACTCATGTAAGATAGGTGATTTGTGATCGCTCATGCTTGACCGTTTGCCTTCCGGCTGCCAGAGCCTGGATCTCCTCTTAAGCGGGGGATTTGAATCGGGCATATTAACCCAGCTTTACGGGGAGGCAGGCACGGGAAAAAGCAACATTGTCATGCAACTGGCGGTGCAGGCCGTGGCCCGGGGTCTACGCGTTATATTCATAGATACGGAGGGCTTTTCCGCAGAGAGGTTCAAACAGATAGCCGGCCCGGGCGCAGAAGAGATGGCCGCCAAGATCATGATCTTTGAGCCCATGAGCCTGGAACAGCAGGCCATAGCCATTCGCGAGGCCTCTAAGATCGCCGGCCGGGATTTAGGGCTGATAATTCTCGATTCGGCAACATCCCTTTACCGTGTACTTTTGGAGGCAGATGATAACCGTTCTATTCGCCGAACATTAACCGTCCAGCTCTCCGAGCTACAGGAGATTGCTCGCAGACACAGGATTCCCGTAGTAATAACCAATCAGGTCTACATGGACATTGAGAACAACTCGCTGCGGCCAATAGGCGGCACGGGCCTGGAGCACATCTGCAAGGCCATCATCTTCTTGGAGAAGAAAGGAGAAGGTTTGCGACGCGCCCGGCTCATGAAGCATCGCTCTTCCCCGGAAGGGATCGCGGCGGATTTCCGCCTGACGGCTCGCGGCGTGGAATAATATTAATAGTAATAATAATGATAATAAATAGTATGAGCGTGACCACTCCCACAAATAAATTCGTGGGCATCTAGGCTTTCGCCGCAGACTGTAGTCCCAGTCTGAGAATATTTTTTGAAGCGTTGAGATCTCGATCCATGACCAACCCACATCTAGGACAATTATGGACTCTTTCCGCGAGATCCTTCTTTACGATTGAACCGCATCCCGAGCACATTTGAGATGTATAGGCAGGATTGACCAGGACCACTTTACGACCAGCACTTTCAGCCTTGTACGTAACGTAAGTCCGAAATCTATTCCAGCTTGCATCCAGCACGCTCTTAGCCATGTAAGGTTTCTTTTCAATG
>JANYKI010000026.1 GCA_025361645.1 Methanothrix sp.
GTTGCAGCGCACTTGAAAACCCGACAGGGATTGAAACCAGGAGGGCGATAGCTGCCCATTCGGAACGGGGGATGGTTGCAGCGCACTTGAAAACCCGACAGGGATTGAAACATAATACCCCTGAATCCTCTATATGGGAAGAAAAGTCAAAGTTGCAGCGCACTTGAAAACCCGACAGGGATTGAAACTGATCGATCACTAGGCGGGACCCCTTCGCAAGGGCGTTGCAGCGCACTTGAAAACCCGACAGGGATTGAAACACTTTTTGTGTGTAGTTCCTGCTCGTCATTTCCTGAAGTTGCAGCGCACTTGAAAACCCGACAGGGATTGAAACAGCTTCCCGAAATGGTTTTCTGCTCCGAACGCGTTGATGTTGCAGCGCACTTGAAAACCCGACAGGGATTGAAACTGGAATCAACCGCGACGTTCAACGTATAATCGATTGTTGCAGCGCACTTGAAAACCCGACAGGGATTGAAACAGATTAGGACGCTTGCGCCCAGATCTCGGCCTGTCGTTGCAGCGCACTTGAAAAACCGACAGGGATTGAAACGCCCATGAGCCCAGGCAGGGGCTCACACGTGATGGATGGGAAACAAGATCAATCGACATTATGAATTCAGTTTCCCATAGGAAACTTTCGGAAAATAAGTAAGTTCGATTTCCTTTGCTGGATAAAGTGCAGTCTCTCAATCGCCTTCTTGCATTTTACGACATAATGCTACTCCTTCCTTGCTCAGCGCATAAGTCATCTCTCCTCGGGTTGGATGCATTAAGACATATCCCAAGCTTATGAGCTTACGCAATGCTTTTTTAACCTCTCGTCCTGCCTCTGTGTGTCTGCGGGCGAAGGCCTTCTCTGGGACGTGAGCAGACTTGCTCATCTATATTGATATACTTACAGAACGCTATTAGTAAGCATGCAGTCAAAAGCAAGACGTCCTGCAATCGAGAGAGCAAGGGACGCACGGCTGGAGAGGGGCGGCGATACCGATTATGAGCTATATGAACTGATTAGCGAACACTCTGGACAGGGCGCTTATGAGCTCTCTAAGCTGAATGGCTGGACTGCAGGCCGCACGCACTCATCAATATTGCGATTGGAGAAAAAAGGGCTCGTATTTGTGGAGCGTATTGTGCAGGGTGGGAGGACAAAGCTTGTAGTTCGCCCCAGGCCCTGGCAGGAGTTCTTCACTCCAAAGGAGCTTGAAGAAATGCGCCAGCCCGGATACTTCGATGAAGTCGAGAAAATGGTGAAGCGGACAGAGGACTGAAGGGCCACATAATGGCATCTCTATCGACGTAAAAATTCAGTTTCCCATGGGAAAATTGCGGAAAAAAATAGTTACGGATCTTCGCGATTTTCAATTTTTAAAGGAGTCTCTGTGCGTCCTCTGTGTCTCTGTGGTGGAGTAGTCGTTAGCTGTTGGTTATGGTCCAAATGGTCAACGGTACTACCACCTTTGCATGACACGGGAAGCGCACAAAGGACTTGATTTATTCCATGATCGGTTCGGCAGAGTTAACCAATCTCAGCGCGCGTCGCAGTACCTCACCTCATCCACATCCAGCATGAGGGGCGTACCGGGCTCAAAGTTGGTTATCTTTCTCACCCGGCCCACGGCCACAAGTTGCAGTTGTACTCTTGCCGCCTGAGACTCACGCTCTTCGTAGTAGTCCTCGTTTGATTGAACTGTGCGATGGGTAATGATCTGTAGAGCTCTTATGCTGGCGATGAGCCCCCCAGTTCCTGGAACTATATCCGGGGCACTGGACTGCGTAAGAAAGATCCGGTCTCCCGGCTGAACACGCAAAAGCGTAAAGAAGTTGTTGGGGCTACGAATCTCCACCGTCCTGACCCGAGCTGCAGTAAGCTCATTCATCACATGTCTTGCCAATCCCGTTAGCGCTATGTAGATCATGAGGCATCACCCGTACATGGGAAACTCTTTGGGCATCTGAGCTTGCTGTTCCTCGGAAGAGGTGGTTTTCATCTGCTGGGCCAGTTGCGCCATCTGCACCTCGATCTGCTCAGCCTGCTCGGAGAGCTTGGCCGTGTTTATCCCCAAATCGTAGATCTTATTAAGCGTCTCGATAGTGGCAATGGCCGCTTTTGGGTCGGGTTCCGCTGAAGCCGTCTCGCCCAAAAGGCAGATAGCGGGTAGATTTCTTATGCGGCACTCGTTCATGATGCTGCCGGTAATGCCGGTAATTGTCCCCATCTCAAAGATCTCGGCCTTGTCCTTTATCTTATCAAGCAAATCTTGCCGGCTTACTGCGCCAAAGACCCGGTGCAGGTCTCCCATCACCGTTATGCCAGCCAGGCAGACCATCTCTCGAGCGCCTATAGACTCTGCAAAGGATACAATCTCCTTTCCAATCTCATAAGAGGCCAGGGGATGTACGGGAATGTCGGCTGTGAGGATTACCAGGCCCTTGGCCACATCCTCATAAATGCGAACCGGCATGTTCACAACGCCGCCTGTGAGAACGGCCAGCGGAGGGAAGTACCGGGAGCTCATGGCCCCGAGATAGGTCATTTTCAGTTCGTTGACGATGTACTGGCTGGCAATGTTTCCTACCAGGCCAATTCCCGGGAATCCCTCGATCAAGAGTGGGTTCTTGACGGAGGGCTCATTCTCAAGGATTACCTGGACGATTTCCTTATCCATGCAAAAATGTTAGGCATTTATCTGAGATAAGAGCATCGCTTCATGAAGGAGGATGACAAAAAGGATGACAAAAAATTTTTCCCCACAATTCGGGGGCTTTGCACATCATGCAAAACTATATTTGCCCATACTAACAACTCCACCTTAATGAATCGTAATGATTTTTTTAAGATTCTGGAATAATTTATGGTGATATAGATTTATCGGATATATAGATGAAGAAATCCATTCTGTTGGCAAAAGAAGAAAGCGTGGCGGACTTATAAAATCTGACCGGATATTAAGATTGATAGTAATGACGGGAAAAGCACTATTTGATAATAATGAGATTAAAAATTATAAAAAATTTCTAAAACAATTATCAAGAAAAGTATTCACTCATTTAATCATTATTGTTGAATGTGGAATCATGATGCTTGATCAATCACTTCACCGATGCCGGGTGCATCATAGATTCCTGCCACTAAACCCAAATGTCCAACTATGCATGCATAGATATCCACATTCATGCTACTGCCCCGAGATGATCTAATAGCCTTCTAATTAAAATATGTTATCTATATTACTGCGGATTGTGGGACTTAACGACGGTTCAGGCAGTCCCCGGCTTGGCGATTCTTACGGGGCTACCGAAAGCAGCGCCCGGCATCCTGTGAGCAGCATCGTCGGCGGTGCTCCTGCTCGCCTTCCCGTTCGCCGCTTGTGGGCCGGGCCGTCCGGGGCTTGCTGCTCTGTCATCAGGGCGGTCTGGATTGCCTGACAAGCGCTCGTGCAAGGGGGGCCGGGAGGCCGGTCGGGCCTGAGAGCCAGGAAGAGCTGGACTCTGGCGAAGGCGGCTTCTCCGTGGGCTGGATTTTAGGAAACGATCGCCGTTTCTTATTATTATTAGCTTATAATTATAACCGAACAACTAACGATCCCACCACAGAGGCACAGAGGCACAGAGCGCACAGAGGACGCACGGAGATGGCTCTTTAACAAAGGTTCGGGACCATTGTCCGGCTTAGCAATTCTTGCGGGCTACCGGATACCTGCGACCGTCTCTTCGGGGGGGGCAGGAGGCCGGGCGGGCCGGGATCAGGAGGTGCTTAAGGAATGCTGCCGATTACTAAAATAAATAGCTAGAGGGCGATCTTAGCTTTTATTTGGGAGACGTCGGATTCTATTCTTATCAACCTGCCTTCCAGGTTTTCCTTTAGATCAACGCGAAGCTCTCTAATCTCGCTTACGACAGCATCGCGTGACTCATTGATAGACTCATTAAGGTCTTCATGTGTCTCCGTCAATTCTTTGCGAGTTGCCTTTATTTCGTTCAATATCTTTTCGTTTACTACGATAAGCTTCGTGAGCAGTTCTGCTGCTACATCCAGTCTCTGATCCGTCTCGCCTCCGGATACAACCTTGACAAAGCTGTCAAAATCGCCTGTTGCAGGAGAATGCTTGCTCTTGATATCAACCACATTGATAATTGTGTTCTTGATAGCCAAAGCCGCCAGCAGGCTCTCCAGATCACACGCTTCGCCCTCCGCCACCACCTTGACTCGCCCATCATCCAGATTCTGCACGTAACCTTTCAGACCGAAGTCACGAGCAATGGTGAGAACTCTGGCTCTGTAGCCGGTCTTCTGGACCTTGCCGGAGACGTAAGCGGTTAGCCTTTGCATGAGGACATATGTTGCTCTCTTTTTATTTAAGCCTTTAACCCTTGGGCGGAGAACCATTTTGCAGCAGGCTCCGGCCCGCATGCGTGCGCTCGGGCGGAGGCGCTGCTGCCCGCGTGGGTAGCCTGCTGTGGGCTTGGCTGGGCGATCTTCCGGCGCGGGATTTTGGAAGATGCTGCATCTCGCTATTACTATTAGCCGATAATTATAACCGAACAACTAACGATCTCACCACAGAGGCACAGAGCGCACAAAGGACGCACAGAGACGACCTCTTAACGAAGGTTCGGGACAATTCTACAACTTGACGATCCTTGCGGGCTATCGGAAGCAGCGCCCGGCAGCCAGTGGGCAGCATCGTTGGCAGGATACCGATTGCGCTTCTGTTTCGTTGCCCGAGGACCGGGCCATCCGGGACTGCGGCGCTGCTCGCCAGGCGGGCCTCGATGCCAGGTTGAAATATGTCTTTCGAATTGATGCTATCCGAGATGCTTCAAGAAATCCTCTTCAGTTATGTCCAACTGCTTGAGAATTTCGTAGAACAGCCAGTTGCCTATTTCGCTATTGCCGTGTACTGGAATCGTTGTCGCTCGACCGTCGGGGTGCTTCCATCTGGCGTGACTTCCTTTTTGCCTCACCATCTGAAATCCGAGCTTCTTTGCGACCTTTTGCAGGTCACGAGCTTTGGCAGGCATGAACGGCCTTCACATCGATATCTTCCGGAAGCATGCGACCTTCTTCGTTGTACTCTTCCAGGATCATCTCGAAGACGTTTATCAGCTCAGATTGTGCCTCTTCGGGTGTTTGGCCCCAGGAGTGGCAGCCTGGAATAGCAGGGACGTAGGCTGCATAGGTGCCGTTGTCTTCAGGGCGGAGCACTATTGTGTAGTCATAAAGGCGTTTCATCAGGATTTACTCAGTCCTATTTGCATATAATACTACTCAATGATGTCTGCGCGTACAAAGATGCGATTCCACACCTTGGCAACACGAGAAAAGGATCGGCCCCGCATGCGTGCGCTCGGGCAGGGGGCGCTGCTGCCCGCGCGGGCCGCCGACTGCGGGCTTGGAAGGATGTTTTTCCGGGCGCGGGATTTTGGAAAGCAATGGCAATTGGTTATTATTATCTGATAATTATAACCGAACAACTAACGATCTCATCACAGAGGCACAGAGCGCACGGAGACGACCTCTTAACGAAGGTTCGGGACAATTCTACTGCTTGACGATCCTTGCTGGCTACCGGCAGCCGCGCCTGGCAGTTCGTCGCCCATGCAGAAGAGAAGGCACTGGTCCCGGATCGCTTTCCGTTCGCTGCCTGTGGGCCGGTCGTCCAGGTCCGTGTCGTCGTCTGCCTGCATATCGTTCAGGTCTTAATTTATGGTGCAGAGAAAAAGAGGATAGCTAATCTGCGAAGAGCCACTCATCACGAGTGATCTCACCTTCTCGAAGGATCTCAGAGATTAGATTTGTGCCAATCTCTCGTCGATGAGAGTTCGGTATGCGCACAAAATTATCACCGCGGACCATGAAGTCATGATCTGAACCGGGAAACGGTCCCTCAAATCCAATTTTTCTCAATCGCCTGATCAGCTTCGCCCTTGAAACCGGCACAAGTTTACTCAATAGCGCTCACCGGTTCAATTGATGCAGTTATCAGGTGGCCGCCAATTGGTGGTATGGACCGCCCCATGCGAAGCCTAAGAGCGATCCAGCCTTCAATAACCGAGATAAGCTCTTTGCGGGCCTCTTCAACCGTTTTGCCCGTAGCCCAGGCGCCATGAAGCTCTGGTACTGAAACAAAGATAGGATCCTCATCTTCGATGGTTTTGTAAACAGCCCTTTCCAGAGCCGCCTCAATATACTCGGCGAACATATTGAGCTTATATCGTGAGGTAAAGGAAATATACCTTGCGCCATTGCCTTTTGAAGCACATCGGAGCCGGCAAAGATGCTTGATGCCTGAACAGTTGCCGGGCCGCAGGGCAAGCGCCCGCGTGCGCTCGGGCGGGGGGCGCTTGTGCCTACGTGGGCAGCCGCTCGCTGTGGCCTGGCAGTTTTGCGGGCGCGGGATTTTGGAAGATGCTGCATCTCGCTATTACTATTAACTGATAGTTATGACCGAACAACTAACGATCTCACCACAGAGGCACAGAGCGCACGGAGGACGCACAAAGACGATTCCATAATGAAGGTTTCGAGACCCCGTTCAAACCTCGAATAACTTGAGTTCTATCCTTGGTGGTCCTTCGATTCTGTCATCTAATTTTATGGTGGATGCATTTCCATCATTGCCGTTACCTGGAATATAGCAGCGCTTCATAGCACCTTCTTTCTGTACGTGAGCAGAACAAGCTGATGCAATGCCATAATGGCAGAACTTCTTCATTGCGTCCGTTGATCTAAAGCCATGACCTCTGTGAATAAGATCAACAACAATCTTTGGCCTCCTTTTTATCAATGCATTCCTTATGCGCTCATTGAAAAGTTCTCCGCATAATAGGACGCCAACAAGCCCGCCTTCTGTCGTAAGAAGACGAACATCATCGTAGCTCTGCCGTTTAGCTTCCCATTGATTGTCGGTTAGTGTAATTGGCTGCCCACTCCGTTTATTCCAGTGTCTGGTAGATGATCTTTGTTCCCAACTATATGTCATTTTGTCAACTGGACTCCAGGCATATCCATATGCTTGGGGCCAACTCTGATCGTCCACGCCAAAAACTACAGCACGCTCTAAGCTACGAGCTTCATCTATGAGCACATCTGCTATTTGTTGCCTTGATTTAAAGTTATTACCAACTACGAAGCCCCCGGGAAGTACTAATATATCCGCGCCCAATGATTTCGCCTTTGCCATCGCCAGTTTTCCGGCTTTTAGTCGGCCTTCATTTTTGGATTCGTCTTCAGGCCCTTTGCTCCCAACAGTAGTTATGGCAACCTTCATTTTTATCCTCTCTGTGACTTGCTCACATAGCTATGAATAGTTATAGTGATTGCATTAAGGCCATTCATGAAAACATTTTAAAACGTTGGTGTATGAAGCGACCTTTATGACAATTGCTGATGCAACTGATCAACAAGTTGAGACTTTAGTGGCAATGGCTAAAAATCTTCGAAACACATACAGAAAGGAATTGGAGTGCAAGAAGGAAAAAGGACATGCCACACTCAAGAGACCTGATTTCTTGTGGCATGAACTATTAGTGAGCTATTCAACTTGGGGCGGCATAAGCAGAAACGAAGGTATGATCACCGACAAAAATAGAAATCAGCAGATCACTTATGATGAACTGAAGAACCTCAGCAATGAAGACCGTGTGAATAGGATTAGGCAAATCTTGAAGGATGCAAAGGTACACTACTACAAGAAAAAAGCTCCGATGCTTGCACGATGCTTTGAGATAATTGAAGAGATGGGTGGATTAGAGCAGGCCAATGCAATGCTGCTCAATAAAAAATGTGCAGCAGAAATGATTGAATTTCTGGACGATTTTCCGGGAATAGGTCCGAAGTATGCAAGAAATATTATGATGGATTGCCATCATCCGTTTTTCCGTGAAAAGATAGCGCTTGATTCACGCATCCGGTCCGTATCTAACGAATTGGGGCTGAATCTAAAGGCGTACCAGGATCATGAAAAATTCTACTTGAATATTGCAGAAGAAGCGGGAATAGAGGGATGGGAATTAGACCGATTGATTTTTGAACACAGAGACGAATTTCTAAATGCCTTAAGATCCACCTCCGAGCCTTAATGCGTTACCATCTCCCAAACCTTTATCTCCTATCACCTCTTCCCTCCTTTAGTTCCGGAATGTGACCCGTTTTGGGTCGAACCGGTATGGGTGAAAAGAAATGAAGTCTTTTTACAGTTATATCAGTGATGCTTGGTCCTCTCCTCGAGAGGGATATGTTGGCGCACTGCGGCAGGACAGGCTCAAGGCCTGGCGCCAGGAAAGCACCGTGCAGAGGATAGATAAGCCCACCCGCCTGGACAGGGCGCGCGCGCTCGGCTACAAGGCCAAGCAGGGCATTGTCATGGCACGTGTCAAGGTAAGACGCGGTGGACGGCGCAAGTCCCGTTATGAGAGGAACCGAAAGACCAGCAAGATGGGCGTGAACGCCATCAGCATGGGCAAGTCCATTCAGAGGATCGCTGAGGAGCGGGCCGGAAGACGGTACCGCAACATGGAAGTTCTAAACTCTTACTGGGTGGCTGAGGATGGCAAGCAGAAGTTCTACGAGGTCATTTTAGTGGACCCGTGTGCTCCCTCCATCATGAATGATAAGAACCTTAACTGGGTCTGCAATGATGTTCATCGCGGTAGGGCCGTGCGCGGCAAAACCAGCGCCGGTCGCAAGGGCAGAGGCCAGAGGCACAAGGGCTTCGGCACTGAGAAGACCAGGCCCGGCATCAGAGCCCACGACGGAAAAGGAAAGTAAGTGATTGACAAGGTCTCTTTCCGGGCCTTTGTGGCAGCAACGGAAGACGAGGGCCGCGTGCGCGAGGCGCTCGCTGTCTTCGTTCCTCTGGACCGGATATCAGGAGTTACTGCTGAAGGCCATTTCGGAAACGAGATAAAAATACTGGAGGCGGAGCTGCGAAAGCGTGAGGCTGCCGCCTTCTTTCAAATTCTTCGCGAGCAGCTTCCAACGGAAGACCTGCAGAGGCTTCGCCGGGAGATCCCGGACCGGTTGGAGGGCGAAAGCCACTTCCACCTGCGCCTGGACAAACAGGCCGCCTACAAAGGCCTGCTGCGCCTGACCGACTCCAAGGATGCCCTGGACACAACAGTTCTCGTCAAGACCTATCCCGCCCGGCGCGAGTCGGCCTTGAAGATTATCAGCGAGCTCATATGAGTTTTTTCGAATGCTTGAACGCCTTTCCGGAAGGTGCAGCCTCAGCTAGCCGCATGGCTCTGACTGCCAAGGGACTGGGCTATCAGGGCATAATCATCTGCAACTCTGAGCCGGGCAGGATCTTCATGCCCCAGGCAGCCGAGATGATCAAGGGAATCGAAGTGGCCGTCGGCGTAGAGGTGACGGCGCCTGGCAGCAAGGCGCTGAAAAGCCGCATCTCAGCTCTGCGTTCCAGATATCCATTTATCGTGGTTCGGGCCGGATCGGATGAGACAATCCGGGCGGCCTCTGAAGACCCCAATGTGGACCTTCTCATGCATCCTTGCGACGTGCGGCGTCCTTTAGGCATCGCCACAGCCCGAGCCGCCAAGCTAAATCAGGTCTCCATCGGCTTTGACCTGAGTGGCCTGGTGCACCTAAGGGGTGCCTCGCGTTCTCGCTGGCTGCAAGCTGTTCGCCGCAATCTGCAGCTTGTGAGAAAGTTCGATCTACACCCGGTTATCACCGCGAGCGCGAATTCCCACCTTGACCTGCATTCTCCCCGGGACCTGGTGGCTATGGCAGAGGTGGCGGGCTTTGAGCAGGATGAGGCTAAGGAAGCTCTCTCTCGGTCGGGAATACTGCTGGCCCTCAATCGCAGAAAATGGGTAGGCCCGGGAGTAGAGCTCCTATGAGAAGCAGACTTCCCGTGCTGCGGGGCAGAAGACGGTACATGATCTTCGAGCTTGTGTCGGAAGGCGAAATTTCGCCTAAAGATCTGATGAGCGAGATTAACTCATCTCAGTTTTCCCTTTTCGGCGACGAGGGAGCCGCGAAAAACCATCTCAAAATGATCGCTTTCAATGGCCGCTATGGCCTGATCCGTTTTTCCCATATCCATGTTCAGGAGACACGGGCAACATTGGCCACGGTTCATTCCATTCACGGGATTCGAGTCGCCATCCATACAAAAGGCGTCTCGGGAACAATCAAATCCGCTACAGAAAAGTATTTACCAAGACTGAGCAAAATATGTGCTGAAAGCGACAAAAGAAGAATCGAACTGAAAGACGTTTCCGGGTGTATTATCCGCACCCATGGTGTAAAAGTCGATCTATGTCCGGACGATCGCAATAAGTGCATAGGATCAGACACCCAATATTTGGGGCTGACCTCTTTTGATTTAAGTGGAGGACACGAGGATGCAGATGGCACCGCAGATGGGTTATGACAGGGCTATTACCGTATTCAGCCCTGACGGCAGATTATTTCAAGTTGAATATGCCCGCGAGGCCGTGCGAAGAGGAACGACGGCTGTGGGCATCAAGTCAAAAGACGGCGTGGCTGTACTGGTAGACAAGAGAATCACCAGCAGGCTCATGGAGCCCAAGTCCATTGAGAAGATCTTTCAGATAGACACGCACATCGGCGCCGCCACTTCTGGCCTGGTAGCAGACGCCAGAGTCCTGATCGACAGATCCCGGGTAGAGAGCCAGATAAACCGGCTGGTCTACGACGAGCCCATTGGTGTAGAGGCCCTGGCCAAGAAGATCTGCGACTTCAAGCAGCAATATACTCAGTACGGCGGAGTAAGGCCCTTTGGAACGGCGCTGCTCATCATTGGCGCAGAGGAGGATAGAACTCGCCTCTTTGAGACCGACCCGTCCGGCGCTTTATTGGAATACAAGGCAACGGGCATTGGAGCCGGCAGATCGTCAGTGATGGAGGTCTTCGAGGAGAAGTATAGAGAAGACCTGACCATGGATGAGGCCGTGCTCTTGGGCCTGGAGGCGCTCTACAAGGCTGCGGAAGGCAAGGTAGAAGCGGCCACAACTGAGATTGGCATCATCAAACTGGGCGACAAAAAGTTTTACAAATTGACGGAGAATGAAGTCGCCACTTATGTTGAACGTATGAAGGCAGCCGTCGCCGCCAGCAAAGTTGAGAAGGGAGAGAAAGGAGAAAAAGGAGAGGCATAGGAATGGTCAGACTGGATGACGCAGTTCCTGCCAGACTCAAGACCCACGGAACCACCTTTGAGGTTTTAGTGGATCCCGATGGAGCCCTGGCCCTGAAGAGGGGGGACCGCGTCAACCTGGAAGATATCCTGGCAGTAGAGGATATCTTTGAAAATGCCTCTCGTGGAGACCGTAGCCCGGAAGAAGATCTGCAAAAGGCCTTCGGCACGTTGGAAGTCCTGCCCATTGCCGAGATCATCATTAAAAAGGGCGATATCAGCCTGACGGCTGAGCAGAGAAAACAGTTCATCGAGAATAAACGCCGCCAGGTCATAGAGGTCATAGCCAGAAATGCTATCAATCCCCAGACCAAAACACCTCACCCGCCTGGAAGAATCGAGCAGGCCATGACCGAGGCCCGCGTCAATATCGACCCCACGAAATCCATCGATGAGCTGGTCAAGATCGCCATGAAGGCCATCCGGCCTCTTATCCCCATAAGATTCGAGGAGGTTGAGGTGGCGGTAAAAATCCCTTCCGCGTATGCTCCCAAGGCTTACGGCGAAGTTGCAGCCTACGGCAAGCTCAGTCGGGAGGCATGGCAGAACGATGGCTCATGGATTGGCGTGGTCCAGATACCGGCAGGCATGCAGACCGAATTCTACGCCCTTATCAACCGGCTGACCAGAGGCGAAGCTGAGACGAAGCTTCTTAAGCATTGAGGATGGGAGTTAAAAGCGCATGGATCGCAAGGTGGTAGTACCAGGTGATCTTCTCTCTGAGGATGCCAAGAGGTCGGGCGAGGGGACGTATGTAAAGAATGGAAGCGTCTACTCCTTGCTATATGGTCTTGCGAACTTTAGGGATAAGATAAATGTCATACCCCTGGCGGGAAAGTATGTACCCGTACCGGGGGACAACGTCATAGGTGTCGTGAAGGATATAACCTTCTCCAATTGGATCGTGGATATAAACTCGCCCTACGATGGGCTGCTGCACATCTCTGAGTTCCCAAAAAGGATCGAATCGGAAGAGATGTCCAAGCATTTGCACATTGGCAGCTCTATCATGACCCGGGTGACGGATGTAGATCCCACTATGAAGGTGGAGCTTACTTTGAACGACAAAAAGCTCGGCCTGATCAAGGCCGGCCAGGTCATCGAGATAAGCCATACAAGAGTTCCCAGGCTCATAGGCAAGGGCGGCTCCATGATCAGCATGCTGAAGAAAGAGGTAAACTGTAACATCTTCGTTGGCCAGAACGGCAGAATCTGGATCCACGGGGGTACAGAGGATATGGATCTGGCTCTGAAGACCATAACTCTGATTGATCGGGAAGCCCATACCAATGGTCTCACGGACCGGATTGTGGACTTCCTAAAGACGGAGAAAGGGGCCAGAAGTTGATCGCTATGGATGAGACTGATATATCATTTTTCAAAGATGGACTGCGCCTGGATGGCCGAAAGGCAGATCAGCTCCGACCTGTGAAAATCGAGGTGGGAGTCCTGGCCAGAGCAGACGGCTCATGCTACATCGAGATGGGTGGAAATAAGGTCATTGCGGCAGTATACGGGCCCAGGGAGGTACATCCCAGACACTTGCAGGAAGCTACCCGGGCTATTGTGCGCTACCGGTACAATATGGCCTCCTTCTCCGTTGAGGACCGAAAACGACCGGGGCCGGACCGAAGGTCACAAGAGCTTTCCAAGGTCAGCCGGGAGGCACTGGAGCCTGTCATACTGACCAGCTTCTTCCCCCGATCGGTCATAGACGTCTTTGTAGAGGTGCTTCAAGCTGATGCGGGGACTAGGACTGCCGGTATAAATGCAGCGGCAGTGGCTCTAGCTGATGCAGGAATACCAATGAAGAGCATGATATCGTCCTGTGCGGCGGGAAAAGTGGCAGATACCATAATTCTTGATCCCATGAAAGAGGAGGACAACTTCGGCCAGGCAGACCTGCCCATTGCCATGACTCCCAACGGGGACATTACCTTGCTGCAAATGGACGGCGGCCTCACCCCGGACGAGTTTCAGAGAGCAGTGGAGATGGCCATGAAGGGGGCGAGAGACATCTACGAGCTGCAAAGAGATGCCCTGGTGAAGAAATACAGCCAGATGGTAGAACAGCCCGGGCGAGAGGAGGTGCATGTCTGTGACTAACGTCATCTCCGAGATAAAAAAGGACTTTATTTACAACCTGCTGCTCAAAGGAGAGAGAATCGATGGCCGTACCTTTGATCAGTACCGGGAGATATCCATCCAGAGAGATGTGATCCGCAAGGCGGAAGGCAGTGCGCTTGTTAAATTAGGCTCCAGCCAGGTGCTGGTGGGCGTGAAGATGCAGCCCGGAGAGCCTTTCCAGGATACGCCCAATAAGGGTGTCATCATCACCAATGCTGAGCTGGTGCCGCTTGCCTCACCTTCCTTTGAGCCGGGTCCGCCCAATGAGATGGGAATTGAGCTGGCGCGCCTCGTGGATCGCGGCGTGCGCGAATCCAAGGCAGTGGATCTGGAGGCGCTTTGCATTATACCCGGTAAGCAGGTCTGGATCATATTCATAGATGTGCATATCCTGGATGACTGCGGAAATATCCTCGATGCTGCCTCGCTGGGCGCTATCGCCGCGCTAATGTCCACTAAGGTGCCTGCAGCTCGGTTTGGCCTGGGCGAGGACTACATCTTGCCCATAAGAGATATTCCCATAGCTACGACGGCCATTGAGTTCAATGACGTCTTGATGTTTGATCCCGGTGTGGATGAAGAGGCTATCGCCAACACCCGTCTCACAATTATATCTACGATGAACGGCAATATCTGCGGCTCACAGAAGAGCGGCACGGGAATGCTTAAACCTGAACAGGTCTACCGCATCATTGATATAGCATGTGAGAAAGCGAAAGAAATCCGGGAAAAGTTTCTGGAAGCATAAACGGAAGTTACGATCATGGCAAATCAGACTAAAAAAGGAAGGAAGAGCAGGTCCGCAGCCCGGTTTGGTCCCAGGTACGGCCGCAAATCGCGAAAGCAAGTGGCAGATTCGGAAGAGAAGAGCAAGGCTTCGTATGACTGCCCTTCGTGCAATAGGAATAGAGTAAGAAGGACAAGCACAGCCATCTGGAGCTGCAGCAAATGCGGCTATACCTTTGCTGGCGGCTCTTTCCTGCCGGAGACGTCTCTGGGCCGTTCAGTGATAAGGTCTCTCAAGAAGACTCTTGAGGCGGATTAGAAGATGGCTTATAAGTGCACCAGATGCAAGAAGACTGTGGAGGTTGATTACGAGTACAGCGGCATACGCTGTCCGTATTGTGGGCATAGGATCCTGATGAAGGAGCGGCCCACCACGGTCAAGAAGATGCAAGCCGTCTGATGATCGTCACCACCTCGCGCGATCCTTCCAGCAAGGCGAGAAGGTTTGCTAGAGCCATGGCCTCGTTCCTGTCTCTGCCTTATGTGAATCGGGGAAAGCAAAAGACAGGAGAGGACGAAACCTGGCTGGTGGTGATAGAGGACCACGGCAATCCGGCCGGTCTGGTCAAACGCTCCTCGGAAAAAGAGGAGCAATTGAGCTTCCGGCTCTCAGGAGAAACGGAGGCAAGACGGCTCAAGATGAGCGTGCCGAAGGTTGCCGGCAAAGGCATAGTCGCTCAATCAATTGCACAGTTCTTTGAGCTGGAGTGGCTTTGCGAGGCCGTTCCTGCTCAGGGGCGCATAATCTGGGTTGCACCTGGTAATATTGATTTCATAGATGAGGGCCAGGCCAAATTCAGGCTGAAAGTATGAAGGGTTGTGCAGAGTTCGTGTTTGAAAGCGAGCATGCCCCTGTGATCTATCAGGCACTTCTGCCCGAACTTGGAGACGAGCTGCATAGGTCCAATGTATTACTAGGCCTGGAAGACGGTTCTATTCGATTGGAGATCCGGGGCGAGGATACAGTCTCTCTCCGGGCAGCTTTAAATACCTGGATCAGGTTGGTTAAGATCGCATTTGAGATGGTGAGTTTATGAGTGGCGAATTGCCTCCGCAGATACAAAATCAGTTGGCTCAGCTCCAGCAGCTCCAGCAGCAAGCTCAGGCTGTCATGGCTCAGAAGGGCCAGATCGAAGGTCTGATCAGGGAGACTGAAGCAGCGTTGAAGGAACTGGAGAAGAGTGCAGACGACGCCGTTATATACAAGAGCGTCGGGGAACTTCTCTTTAAAGCTGATAAGCAGAAGCTGATTGATGAGCTGAAAGAGAGAAAGGATATGAATGAAATCCGGAAAAAGAACATGGCCAATCAGGAAGAACGCATTCAGGGCCGGTTCACTCAGCTTCAAGAGCAGCTTAAAATGGCATTAGGTCAGGTGCCGCCCAAGGGCGGCTAAAATCCATTTGCGGGCCCGTGGCTTAGCCAGGATATAGCACCGGGCTTCTAACCCGGGGGTCGCGGGTTCGAATCCCGCCGGGCCCGCCTTATTATTACTATTATTATTTTAGGAGGATTTATGTGCGAACTTACGGTTTACCTTTTGAAAGGCAACTCTCGCGAAAGGGCAATGGAAGGCGTAGTCAGGCTCATGGCCCATAACGGCAAGGTGCTCATGGAAGGCATATTTGGCGATTCCATGGAAGTGGAAGGACGGCTGGCCGATGTAGATATCATGTCCCAGTCGGCGAATATCATCGCGAATTAGATCAATCCATATACCGGTCTTCGCTTGTCTGGCCTGGCTGGTGGCAGGAAGGATCTGGGCCAGGGCCAGGAGATACGATGCCTAGACCGTGCCCCAACTTCTGGTAAATAAAAATCCATCCAAAAACTATTTCGCTGGGTACTCTAATGATGACAATCTATCATTAAGGAGTGGGCAATGGCGAGAGGCGAAAGCAGCAATAATTCCGAGAGCAATGTGGCTATCCAGGTCATCGAGTCCACGCGGAGGGCCGCCACAGATAAGCTATGCAACAACCCGGAAAGAAAAAAGCAGATTAAAATATTGGGCCTGAATTTAGGCATTGCCGCCGCCGACATAATTACCTTAAAGCTAGGTCTACTAGGAGGCGGCGCATTGGGATTTGCCTTTGGCAGCACAATCATCTTCTTAAGCGCCGTCGGGGTAATCTACGGCAATTATAGGCTCTTTGCCGAACCTCAAAGATCAATCCCAATGCCACCGACGCCGGACAAATATATTATACTATTGGATAAGCATCGCGGGATTAAAACATTCGAAGAAGACATTGACCTGGCAAAAAATCAGATTGTGCGAATGCAGAGAAAGATTAAAACTATCCGAGATCTCATTGCGCAGACCTTCGGTGGCTCAGAGATCACCTGCCATAAATTTATTGCGGTCATCAATGAGTTGGAGAAAGCGTTCTATATGAATATTCAAATTATAATCAATAAATTAGATACATTTGATTTAGATACCTTTGATGGAAAAGATTTCATTTCAGAAAACGGATCAGGGGACGTTTCGCAGCAAATCATTGAAGCAAAGGGTAAAGTCCGTGACAAATATGTCAATTCCATTAAAGCCGCCACTGAAGAGAATGAACAGATTCTGTTGATGCTGGATAATCTGTTGTTTGGGATCTCAGAAATAGAAGACGGGGATCGCATCCCACCGGATCAAATTGTCGAAATGATCGATCGTCTGCTCGAAGATGTAAAAAAATATATTATGTGAGGGGAGGAGGGAAATATCAACATGATGAGCGAACGCGACAAAAGAGTATTTTTGAAGATAATAGGAGCGGCAGTTATAGTATTTATCATAGTCTATATGTGGCCTATAGGAGATATCTACTCAACCATCAATGTGAATAAAGTCAAGCATACACCGGACCCAAATATTCCTCAACCCCTAGGCACGAAAGACATCTTGCCCGATATTAAATCCGAATACCCGCCGCAGGTGAACGAAAGCACATCCAGCTACATCGAAATATTCTCCTCAACGGAAAAAGCGGGCAGCGGTACTGACGGCTGGCTGACAGATGTGGCCAAAGACTTCAATAACGCAGCAATAATGATTGACGGCAAACGTGTATCGATAAGGCTCAGAGGAATCCCTTCCGGGGATGGTTACGATTATATCACTTCCGGGAAGCATTTGCCGGATGCCTATACGCCGTCCAATGAACTCTGGGGCGAGATGATCACCTCTCGCGGGGTTAAAGCCCAGTTAGTGCAAAAGAGACTTGCCGGCAATGTGGCTGGGATACTGATCAGCAAAGCTAAGAAGGACGAGCTGGCAGCCAAATACGGGGCAATCAATATCAAGACGGTTGTCGATGCTGTCGCGAACAATGAACTGGTGATGGGCTACACCAATCCGTTTGCCAGTTCAACCGGGCTGAACTTCTTGATTTCAGCTTTACAGACATTTAACAGCAGCAACTTATTGAGCGATGAAGCAATAGCAGGATTTGAAAGCTTCCAGGCCAATATTCCAGTGGTCGCCTTAACTACTCTGCAATTGAGGGAATCGGCCAAATCAGGTAAACTGGACGGTCTTATCCTGGAATACCAGACTTATATGAATACGCCGGATATCAGGTCTTACGAATTCATACCCTTTGGAGTCAGACATGACAACCCGATGTATGCGATCGGCGAACCATCAGCGGATAAAATTAAAATCCTGAATAAGTTCGTCGAATTCACTCAACAGGAAAAGTACCAGAACCTGGCCACTAAATATGGTTTCAACGGCCTTGATCAATACCAACCCGAAGCGGAGGCCGTCAGTGGCGATGTGATCATCCAGGCCCAAAAATTCTGGAAAGAAAAGAAAAACGCTGGCAAACCTATTTGCGCAGTCTTTGTGGCCGATGTCTCCGGCAGCATGGACGGTGAACCGCTGAATAAATTGAGACGTTCATTGATCGATGGTCAATACTATATCGGCGAGGACAATCTGATTGGCCTGATTTCATATTCCAACGATGTCAATATCGATTTGCCGATTGCCAAATTCGACTTGAAACAGAGGTCCTTGTTTGCCGGAGCAGTTCGTGATTTGCAGGCCGGCGGCAGCACGTCAACCTTTGATGCCATTGCGATCGCCATGAAGATGCTCATAGATCAGAAGGCGGTAGGTCCTGATGCAGACCCCAATCTGAAACCGAAGATTTTCGTTCTCAGTGACGGCAAAAGCAATACAGGCCATTCACTGGACGACATTAGAAAAATCGTGAAGGAGCTGGGAATGCCTATATACACAATTGGCTATAATGCGAATCTCCCGGAGTTAAAAGAGATCTCCGATATAAATGAGGCTGTCTGTATTGACGCCGATACCGAGAATGTTGTGATTAAGATTCGCAATCTGTTTAATGCCGAATTGTAATCCTGGGAGGAATTAAGAATGGCCTTTACTATGGAAGTGCCCGATGGGGCGTCGATCAAGAAGGAGATCCAGGAACCTTTTACAATGAAGGTGCCCGATGAAGCGGTGATCAAGAAGGAGGTCTTGGATCATGACAAACCGGTACCCAAGGAAGTAACCCAGCTTCGGGATTTAGCGGAAAGCAACGTTGCGCAGATTATGACCCTGGATCTCGATGAATTTTCCAAAAAGAGGGATATACTCCAGTCAATCGAGTCTCTTGGCGCTGGCACAATGAAACACTCGGAAGCCGAAAATTATTTGCTGCAGAAGACAGTAGGGAAGTTGTCCAAAGACGGCGATGATGGCAGCCTTGTGGCAAAAGGTTTGGTGGATTTGCAGCGGGAATTTAGACGCCTGGATCCCAGCCTGATTGATTTCCCCAGGACCGGCATTTTAGGAAAGCTGATTGACCAGATCATGGACTATTGTGCCAAATACCAGAGAGCAGAATCGGCAATTACGAATATCACGGTCTCTTTGGACAGAGGGAGAAAAACTCTGGAAACCGATAATACCACTCTGGAGATCGAACAGCAGACAATGTGCATTTTGATTAAAAAGCTGAAGAATGAGATTCAGCTCGCTACCCTGATGGACGAAGAGATTGAAAAGCAGATTGAAGCTGCCAGAGCCAGGAAAGAAGACCAGGAAAAAATTGTATTTGTCACTGAAGAAGTCCTCTTTCCACTTCGGCAGCGGCTTATGGATATGCAGACGATGATCGCCGTCAATCATCAGGGCGTAATGACTACAGAAGTTGTGATCAGAAATAATAAGGAACTGATACGCGGGGTAGAAAGGGCCAAAAATATAACAATTCCCGCTTTTCGATACTCAGTGATGATTGCCAGCGCTCTCTCTAACCAGAAGAATGTCCTGGAGAAGATTCTAGGATTCAAAGATATCACTGAACGAATCATCATAGGCAACTCGAAAATGCTGAAGGAACAAGGGCCGGAAATCCAGAAACTAGCAATGCAAGCCAATATCTCTGTCGAGGCGATAGAGACTGCCTTTGCCAATGTCACGGAAGCATTGGATTCCATCAGCAACTTTAGGCGGGACGCGCTGTCCAATATGCTGGATACTATCAATAAGTACAAGGAATTGACAGCCAAAGGCGAAGAGCAGATTCAAAAGCTGGAGAAGGGCCATAAACTGGCGCTGTAGCTGAAAAGAAGCCGATGCCTGCCGGGGGGGGGCTGCTCAGGGATGGGATCGGTAGATATGCAATATTAAACGCCCCCTAATGCTTCATCAGCGGCACATACTCCACACCCGGCCGGCTCCTTCCCGCTTCCATGCGGTATAGGTCCATCAGGGCATAGACCTCTTCCGGGACATTGGTCTCTACGCATTCGCCCAGGAGAGATTGGGCCTGCTCGGCCATAAAGGGATGGTCGTGCGTATATTTTCCCGAGACGAACTCCTCGATGATGCCCTCCATCTTTTCGCCGTCGCACTTCCCATCCAGGATTTTTTTCAGGAGATTTCTCATCTGGTTCATGGCTTTTCGCGCCTCCTCGGCAAAGATAAGAGTCCTGTCGTCTATCTCATCGATCTTCTTCTTGCCGACGACTGCCAGGAGCGATGTGGCCGGATAACTGCCCTGCATATCACCTAATTGAGGATCGACGGGGCCCAGGGCCGCGTGTGGGTCCATGATTATTCTGTCGGCGGCAAAAGCGATGAGAGTTCCGCCACTCATGGCGTAGTGGGGCACAATTACCGTCTTTTTGGCGGGATGAGCCTTTAGCGCCATGGCGATTTGCGTGGCTGCCAGAGCCAGCCCTCCCGGTGTATGCAGAATGATGTCGATGGGTACATCCTTTTGCGCCGCGCGAATGGCCCTTAAGACCCGCTCGCTGTCATCAATATCAATGTAGCGGGCTAAAGGGATGCCAAGAAAGCTGATGGTCTCCTGGCGGTGGATGAGGGTTATGACTTGCGTGCCTCGCGTCTTGCCAAGCTTTGCCAGGACGCTCTTTCTTGCCATCTGCAAGTAGTACCTCTGCACCATGGGGACCAGAAAGAGAAATATGAATAAGAGAAACCAGATATTATTGATCAGAGTACTGGCGAATTCTCCGCCTATCTGGGCTTGAAGTATGTCCATCATTCTCCAGTAAGTTCAATTCATATATTTAGCTTGTGGGATCGCTTCGGCAATCTATATTAATATGATAAGGGCTCAATTAGACCTGGCTCAAATGATTATAATGGAGGTTTGGGGCATGATGATCCGAAATTTTGGTTTAGTGGCAATTCTTCTTTTGACACTCTCTCTGTCCATATATTTGGTACCGGCTCAGAATTCCACATCGATGGAAAATAATGCGACGACAAAAGAGGTCACGCCTACGACTTCTGCCAGCGCGCAGGGCATCTGGAAAGCCACTTTAGGAGAAAAGGAGATCATCATGGCCATGAATCAATCAGACCAATCTGTATTCGGCCTGGCCAAATTCGAGGGCGAAAATCCCTGGAATGGAGCCCTGGCGGGGTCTCTTTCTGCAAATGTCATCTCCTTCTCCCTGGCTGCCTTGGAGGGCGAGGCGCTGGCAGCCATCTACATAAGCGCTAGCTTGGAAGGCGACCGCATGTTGGGATTTTTCATCCGATCAGACAGCAACGGAAAAGCCAGCCGGGACGATTTCACCGCTACATTGATCAGCCCGGATACATCCGGCTACACCCCAGCCGTGGTCACAACAGCTCCTTTGCCGGCAGTCCAGATGGAGCCAGCGAGCACAGAGCAGAAGAATGAGTCTAATGCCAGTGAAGAGAACGAAAAGCCTGCTTTCGCGAAGAGCGAGAGTCGATTCAAGGATGTTACAAAGCTGGCAAAGGGAATCAATCCCGACATATTGCCCAGGATGGCTCCACTGTAGGTGATAATAGTGATATTGGCAAAAGACAGATACTTCTCAACTCATTTTTTGCTTGGCCTGGCACTTTGTCTGGCACTCTTCCTTACCATGCAGGTACAAGGTTCGATGATGGATGAATTGTCCGTCACTTCCGTCTCCGAGGACAGCGGCAAGTGGAAGGTTGCCTTCAACTGGTCGGAGATGGACGAGTACAAAAGCAGCGTGTCGCATGGAGACAGCACTTCAGGAAAAACGGCCATCGCGACAGATGCATTGACTCTGGCGTCGCCGTCCGATAAGACCAAGATTTTGAAGGTATCGGTCATAATGTACTCCAAGGACGATGCATCTCTTATCAACCAATCCAGCTTGATGGCCTTTGCCAACGGTACCCTCACCAAATCCAAAGTATGCAAAGATATCAATGTAACAACGAGAGTGATAGACGGTCGATCGGGGATATTTGCCCGCGGCCTGAAGTGTCCAATGAATGAGCCGGTCTACATTGCGGTCTATCCTGTAGAATATCACCTGGATCGACCGGGAGGTGTTCTGGCATCCACGGCAGTAGGATTGATTCTCTCTACCTATAGTCAAGAAGCCACAGAACGATTTATCAATTCGGTTAAAATCCTGCAAATAAAGTAGTGGAAACCGGGGTTGGTCTAGGCATCAAGCTGCATTGAAATCTATGATGAATAGTCCACTCCCAGGCAGCGCAAGCGAGGAGATAAAAAATGCCCGAGTTTCTTAACCCATTCAGCGGTAAAGTGCCAGAAAGAAAGCTGACCATGCAAGAACTGATCCGAGCCATCCGCCTTGATCTGGCCGCAGAGCATGAAGCAGTTCACCTCTACATGGCCCATGCCGAGGCCACGGACAATCCATTGGCCAAGAAGGTGTTAATCGATATCGCCAATGAGGAGCGGGTTCATGTGGGTGAGTTTGCTCGGCTGATCTCAATTCTCACTGGAGATGAAGATGCTCTGCTGGCAAAGGGAGCAAAAGAGGTCGATGAGATGGCGGCCGAGACTTCATCGCCTCGATGAAAATTCAAAGCAATAAGCCCATTCCCTACACGCAAAGCTAGGCACGGCTTAGCAGTCCCTTTTAAGTTGTGATCTCGCCAGATGTGCTAAGTGCTAAATAAGGAAAATAACCCAGGGAAATCCAGTAGATGAAAAAGCATTATTGCCTAAGGCCAGAGGCCAAAGGCGATATTCAGTCCCATTACTGTCGCGCCTGCACCGATACAGGCTCCCAGCACCATCTTAGGATTGAGCTTTATTGCAGTATCATCCGCCTCGAAGTACCTCATGAGGCCTGCTGATGACTGAAGACCGCTGCCTTCATTCTTTTTCTTTGCCATATACAACTCCTTATTTCTTCATCATCTTAAGTATTGCGGCTTCAAGCGGCGGCTGCCCTCAGCCAGCCGCTCTCATCCTGGAAGGGATAGTTGTCCAGCATGCTTCCGCCTTTGATCATCCTTGGCCAATCCTGACTGGGATTGCCTTTGGCCACGTGACCCTTCCAGTAGTTGCCGCCTGTGACATTGCCCTCGTCCCAGCGATTGCTGCCGCCAATATCCTGCGAATGCTCCTGATTGCCGAGGAAGTTATTGTGGAATATTTTGTTTCCTGTAGAGAGCATTACCTGCAGGCCCAGTGGATTGCGGCTGATGTTATTCTGATATACCTGGTTATCATGGGAGAGGTTTAGCCAGATACCTGTGGCTGCATTTTCATTTGCCACATTGTCGCGAATGATGTTCTGGTTGCTGGATAGGAGCGATATGCCGTTCTGGTTGTTTCGCGAGGCATTATTTCCGGCAATTTGGTTTAAATCCGAGGCATATAGGAACATGCCACTAAATTTATTGCCAATCAGGCGATTATCTGATATCTCATTTTCATTGGACTGCACAAGACGCATGCCAAAGCTCCCGGTGATGTTGTTCTCCAGGATCCGGTTATTCTTTGAATCGAAGAGGAATATGGCATCGTTGGTGATGACCGTATTCTTTACAGTGACATTTTCACAGTACGCTAATGTGAGGTGAGCAATATTCCTATCCTGAATCTGCTCGCCAAAATGGCCAAAGAGATAGACTATGGGGACAAAATCCACTACATTGGATTCATCTATGGAATTATTAAAGCCCTCCTTTGTCTCAGCCTCTATGTAAAGGCTCCACTCTACATTCTGGAAGCGATTAGCCACCAGCTTATTGACGGATGATTCCAATAAGATGATCCCTTTAGAACTATCTGTGATCCGATTGCCGGAGAGGGTGTTTTCGTTAGAGGATGTAATCTGTACCGCAGTGTCCGTTATGCCAAAGAACTGATTTTCGGAAATATTGTTCTGTTTGCTTGTGCCCAGGTCAAAGCCAACGGTGCCGTTTTCTATCTTGTTTTGATGCAAGGAATTTCGGCTGGAATTTTCCATCCTTATGCCGTATTCCATCGCAATAATGCTGTTATTTTTCAGCTCCTCCGAGTCTGAGTCCTTGATAAAAACGGCATTTTTGCTGCGGAAAATCGCGTTATCCATCAGTTTGTTGTTATTACTGCTTAAAATGAGCAGACCAAAGGTCGCGTCATTGATAACATTACCCAGCAATATAGTTCCACTGGCATTCGCGAGATTTATGCCTTGTGCGATGCCGGAGGCAGAACTTCGGATACTGACTATATTTTGGGAAATATTAACGTAGCTGCTGTTTAAAACCCACATGCCGTATCTTTTGCTTTGTATATCGTTGCTTTCGATCTGGCAGCTCCCGGCATGATCAAGCCAGATACCCCAGTAAGCATCCGATATTTTGTTATTAAGGATTTTATTTTCCGCAGCTTCCCGCACGACAATGGACACATTGCAGCCTACGATATCGTTTTCAAAAACCAGGGTTTGGGTGGAGTTCTCCCAGAGGGCCACGCCGCCCTGGCTGTCCATTATTGTATTTCCGGCAATGGTGTTCTCATGCGAGCCGCGCACCAGTATGGCGGGATTGGCGTTTTTCAACACGTTTTCCTTGATGGAGTTTCGACTGGATTGAACATATATCGCCGGCCCGGTAAAGTCCTGCATGGTTAGCCCCTGCAGAGAGCAGCCATCTGCGGTTATAGTGATCCCTGTCTTCAGGCCGCCATCTCCTTTGAGGATTATGGGCTCGTTCTCGCCGGTGAGGGGCATTAGCTTCAGGCTCTTGTTCAGGATTACCTCTTCATTATACTCGCCAGGCTTGATGTATATGGTATCTCCATTACTGGCAGCAACAACGGCCTCTTGAATGGTATTAAAATTGGCAAAGCCGCTGTCGTCAACGATATACGTTCTTGCTCCTTCGATTGGCATAAGCCAGATGAGCAAGGCCATGAAGATGATCATCGGAATTCTAAGCATGAGAAGTTGATTTGCCCGGAACCTTTTATAGTTAATGCAAAATCTGGGCGAAATATCCTCACGATCAACCCCTTTATTTCCAGTGGAAAAATAATCCCCGAATTTTTTCTTCATTGAAAGAAGGACCGCCACGAAAAATACCAAACTGTATGATTGTGTATATTATGTTATTTTAAAAGTCATATATATCTTAAGCATGACAACAGGCAGAGTCACTTTTCCCTGCCCAAGGGCGGCGGTGGTCAGGGCAAAACCTTATTTACTCTCTCTTCTAAAGCCGTTTATGGTGATAGGATGACAGATATTATGCCGCATAAACACTGCATGGTCTGCGGCAATGCCGTGCGTCCGGACGAGAACTTCTGCGATGAGCTATGCGAGTCGAAGTTCAAATCGGCTCAAAGAAAGCAGCAGCTCTTATTTCTAGCATTTCTTGCCATAATGGGACTGGTATTGTTCCTGCCATCGATCCTTAAGATGTATGGGTGAAGGATGCGCCGCCTAGCTGCAATTTTTGCCTTTTTTACTCTCTTTGCTTTATCTGCCGGTTCAGCCGATGGCATCGAGTACCTCGACATAAAGGAAGTGACTATGCGTCTCGAGGGCGAAAATGCCACTTTTGAGCTGAACTACACCCTGGATACTTTTACTCGCTTCTATGTATCGGCTCTGGGATGCAGATATCTGGAGCCGGAATTGATATCTTTCCTGGGAGGATACAGCGATGTTATGCTCATAAAGGCGGATATTGAAGGCGCGGCCCTGCTGGTAGTGGGTGCGGGCAAATATAATAGCGGCTATTATCTCTTCGATTCCATGCCTTTCGGCAGCAAGGACAAGCCCCTGAATGAAAGCATTGCCCGATTCTCGGTTGTGTATCCGGGGGGGCGGGTCAGGACTTTTTATAATGTAACCGCCACGCAAAACGTCTTTTCCCAGGCGGCGAAGCCATTATAATTTTGACGCGCAAGTATTTATCGAATGCTTGACCTTAACTATTACCAAGGTGATTTAAAAATGGTAAAGATGCCCGCGGAAGTTAAAGAGACATTGGAGAAGCAAAAGCCCATACCCATTGCCACAGCCAGCAAGGCCGGCATGCCCAATGTGGTATTTGTGGGACTGATGAAGATCATAGACGATGAGACGATTATGCTCGCGGACAACTTCTTCTACAAGACCGCCCAGAACCTGGCCGAGAATCCCAAGATCTCCATTCTCTGCTACAACGGAGACACCAAGAAGTCCTTCCAGATCAAGGGCAATGTCACTGTGACCAAGGAAGGACCAGACTTCGAGGCCATGCGGGCCTGGGTGCACGGCATCAACAACAAGCTGCCGGCCAAGAGCTGCGCCGTGGTCAAGATCACGGAGATCTACAACGCCATGTGGGGACCGGCGGCGGGGAAACAGGTGGCTTGAGCCGTTCTCGTTCGACTTGGACCTGAAGACTCAGTTAGAGTGGAGGTTGAGTTGATCATACCTCCGATCTAATTTTAAGAATAGTCTTGATTTGGATTTCAAGCTTTGATTATGGAAAATTTCGAAGGATTCGATGAACGTCTCAGAGCTGTTTCAAATTGTCGGAGAGCAATACCCCGTCCTCACCAAATATCCGTTTTGGGTAGTTGCTATTCTAGCCATCGCAGCTATTATAATTATAATGATTAGCGAGGTAGCGAAAAAAGCTGCTGTCGATATTTATGATAAATCCAAAGAGGTTCTAAAAGCAACAAACATATCAAGAGAACCCGCCTCACCTCCAATTGAGATTGAACCGACAAAACCCCTTCAATTGACCTTTGCATTGTCACAACGAAATCCCAACTTCACCGGCAGAGAGGATATTCTAGCTGAATTAAGAGCCGCTCTTACATCAGGACTGGTTGCTGGGTGGAAGCAAGTTTTGACAGGCCTAGGCGGAACAGGTAAGAGCCAGATCGCAGTGGAATACGCTTACCGTCATAAGGAAGAGTACAAATTTATCTGGTGGCTGCAATCGGAAGAACCTGCGGCGTTAGCCTCGAACTATGCTGGTTTGGCCAAGGAACTTTATTTGCCGGAAAAAAGTTGTGCTGATCAGACTGCAATCATTGTCGCTGTGAAACGATGGCTGGGAGACAACAGCAATTGGCTGCTCATTTTCGATAACGCCAAGAGTTCCGATGACATCGAGCAATACTTTCCCAGGGAGGGCACAGGCCATATAATAATCACTTCTCGCAATCCCAATTGGGGGCACTTAGCAGGAGTTTTGCCAATCCAGGTGTTTAAACGAAGTGAATCGGTGGACTTTCTTATCAAGCGGACGAAAAAAGGGAACCAGGAATCTGCAGACAAGTTGGCTGATGCCTTGGGCGACCTGCCCCTGGCATTAGAGCAGGCAGGAGCTTACATCGAAGAGACTGCCACATCCTTTGCTGATTATCTAAAGCTCTTCCTGGAGCAGCGAAGCAAGATTTTGAAACGAGGCAAGTCTACTGCTTATCCCGAAACCATCGCTACTACCTGGGACATTTCTTTCCAGGCCATAAAAAAAGATTTCCCAGAGGCTATCGATCTGCTTAAGCTCTTTGCTTTCCTAGCTCCAGATAATATTCCAAGATCCCTTTGATTGAAGGAGCTGCAAATCTGCCCGAACCATTGAGCTCTGTCTTGCAGGATGGCATAAAGCTCAATGATGCTGTCGCGGCTCTGAGGCGATACTCGCTGATCAATGTCACAGACGATATGTTTTCCGTCCATCGACTCGTGCAAGCGGTGACGTTGGACAGGTTGGACGAAAATGAGAAAAAAAGATGGGCAGAGGCTGCTGTAAAGCTTGTGAACAAGGCTTTCCCCTTTTACAGTGATGATGTCACGACCTGGCCCGCTTGTTCCTTGTTGCTGGCCCATGCTTTGACTTCGACAAAACTCGCAGAAAAACTTGAAGTAGCTCCAGAGACAACGGGACGCCTTCTGAATCAGGCCGGCATATATTTGAAAGGAAGGGCAGATCTTTTGGATGCCAAAGCGCTTCACGAGCGGGCTCTGGCCATCGGTGAGAAAGTATACGGTCCCGATCATCCCCAAGTAGCCATTTATGCTAACAACCTCGGCTTAGTGCTGCAATCGCTGGGCGATCTGCAGGGAGCAAAAAAACATTACGAGCGGGCTCTGGCCATCGATGAGAAGGTCTACGGTCCCGATCATCCTGATGTAGCTATTGACGTTAACAACCTCGGCTTCGTGCTGAAATCGCTGGACGATCTGCAGGGAGCAAAAAAACATTACGAGCGGGCGCTTAAGATTTTCCAGAAAAGCTTGGGTGATCGTCATCCTAATACGAAGACGGTACAAAATAACCTAAATTCGCTTGAAAAATAGGAATAAAAACGAAATCAATGCCCTAAATCACCACGCTCATCATATCCCAGCCCACAATGGTGGGCGCTCCGGACCGCTCAATCACCTGTTCGGCCATCTCGTCCTCGCATCCCTGTGCCTGCGGGTAGAGGTGGGTGAGTACCACGCGCTTAACGCCCAGGTTCTTGATCATGCTGCCCTGTTTTTTGGGCGTCGTGTGGTTGGTTACATCAAAGGGCTCAGGAAATGAGCACTCGTGAATGAGCAGGTCGGCCTCCTTCGCCAGAGCAGCCACGCGTGGGCAGGGCTCAGTGTCTCCGGAGTAGACCACCACATTCTCTTCAGCCAGAAACAGGCAGCAATAAAGGCGGCTGGATTGTTACTCGTCGGGGATATGTGGTCCCTCTCGATAAGGGAATAGAAGGTATACATAAAAAGTTTGATGAGATATTGAGCACCTCTCCCGATTAAATTGAGCAGGAAGACCAAGCCCGCATATGAGCAACTTCAAAATCATGCATGAACAAGAAAAGCGCCGAGGGTGAGATTCGAACTCACGAGACCCTTGCGGATCACCAGCTATCCAGGAGAACTAATCACTCCAGGCTGGCGCCCTACCGCTAGACGACCTCGGCATCAGGTTTTAGCGCTTGGCAGCTATTTTCGCTGCCTGGGAAGCGTCCCTCTCGGCCAGCTTCCACGCCTTGGGATACGTGCCCGGCTCCATTATTACCCTTTCGGTCAGAACGGCAATGCCCGTCTTGCCGTCGAGCATCTGCCGGCTGTTCATATCGGCCCGACCAATGCCTACAGCTTCTCCTTTCAGGGTAAAGAGGGCAACAATGTCGCCCTTACTTATATCTGTCTCCAGGCGAAGCAGCCCGGGCAGGGCCAGGGGCGCGCCGTGACAAATGGCATCCACGGCATTGTCAGCAATGACCAGCCGGGGCAGATGGCGCAAAGCCGCCTCTACGGGCAGTATGACGCGCCGAAGGCCAGTCTCATCACCCGTCTCCTTCCAGGTCGCATAGGCATCAATGAGTTGATGCAAAGTGACCAGCGTCTCATCCTCTCGGAAGGGACCGGCGCGCGTACGACGCAGCTCCTCCATGTTCGCGCCCGTGCCTAAAGCGAGACCAATATCAAAGCAAAGCTTGCGGATGTAGGTGCCCGCCTGGCAGCCCACGCGCATGAGCACGCGCTGCTCCTCAATCTCCAGGACATCCAGATAATAAATGGTGCGAATGCGTCGCTCTTTTACCACTGAGCTCTTCAGGGGCGGCTTTTGGAAAATGGGGCCCATGAACTCTACGCAAACGTCGAAGAGGCGTTTCTTGGGCTGGGGCTTATGCACCCGCATGAGGCAGATGTACTCCTTTCCTGCCAGGAGAAGAGTATCCATAATCCTCGTCGCGTCTCCCAGGAGAACGGGCAAAATTCCCGTCACCTTGGGATCGAGAGTGCCGCTGTGCCCCGCCTTCTCTACCTCCAAAATGCGTTTCACCCAGGCGGCCACCTCATGGCTGGTCGGCCCAGAGGTCTTGTCCAGATTGATGGCCCCCAAAGACATGTGCATCTCTAGGCTACGCTTCTCGGGCGGGATGCCATAGGCAGAATTGGTCTTGCCGCTTCGTTTTACCAGCACAGATCGAACCCTGTCGGATGGAAGAATTTGCGGATATTTGGAAACTGATGAAGACGAAGCATTGGACGAAGTCACGGGTGAAGCAGAGAACGGCGCGGCGGGCGAACTAGCGGAAGAGCGCGGTGATCCGCGATCAGGTCTTTTCTCAGCGATCGTTGCCCTCTCGGCGCGATGGATCACGGACACGGGCGGCCCCTCACTGCTGCCAGCACAATTGCCAGCGTGGCTGCCTCATCGAACTTGCCGCTATCCACTACCAGATCATAAGCGGAAAAGTCGCTGATATCTATGTTGTAGTACATTTTATACCGCCGCCCCTCGCTCTCTTCACGATGGCGTGTCTCCTGCATGGCGTCCTCAGTCAGCTTTGCCTCGCGTTTGGCGATGCGCTCAGCTCTTGTGCGTAATTCTGCCTTTAAAAGAACCTTCAAATCAGCCGGCAGCAGATGCCCGGACAGCCGGCCCTCAAAGATGCCGCCCCCCTCCCTGGCCAGGACCTTCTGAGCATCATCAATGAGATAGTCGATCTCTGGACCCTTCTCAGCCTGACGGTTCATCTCCCGAACGGAGATATCCTTCTCGTCGGCGATCTTGCGAAAGAGATCCCCGGAGTTGATCCAGCGTAGTTTGAGCTCTTGGGAGAGAGAACGAGCAAGAGTTGAGGTGCCCGTTCCCGGCGCACCGCTGATGGTTACTATCATCTCTAGCTCATGCTCCCAATGTCCAGAGCCTTACGGATGATCTGCGATACAGGCAGTGAGCAGATAAAGTACCAGTAGAACCAGTAAAGGATCGGCCCCAAGACCGTGGCATTGATGGGATGTGTTCCCCAGAAGGGAAAGGTCATCATCATGTTTGGGTTAGCGGATATGAAACTGTAAGCCCACATGAAGAGTGGTATGGAGACGATGCCGATATAGAGCATGGGCTTAAACTGCATCTGCATCATCTTGCCCTGATCGGCTACCGCCTTCATCTGCTCGTTTTGCATGGCTTGAATTCTAGACTGATCTCCGGATAGCTGCGCTTCTTTCATATTTCTTTGCAGCGTCTTCATCTTCTCCTGAGAATTTCGGAGGTACTCCCAGTCCATGGTGTACTTCTGAATCAGGCTGGCGTATAGACCCGTGACGGCAGCCAAAATAAAGAGCACCACGTGGAAAGGCAGAATCTCGGGAAGCCATCCCAGCAAATGGCCGGTAGCCACTCCCAGGCCAGTTCTAAGCTCTGTACTGATCATTACCCCAAAAAAAAGGACAAAGCCCACCGCCATGGCAGCTTTGTCCAGGGACTTGGTTAGCTTCTCATTCATGCCGACGCTCCGAAGAACTTCTGCATCATGGGATACATCTCCTGAATCTGCTCGCTGGCTACCTGCTCATAGAGCCGATAGACAATGCTCACAGCCAGGAGCAGCCCCGTGCCGCCCGCGCCTCCCAGTGTGCCCAAAAGGCTGGCGATCAAGGTTAAAACGCCAATGATCACGCCGCCAATCACAGTCACCTTGGGGATATACCTCTCCATCAGCTTCTCAATGGAGGCCGGGTTTCTTCTGTAGCCCGGAACCTGTAGGCCAGAGTTGTGAATCTTGGCAGCCACACTCTTGGGGCCCATGCCGGTGGTCTCAATCCAGAAAATGGCGAAAATAATGCCGCCAATGATCAGGAATGAAGCGTCCACGATCACATGCAGAAATATCTGCCAGCCAGCCAGAGCCGCGAATCCCAATTCCGTCATGCCAGGATGGATTTGCACCATTCCCGGCATCCAGTCACTGGGGCCACGCAAGGCAGATAGATAGTACATCAAGCCCGATACCGGCTGAGGTGACGAGCCGCTCATGGCCACGCCCGTAACTGAATTAATTTTAGCCGACGAGACGAATGTTCCCAGAATGCTGGAGTAGCCGGTATAAATCGTGGTTACGCCCTGGCCGGTTACCGTGGCCGAGGTTATCGTGCCGATCTTTGCTGCCAGCAATGCTCCCACCATCTCGATATTGGCCTGAATGGCCCGCACCAGGATCATGGGAAGAACTGAGGCGTAAACCAGCTTGACCGGGAAGCGCCCCCGCGCGCCCCGCACGCGGCTGTGGGCCAGTGGTATCTCAATTCTGGTAGACTCCACCAAGACGACCAGCAAAATGATCATTATGGTAGATATGAGCGCCAGAATTCCTCCGGTTATCAGAATGAACTTCAGCCCTTCCGATGTGAAGAGGGTATCAAAGCCAATGAGTTGCAGCCTGATGATATCGATCCATTTGGGTATGATGCCCACCGGAAGCCCCCCGTCGCCAGTCGCCGGATTGATGATGCCCGTGACCAGCTGCTGGCTAATTCCAGCTACGATAAAGAGCCCCACACCCGAGCCGACGCCCCATTTTGAGACGACCTCATCCATATAGACGATGAGCGATCCGCCTACGAAGACCTGAATAAAGATCAATAATGATATCATGCCCAGGGAAACGCCCAGAGTACCAGCTAAACCGGCATCCGGCAACAGATAGCCCCCCAACACCTGCGGCAGGGCCTCAACTGCGACCATCACAAATACCAGCGCTTTTTGCGTGCCCTGGTAAATGGCCTGATCCCTGGGTTCGCTCAGATTGAGCTTGATGATCTGGGCGCCCACGAGAAGCTGCAATACGATGGATGCGGTAACAATTGGACCGATGCCAAGGAGCATCATCGAGCCGAAGGATCCGGCAAAGAAGGCACGATAAGAACTGAAAATATCTATGGATGCTGCGGAAAGCCCAAAGAGGGGTATGTTTCCCAGGATGAAGTAGAGAATCAGTATGGCTAAAGTCCAGCTTAGCTTTCTCTTAAAATGGACGTGCCCAGTGGGCCGCTCCACGGAGGGGAGTCGGCGCACAAAGGGCTCTATCGCATAAAAGAAACTCTGCTGGTTCATACTACTACTGCCTGACCACCAGCAGCCTCAATTTTGCTCTTTGCCGTCGCAGTGAATCCAGCCGCGCTAACGTTAAGCGTTCTGGTTACCTTGCCGCGACCCAGCACCTTCATCTCGGAAAGCTCAATTTTGCCATCCGGGCCTGCCATCTGGTCCAGCACGTCCACGTTGACTACCTCTAGCTCCACGGCAAGAGGCAGCTTGACGAACCCATGCTTGCCCATCTGAGTTCCGAGAAGCATAGAGCGCATGAAGTGATGTTTGCACTTCCCAGAATCTCCGCGACCGCCGCGAGACCCGCCTCCGCGCGCATTCTTATGCTTGCCGTGGTAGGTTCTGTGCCCTCTTTTTTCCTTCGTCTTTGGTCTAACCATGGTTCTACCTCATCCTCTTGATAAGATCCGCCAAATCCGTGCGAAAGCCCAGATCTCCGCCCTGTTGCGCGGTCTTCTTGATGGTCTTTAAACCCTTGCGGGCCGGATGGAGCCGGAAAATGGGCTTGATTTCCAGATCCTTCAGGCTTGTTGCCCCAGAGGTGATGGCACGGGCCAATTCTTGGAAGGAGCCATAGGATGTATTCTCTTTCAAGAACTGCTCTGTCAGCCGCCTGTTTGCACTCAGTCGTCCCCGCTTCTCCAGAAGCAAGGCCAGCGTGTCATCGTCTATCTTGCCCCAGGCCACATAGTCCTTTACCTTCTGGATCATGCCCTGGTAATGCGCATCTTCTTTGACGACGATGCAATGGTTGACTCTGTGGATATGCAGCATCGCTAAAGTTGACTTGATCCCTGGCCGAACGTTCAACTCGCCTCTCAATCTCACTATGGCAAACATCTTCAAGCCCTCACAGTTACAGTATTGATGAGTGCATTGTAGGTGGCCTTGGCGAAATTGATAGTAGTCCTGGTCGAACCTGCCGTTCTTGTCCACACATCCTTGATGCCGGCCATGTCCATGACCTTCTTGGATGTGTCGCCGGCAGCAATGCCTAACCCTCTAGGCGCCGGAATAAGTACGACTCTGACGCTTCCTGACTCGCCAATTACCTGATAAGGCACAGTGTGCGCCTGGCCGCAGCCGCATTCCCAGCTACCGCAACCTCGCTTCACCTTCATGATATTCCGCTTGGCACTATCGATGCCCTTCTTGATGGCTTTGCCCACCTGGACATCCTTTCCTTCGCCAAGTCCAATGTAGCCGTCTCTGTTTCCCACAATTACCGTGGTTCTGAATTTGACTCTCCTTCCGGAGTCTGTCATCCTCTGAACCATGTTGATATCCAGAACTTCATCCTCAAGTCCCGGTATCAGCACATCTATCAGGCCGGCCTCCTTAATAGGCAGACCTGAGGCAATTGCCTCATCGAAGGAGGTTACTTGGCCCTCAAAGACGAGCTTGCCCAGCCTTGTCTTGGGGATCCACTCTTCCTGGTAAAAATCACGCTTCTTTTTTCGATCCATAAGTTCACCCCAGTATCTTCTCTCGAACCTGCTCGAATTGGGCCACGATATCTACTCCCGTGTGCTTCTTTATGTGCTCGCCAGAAATCCTCTTCTCATCGGGGAAGATCTCCGGGCCATGAGGCACATTTACACCAGCATCTACGATGCCTTTAATGGCCGCATAGATTCTGTTGCCTTTAGTGGAGGCATGCAGACCAATATCTGCGATACCCTCATCAATGCCCAGGGCCAGCATCTTCTTGCCGAAGATAAGGCCGGTAAGATAGGCAGCAGGTACATTGCTCCTGCTAAAGGTATATCCAAAGTTCAACAGCTCTCGGGAATTAACCGTCAGGAGTGTTTTATCGCCTTTCTGCTCCGCCACTACCAATTGCAGCAATGTGTTGGCATTGCTCTTCCGGACAACAACACGGGGTTTCTTCGATAGTATTAGCTTATATCTAACGTGATAGTTGGTTTTGCCCTCTCTTCTTCTTCGGAAGGGGACTCTATATCTCGGTCCTGTAGCCAAGTTATTCACTCCTGGCAAGGCCCTTAGCCTTGATGAATGAGTTCATGTGCGCCAAACTTCTGTACTCGCCGCCCTTGGATTTGCGATAAAGCAAGCGGTAGGCATGGCGATCTATCTGGCCGCCTTCACGAAGCTCGCAAAGCTTCTTTCGCAGAGCCCGGATCTTGGTCATCCACTGCTTTTTTCTTGGGGATCGGGCACCTTTGGCGCCTCTTCTATGTCCCGCTCCTTTGCAATGACCATAGGCACGCTTTGCTGCTCTGGCCCGAATTCTGCCTCGGCTGTTGCCCTTCTTGGGCTTGGCCTTGATATTTCCGGCCTCTACCTGGGAACGAATGTCCTCTCGGGTAATGGCATCGGAAAGCTCGCTTGCCACTTCTGGATCGGGATTGATCCAGACCCGGCTCTCGCCAATTTTAAGCTCGGCTGCGGCCAGGCGCCGCTGCGTTGTTAAGCCCGGCATTTCTAGGCACCACCCTTGGGATTGAGCACCCTAAGGCCTGCCTCAGCCGCTTTTGCCTGCATCTCCAGGCGCTTCTTCATGCCAACGCCCGATGCTATGCGTACAACAAAGCCCTGTGCCTTCAGCACCTCGGCCACGTTATTAACCAGTACCTCAGGAAGGCCGCAGGGATGAAATCCCTTAACAGCCCTGGGGCTTCCATAGCCGACTCTAACCAGCTTGCCTTTAGCAGCAATCTGCTGCCGGAGCTTGTTGTGCAGGCCGCGAGGCTTTCGCCAGCTGGTGCCAAGCCGCTTCTTTTTGTGTGAATCATGAAGGTTGAACTCAGGCTTCTTTGATTTCTGCCGGGTTCTTACTCTCAGCAACCTCTCTGCCATCCTTGTCACCTCTTGTCCACCAGGTATATCCCGTCTTGGAATATCCTGATATCGAAACCACGCACCCTGGTAGCCTGCTCAATATTGGCCATCGTCTGGCCAACTTGCTCCTTGTCGATGCCTGTGATCGTTACTTCATCTTTGCCGATCTCGACCTTCGCACCCGGTAGAATCTTGGCGCATCGAGACTTCCTTTCACCCAGGAAATTGGTTATAATGAGCTCGTTGGAAGCTTCCTTGAGCTGTATGGGGAAGTGAGAGTACACGACCTTCATCTTGTACTCATAACCTCGGCTTACGCCTGCAATCATATTGCTGATGTGCGCGGCCAGTGTCCCCACCATCGCCCGGTGCTGCTTTCTATCGAGCCTGGAATTCACGATCAGTTGAGATTCCTCATTCTTGATCTCTATCTCAGGATAGCTAAGCTGCCTGCTGACCTCACCTTTTGGCCCCTTAACGGTGACGGTATTCCCGTCTACGGTTACGGCAACTCCTTCTGGGATCTCTACCGCTCGTGCAATCTCTTTGACCATTGCGACCACCTAATATACGTAAGCCAGGAGCTGCCCGCCAAGGAATTGGTTCCTGGCATCAGAATGGGCCATGACTCCCTTACTGGTGCTCAATATCAGAACACCGAAGTTCCTGGCGGGGAGGAATCGCTTCTCCCATTTCTCCATCTCGGTCACCTTGGTTGAAAACCGGGGCTTAATTACGCCACATCGGTTGATCCTTCCCAGGAGCTTCACTCGGAACATTCCCGACTTTCCGTCGTCAACAAATTCAAACTCGCCTATATATCCTCTATCCGCCATAACCTTCAGAGCTCTTCCTATGAGCTTGGAGGCGGGATGAATGATACATTCAGGCTTGCCTACGCTCTCCGCATTCTTTATTACGGATAGGGCATCGGCCAGTGGATCCAATAACAATGCAACCACCTACGAATATTTTTCAAAACCCATCTCAGGGGCGATCTCTCGGAAGCACTGCCGGCAAATGTATATCCCGTACTTTCTTATCAGGCCGTTTTTATTTCCACAGCGCTTGCACGGGTTTGCACCTCTTCCGAAGATCTTTTTTCCTTTCTTCATGCTGCCTCCAAGATCTCAATGCCGAACTTCTTTGAGACGAACTCGATAGTATCGTCTTTATTCAGCCTCTGCCGGCTGGGAAGTTTCTTTTGCGCCACGCGCCGCATTGCAATCCTATAGCCGGCTCTCTTCAAGGCCACAGATACGTCCATGCCGAATATGCCTATATCCGGATCGTATCGCATGCCTGGAAAGTCGGTGTGCTCCTCAATGCCGAAAGAGAAGTTGCCTTGCATGTCGAACTGGCTCCTTTTCAAGCTATTTCCTGTAGCCTTTAGGGCTATGATCAGGAAATCTTCCGCCGCTTTTCCTCGCAAGGTAAGCTTTGCACCGATAGGCTCATTCTTTTTGATCCCGAAGGTAGGTAGAGTCTTCTTGGCAATAGAACGAACGGGCTGTTGTTTGGTAATAGCCTTCATGATGGTTTCAGCATTTACCAGCCTTTGACCGCTCTCTCCTACGCCCACATGCACGACAACCTTGTTGACGCGGGGAATTAGATTGGCATTCATCTAAACTGCCCCCAGCTTGATGACAGGCTGATCTTTTCCGATCATGTAAACGTAATCCTTGATAGTCTCAAACTCCTTGTCGCCCGATATGATGATGCGATTATGCTGGGAGCTCTTCACGGTTATGATCTCTTTGATCTTCCCCGTTTGGCCTGTATGCTTTCCGCCTACGACCATGGCCAGATTACCGATCTCAAAGCCGATCCGGTCTTCAATATTCTTATCTGGCAATGAGAGGACCAGAGAATCGCCAACCTTAAACTCGCCTTCTGCCAGCTTATTTGAGCCGTCGGAGAGGTTGAGCTGCTGCTTTTTGCCTGAGATTATGGTTTTATTCTCAATTCGGGCCAGCTTTTTCACGTCGTCCGTCTCAATAGGACGAAGATAGAACATTCCCTTCTCATCTTTGAGCATTCTATATTGCAGGTTGCTCGAGGGGACGGATATGACATCGAATATGCCTACAGGCAGCTTGTAATCCTTCTGGGTTTTTCCATCCACCAGTACCTTGCCCTCGTACAGAGCCCTCTTTGCCTCGCGGGCATTATCTACCAGCTTAAGCATATCTCGGATTACCATCACGAGAGGCATGCTATCCTCTGCGCAATGAGGCCCGGGACTGGTCTTGGCAACCCATGAGTGGGTCTTTCTTGCAATAGGCCAGCTTACGGGAACCGTTACTCTCTTTTGATGTCTGCTCATTCTGATCGCCTCGCGAAGATCTTTTCCCTCTCTGCGTCTTCAAGAATGAGCTTGATTATCATGACGTTGGAGGGATGGATAGTTCTCGGCACTTCAGTTCCGTCAGCCCGGTAGTTGCTCACGCCTGCTACTTTGATGGTGCACCTCTTAAGGTCCACATCTTCGACCTCTCCTTCGGTGCCGGCATGATCGCCACGCATAACCTTGACGGTGTCGCCCTTGCGAAGCTGTGCATTGCGCCTCTTCAGCTCCTCACGCAAAGCTTTGCTCAAGGGTGCGTGCATGTACTTTTGACGCCTATGCAGCGGTGCAGTATACCTCGCTTTCCGCTGCTTCCTTGGCTGTTTTGTAATCATAATCATCACACAATCATGGACGCCGCGGAAGCGATCTTGCTAAATCTTTCCGCTACCTCGCGGGCCACTGGTCCCTTAACCTCAGAACCCTTGGGAACGCCCTCGTCATCTACTATAACGGCGGCATTATCCTCGAATTTTACCCTGAGGCCGTCAGGCCTTCTAAACTCTTTTCTCTGCCGGATGATGACAGCTTTAAAGATCTGTTTTCTCATCTCCGGACTTCCTTTTTTTACAGATACTACTACTACGTCCCCAATCCCTGCGCGGGGCTGTCTATTTTTCACGCCTCGATAATTCTTGACTGCGATGACGTGTAGCGTCCGCGCACCTGTATTGTCTACACAATCCAGGTATGCGCCAGTGTTGATCGCCCTTGGGATCTTGGCCTTTTGTCCTTTCATTTCAAGACCTCCACTACTACGTAGGATTTGGTCCTGGAAAGGGGCCTACACTCCGCTATCTTGACACGATCCCCTGACTTGGCATCAATGCAAGGGGGGTTGTGCGCATGGATTTTGGACTGCCTCTTCTCGAATCGTTCATACTTCGTTGCTTTCTTCTCGAACTTACGCATGACTACCACGGTACTGTCCATCTTGTCGCTGACCACGGTGCAACTGAAGACCTGGCCGCGCACAGGGAGAGTACCATGGAAGGGACACTTTGGATCATTGCACTCCTTTTCCGGCGCGCTAACGTCCAGTCCGATATCCCTCATAACTTCCACCTCGTTCTCTGCATTCTCTTGCTTATTCTGTTCTCTGGCTGTGAGATCAAGATTGAGCCGTAGACCCTCACGTTTTGCCCATCGGGCAATGTGAAGATAAGGCTCGTATTCCTTTTGGCAAGGCGCAAAACCTTGGCTTTCGTCTCCAAAAGGAACGTATTCCTGGTCTCGTCCACAACCTGGCCCTTAAGCCCGATCTGGCTCGAGTTGCTGCTTGTAACAACTCGCACCTCAAGGCCGATCAGCTCGTGCCTTGCCAGGCTTTCAGGATTTAGGTCCACTTACTTCGCTCCGTTTGGATCGTCTCGATCCCCTTCGCTCCGTTTGGACCGTCTTGATCCTGGCGACCGTTCTGCGTATGTCTCTGATTCTCCCCGGCTTTTCCGGGGCGCCACCTGCAGTAACGATGCCTCTCTCTCGGATGAGCTCACTTTGAAGCTTTCTTAGCTCCTCTGTAATCTCCTCCGCGTTCATGTTTCTGATCTCATCAATCTTAAAGATCGCCATATTGGATCACTCTTCCTTGGCAGAAAGCTCACTATCTGCGTTCTCTTCGATGAGAGGCGCATCCTCTGTCACGCCTTCGGCCCTTGCCGGCTCATCCAGGGGGACGGGCGCAGCCACAGGCTCAGACTCTAAGAGCTGATCCAGATCGCTCTTTATCTCGAGAGCGGGCGTTGCCACGGGCACCGACTGCTTAGCCGCGGGCTTTGTTTCCACGACAGGCACAACGACCGGCGGTTTTTCAATCCGGAAGTCATCGGGAAGTCGCACGTCGGGCGGGATGATCCTGACCTGGCAGCCAATTACGCCCAGTTTCTTCACGGCTACAGAGTAGCCTTTATCCACGAGATCAATAGCCGGCTTGCCGGAGTGCTTGATGTATCCGGAGATGAATTTCTCGGTTCGGGAGCGCGGACCTGTTAATTTGCCGCTGATCACAATCTCGCAGCCTAAAGCGCCCGCATCCATCACTCTTCTCATCATGGACTGACCTGCCTTTCGGAAGTACCAGCCACGCTCCAGAGAGGACGCGAGACGATTGGCCACAACTCTGCCGTTCAGGTCACCGCGGCCCACATCCTGCACATCAATCTGAGGATTATCCAGATGGAATTTGCGATCCAGGTCGCGGGTGATCTTCCTGATCAATTTGCCGCCTTTTCCGATGACCATGCCCGGCTTTTCCGCATAGACAGTAATCTGAGTGCCCATGGGAGTACGGTTCATGACCATGCCGCCGTATCCTGCGCGTTCCAGCTCTTCCGCCAGATACTCATTGACGAGAGCTTTGGAGAGGCCCTCTGCTACGAACTTCTTTTCTACGGACATCAGCTCTTCACCTCAGTGAGGACCATCTCCACAGAGACCGTCTCTGTGTTCTTGGGGGTGGCTCTTCCCATGGCGCGAGGCATCCATCCCTGGATGGTCCTGCCCTTCTTTGTACCAGCATGGAAGATCCTCATCTTCTCGGACTCCATCCCCTTGTACTCGGCATTGGCAAGTGCATTATCCAGGACGATCAAGACTGCCTTGGCGGCCTTTTCCGGATATCTGCCTGCATCCCATCCCACCAGGCCGTGCCTGTGGGCCACATTTCTTCTGTAGCGCTTGAAGGGAATAGCCCTCTTAAGAGCTATTACATCTTCCAGATAGGCACGGGCGAGGTTAGCCCTCATGCCTTTTAGCGTCCTGCAGATCTCGTGGGCGTGCTTAGGTGAGATGTGAAGCTCCATCCCCATGGCCCTTGAAGAGCGTCCTGCAGGCGTAAGCGAATAATTCAATCTGCCCAATCTCACACCTCACTTCAGCGGCACATACTTGCTTGATCTGGTAGCGCCCACGCCCGCGGCGCCGTGCTGCACGCGACCGCGCGTGAGCGAAAACTCGCCGAAGAAGTGCCCGATCATCTCGGGCATGACCTCTACCTTTTCGAAGCTCTTGCCGTTGTAGATCTCGAGATTCTTGCCCACCATATCAGGCATAACTATCATATTCCTGATGTGGGTTCGAACCGAGTCCTTGTTCTTCAGGCTCGTCAGGAGATTCTTGTTATCCTTGACAAGGCCTCTTTTGATCGATCTGCGTTGCCGCGCTGGTAAGAGCCCGGCAAGCTCCTCTATACTCAACTTGGCGAGGTCGGCAACCTTCCGGCCCCGATACAAGAATTCTTCCTTTCTCTTAGGAAGCTTGGACCCTGCTTTTTTAGCCAAAACCTTTCACCTAGCGCTTACCGGTTCTTTTTGCGGCAATTGAACCTACCTTTCGGCCAGGGGGTGCATTCCTGCTGACTGTCTTTGGCCGCCCTGGATGCTGACGTCCGCCGCCACCGAAGGGGTGGTCTACGGCGTTCATTGCAACGCCTCTGACGATGGGCCATTTCTTGGCTTTGGACTGGAACTTAAAGAAGCTCTTGCCTGCTTTGACCAGAGGCTTGTCCAGACGGCCTCCTCCGGCAACGACCCCGATGGTCGCCATGCATTTCGGGCTAAGCCATTTCATCTCACCGCTGGGCAACTGGACGACGGTTTGACCCGCATCATGAGCTACGAGAATGGCGCACACTCCTGAAGCTCGGGCAAACTGGCCACCGTGACCCGGCTGCGATTCGACGTTACAGATTGGTATGCCCTCGGGAATCTCCGCCAGATGCAGAGTGTTTCCCGGCTCTATGGGGGCCGATATGCCGCATGAGACTTCCTGGCCCACATACATGCCCTCGGGAACCAGGATGTATCTCATCTCACCGTTGCTTAAGGCCATGAGCGCAACAGGAGCTGTTCTCGCGGGATCGCGCATTATTTCCTGGACCACGCCTTTTATGGTCTCATCGCTATCGACTTTTATGTGCTTGATGTCCGCCCTGTACCTATGAGAGGGTGCCCTGTACGTAGGACCACCTGCACCTCTGTTCTGAGATATGATTCGATGTCCCATATTTTACCCACCTACAGCAGTCCTAGCCTCGTGGCAAGCTCGTTCGCACTGCCCTCTTTCGCCAGCTTCACGATGGCCTTCTTTTCTCCCCGGGAGGTTATCATGGTCCTGACTGCCAGGATATCGATATCATAAAGATCTTCCAGGGCTTTCTTGATCTCCGGCTTGGTGGATCTCATGTTCACCAGGAATTCTATGGTATCATTGGAGTCGATCATGCCGGTGACCTTCTCTGTGACGTAGGGACTCTTGATTATCATTGTACTGCCTCCGGGCTGCCCTTTTTGGCCAGCATTTCCAGGGAAGACTCAGTCCAAACGGTCAGCCTTCCGGCTTTGGTCCCAGGGGCAAGCAGCTCAGCGTTCAGCCTCTCCACGGTGACGAAGTCCACACCGGGAAGATTTCGGGCGGCTTTTCCCAGTCCCAAATCGTTTCCGACAACAATGAGCACGCTCTTGCGGCTTTTATATTTCCTTCCCCGCAGTTTGCCCTTGCCGGCACGAATATGTCTTCCATCCTTTGCCCTCTGAACGTCATCCCAGAGGCCCGCTGCCACCAGGAACTTGATGACGTCTGTGGTCTTGCTCAAGGATTCGAGGTCGTTCTTGACCACAACAGGGAGCTCTCTCGTAAACCTGTGACCTCTTGCCTCGACCAGTCCCGACGAGGCCGTAGCGGCGATCGCAGAGCGGATGGCTTTGCGCCTCTCCTTTTTGTTGACCTTTTCGGTATAGTCTGCATTAGGCTGGGGGGCGTGAGACCGGCGGCCGCCTACGGCCATGGGTACGCCTGCAGCCTTTCTGCCGTTCTTCAATCTGGGAACTCTGGAGACGCCGTGTCCCGGACCCCATGACTGGGCAGAGGTATTCATGCCCGCATAGAAGTGAGGTCCATAAGCCTGGAGTCTGTTGGCCTGTGCAGCTAGGACGGCCCTCTTGATTATATCCGGCCGGTATTCCTCCTCGAAGACAGGAGGCAGCTCAATCTGGCCGCTTTCATTTCCCGATAGATCAATGATATTTGCCTTCATCGCCTAGACCCCCTGCTTGGACTCTTGGCTCACATAGAGAAACTCGGGCACTTTCACGAAGTTCTTTCCGGGTCTTATGGCGTGTCTTATTCTGACCATCCTCTTGATGGGACCGGGAACGCTTCCCTTGATCAGGATATATTGATTTCTAACTAGGCCATAGCCGGGAAATCCGCCTTTCGGATTTATTTGTGCGCCGTCGGTTCCGATGAACATGAGTCTTTTGTTGAACTCTGTCCTCTGGTGGTAGCCCATCTGGCCGAGTTGTGGAACGCGCCAGCTGATATGGGATGGGTGCCAGGGACCGAGGTTGCCCACGTGCCGCAATTTGCCGGTACGGGCGTGCTTTCTCTTGGCGATGGCAATTCCCCAGCGTCGCACTGGACCCTGGGTGCCCTTGCCTTTGGTGACGGCAGATGCATCCATTAGATCTCCCAGCTCAAATACGCTGGAGATGGGGATCTGCTGGCCCAGCAACTTCTGGGCAAAAGCGAGACGATCCAGCATGGAGCCGCCGCTCACCGGCATTTCCATGAGCTCTGGAACCTTCTTGGGAATTCCGGTTATGAGCATGGGATTGGTGTGTACCAGTACTCTAACATCTACGATATCGTCGCCCAGAGCCCGCAGGTCGTCGGCTGATGTCCCGCGAGTCTTCTTGGGAACGGTCAGAGCGCGAGCTAGTTCAGGGCTCAGGTTCTCGGACCAGGCCTCGCCGGCAGGCCGAAGGCCACCGTTGTAGTTCTCGTAGGCGCGCACAGCCACCACATTCATGGGGGGCACCTCCAGAACTGTTACGGGCATGGAGATCTCCACGCCCTCGGTGAGGCTCCTCGGTCGATCGTCGATCATCATGATGTGGGTCATGCCGGCCTTGTAACCGGCAAAGCCTGCCATCCTGGCCTTGTCCTCCTCGGGCCAGCTTCTAATTCTTGGGACCTCGCTCTTGGCCCTCTTTCTTGGGCTGTAGGCCAGCGAACCTCGTCTTGGTCGGTGTATTGTTGCCATTTAGTCCTCCAAACGCACCAGGTTGAGCAGGGCTAAAGTGGCAAAGACAGCCTCTTCCACGCGAACCGTCTCAGTTCCTTGATGCGGGATGGTGTTGATCATTTCATATCTGTCCATTGATTCCTTACTCAAGAAGGCATCTACGCCTCGTGCCGGTGAGCCGAAGACCACCGCAAGATCGCGCTTCTGGCCCTGTTGAACCATTTGAGAGAGGATTTCAGGCGTCAGGCCTTTTCCGTACCGGGAGGTAAGAACCACGTAGCCGCCTTGCTCATGCTTTGTAGCCAGGTAAGCTTCAAGGCCCTCCACTACTTCGGTCTCGTATCCCCAGTAATGAGGGATATCCTTGGGGTCCACAGGCTCAGCGGCGAGCGGTTCATGCGAAAAGATTCTGACATTTAGGCGCTGCCCCACCGGGATTCTTTCCTCGGTACGAAGGGGAATTGGGCGATTGATTCCGATTTCCACCCAGACGCCATTATCAGATCCGACGCTTTCAACGACTGCTCCGACGCGAAACTCGCCAATCTTGAGCGATTCTGATTTTGAGTTTATGGGATGATGAGCCGTACGTAGCGGCGGCAGAGTTCCGACATGACATAGCTCTTCCCGGCGCGGGATGAGCATCCGTCGCAGGTACTGCGGCGTTTCCATGTAGCGCAGCACCATAGCCATGAACCGCGAGTCATTACGCTCTGGATCGCGATAGATCACGATGCGGTTCATTTGGAAGACCGCTGCTGCCCGGGCGATTTGGCCAACCTTGAGCGTGTTGACACGCGAATCCCTACTCTCCATGGTGAGAGAGGACGGGATAAGGATGGCTCTCTCGCGGTGTCCGGTCATCAGGTTTCCCTACTCTGAAGAGAGAGGAGGTATAAAAAGGTTTGGAGAAGGAGAGGAGCGATCTCGATGTCAGGAAGGCGGAGCGTAGGTCAGTCTTTGGAGAAGGCGGCCTGGATCAGGCTTAGGCCCCGGTCCCTCTTGTAGGCTTCGGCTACTTCCTTTAGCATGGCTTCGATCTGCACTTGAGTATATTTGAGTTCCGATGCCATGCCGGATAAAGCGTTGATGTCGCTTTCTGTTTCTGCGTGTCCAATAGACGCATCAATAACGCAGCTTAAAGCCACTAGCCTTAATCCCTCCTTCAACCGGCCTTGCTCCCTTGCTAGGAAGCCAAGCTGGTGGAATGTCGCAGCTTCGCACACCCGGTCGCCGATCTGCTGCACGATTTTCATGGCCTTCTCGAAGTTTTCACGTGCAGCTTCGTAATCGCCTTTCTCCAAGTCGATATAGGCCAATTGATGCCAGATTAGGGCCTCACCCGCCAGATTACCGATCTGTTCCCAGATTTTCATGGCCTTCCCGAAGTTTTCACGCGCTCCTTCGTAATCGATCTTCTTCAGATTGATCGTGCCCAGAGAATGCCAGGTCGCAGCTTCGCCCGTCCGGTCGCCGATTTGTTGCACGATTTTCATGGCTTTCCCGAAGTTTTCACGCGCTGCTTCGTAATCGCCCTTCTCCAAGTCGATCGAGGCTAATCCGTGCAAGGCGAATCCGACTTCTTTTTGATTCAAGCCTACAGAAGCATCGATGCTGCTTTGATACCAGATTCGGGCTGAATCATACCCCCCTTGATCTGCAAAAGTTCTCGCTATCCAGATCATTGGCAAAGGATGCCGTGCCGGTCAGCCTCTTCCAGATTTGACTCAAAGTTGTCTAGCAGCAGTAGGAAGCGCCCTTCATTCAGAGCAGCAACTGCATCATGCAGTCTGCTTTCCACCGAGATCTTGGGATTATTCAGATTCTCGGCCAGGACTGCAAGCTCATCGGCCTTTTGCGTATTTCCCCGAGCTTTATGCATTCTTGCCGCTTTCCGGAAAGCATCACCAAAGGCCTGCAGCAGACGCGCCGAGTTCAAAGGATTCTCTTTGGAGCTGGGGACAGGGATCAGGATGAAACCGCTGGTTTCCAGCTTGCGAGCCAATCTGGTGGCCAGGGTGCTCTTGCCGCTGCCTCCCTGGCCGGTGATGATCACGACCTGCAAATCACCGCTTCGCAGGGCGGGCAGGAGGCGCTGCTGCTCGCCCCTTCGACCAACAAAGTGCTCGGCGTGACCCTCTTTCATGCCGGGCAGAGCCTCCAGAACCATGTTTTGCCGAGTTAAAACTTCGGCTGGCTTATCGGGATCGAAGATCTGGATCTGATTGGTGGCGACATAGATAACGGGCAAGGTCTAGGATGGATCGCCTCGCTTTTCGCAGGCCTTCCAAGCTTCCTGGCGAGCCAAAAGGAGGGCACGGTCCACCGGCAGGCCGTCTTTGAGCGTTCTGTAAAACGTGCGGGCGAAATTGGTGGCCAGGTCGTCGGCGATGGAGGCGGCCTAGCCCACGGCCAGAGGCACCTCGGCACCTACCAGGCTCTGGCAGATGCCGCTCAAAGCCTGCAAGGGCGCCTTGCCCGACTGGCAACCGCTCACAAAAACGCACTGCACGCCCGAACCAGCCAAAAACAGGCGCAGATCTTCCGAGGGGACGAGATCTGCGATGCCATCTTCTTTCTCGAAGGCAAAGCGACCCTGGCCATCCAGGACTGCGCCGTGCCCGGTCAGGTGGACAACGTGGGGCTTGAACTCGCTCACCTTCTCCTTTAGCTCCTCAAAGGTGCCCAGGTCGCAAGAATCGAAGGCTACGTCCTGATCGTAAATGGCCCGGAATAACGCCTCCTCTTCCCGTTCGTAGTCCAGAGTCGGCTGATCCGAAGGAGAGCAGGCCATGAAGAGCAGGCGCAAAGGCCGGGCACGAAGCTCTCCTGTGAAAGGGGGCCATCTGCTTGACGGAGGAAGGAAAACGGCGGATTCTGAAGAGTGGATTGATGCCCAGGAAGTCACTATCCGGAGGAAGCAAGAGCTCCCAGGGGAGGTTAAGGATCTCAGGGATCTCCGAGGCGATGACCAGGAACCGAAGAGAGCCCACAGGAACTGCAGCCTTGATCTTCTCCCAGGACTCGCTAGGCGTCAGCATCTTTTTCCGGCCTGCAGCCCTGCTCGAAAAGGGCACCAAAGCCACGAGAGATCTCCCGCACTGCCTGAGAGTCAGGCAGGGAAAGGCTCTGGTTGCTGTGGAGAGCTTTTCCATCGAGCAGGATATGAAAGAGATAAGCGGTATTGGGACGCTCTCCTGATTCTTTTATGAACAATGTGATGATTGGCTCCTGGCCCATGGTCTTGCCTCCGGCGCATAGATTCCAGAAGCAACATTTCAGGACAGCTAAATAAGGTTCACGATCGTTCTCCGAAACTACGCTACCTGGTATGAGACTCCGAAAGCCTGAAACTCCTCGGTTTCCTGGCGCTCCAGCTTGGCCTTGATCTGCTCGAATCTCCTCACAATCTCCTGCGAGTACAGCCTCTCTTTGCAGCGCAGGCAGACCTCTGCACAGAATCTTCAGATCAACGGCTCAAACGTCCTGGCATCCAGCCGGATCCTGTTCTGGCAGTAGCTGCTGATCGTCTCCAGCCACCCGGCCCCGGCCAGCGCCTCCTCTACCTCCTCCTGGGGCGTGAGATATTGTGTCATCTCCTCCCCGCATTTGGGATTGATCACCTTCGGCCACTCCAGCCGGGAGAGCTCTCGCAGGGTCTTGATGAGCAGGCCGACGGCATCGGCATATCTCTCCTCCCGGAATACCAGAGGCCGCATGTGCTCGATGAGGAAGGGCAACGCGGCTCCCTCCTCCAGCAGGGGGATGATGAGCATATCCAGGCCCCGGGCCAGGCCGATCTCCTGGCAGACCTCTGGCCTAAACTCCGCACCTTTTAATAACCAGGTTTGCCTCGATAGGAATTCCGATTTTGATATCTCCGTTAGCTTCCATTTTCCTCCGACTTTGACCGCCCTGAGCTTCGCCAGTTCCATAAGAATCTAATGGATGTGATATCGAATATCAGAGTCTCGTCCTCACCGGCTATCAAGGAATTGTAGAATTATGTCGTGGCAGCGTCTTTGGTGGACAATCGCTCCAGGAACCTTGAGAGCCACTGAGAGCTGAACGATTCTTTTAATGAGTACATCTCCGGCAAGAATGAGTCCTCTAGAACGTGGCGAAGGTTCTTGAGAGAGGTTTGATGAAGCAATCTACTCGAAGCTAATAGCGAGATGCAGCATCTTCCAAAATCCCGCGCCCGGAAGATCGCCCCGCCAAGCCCACAGGCGGCTGCCCACATAGGCACAAGCGCCCCCGCCCGAGCGCACGCACGCGGGGCCGGAACCTGCTGCAAAATATGACTTGGCCGCTCTCCGATGGGATTATATACTCAGTACTGACTAACACTAGGTCACTGACTTGTGCATAGTCTGCAGGAGACAAGATGACCAGGATTGTAAAAGAACCCGAAGAGAGACGAAAAGAGCTGATAGACACGGCTGAACGCCTGTTTATAGCAGAGGGCTACGATCAGACCTCTGTAAGCGACATAGTAAAAGAGGTCAATGTATCTCAGGGCGCTTTTTACTACTACTTCGACTCAAAGGAAGACGTCCTGGTGGCGGTGATGGAGAAGCAGATAGCTTTGATGGAAACTGATTTCATCCGCATTGCAAATAATAGCGACCTGGATGAGGCTGCCAAACTCAATTCCATGATCAATCGCCTTCTAAGCGTTTCTGCATCCAGAAAAAATATCATGAGCGATATCCATCAGGCCAAAAATGCCACGCTTCATATGAAGCTGATAAGGATGAGGCCATTTGCCAGGATCGCCCCAGTTATGGCGGAGGTAATCGTCAAGGGCTGCAAAAATGATCGTTTTCATGTAGAGCACCCCCTGGAGACATCCTATCTCATACTCGTGCTGGTGGGATCGGCACATCAGATGCTCTCTCATAAAAATGATGATCCAGTCAATTCAAAAAATGCGGATCAGGCAGATAGGGAATCTTTTGAGAATATGCGTGCGGCCATGGAGGATCTCCTGGGCAGAGTGTTTGGAGTTAGCGATTACAGATTCATCCTGCAGATTTAGGTTGCAGGGGAAGAGAAGAATGCGCACCGATTACTGACTTATAGTAAGTCAATAGACATTGAATTGAGAAGGTGAACACACATTTCCAAAGTGATAGTGCTGAAGGACATCGAGAAAACCTACCGCATCGGCGAGGCAAAGTACCCTGTGCTAAAGGGAATAGATCTGGAGATCGAATCGGGTGAGTTCATTGCCCTCATGGGGCCATCCGGCAGCGGCAAGTCCACTCTCTTGAACATCGTGGGCTGCCTGGACCGGCCATCTGGTGGCCGTTTCCTGCTCTTGGGCCAGGACATCAGCCTGACATCAGACGATGAGTTGGCACGGGTGAGACGGGAGGAGCTGGGTTTCATCTTCCAGACCTTCAACCTCATCGGGCGTATATCCGTGCAAAAGAACGTGGAGGTGCCCATGATGCTCAGCGGTGTTCCTCGTGATGAGCGAAAGACTCGCGCCATAAAATTGCTCAAATCCCTGGACATAGCTCACCGCATCAACTTTTGCCCTGTGAATATCTCAGGCGGAGAGCGCCAGAGAGTCGCAATTGCCCGGGCCCTGGCCAATGATCCCAAGATCATTATCGCCGATGAGCCCACAGGCAACCTGGACCTGAAGAACAGCAGCGAGGTCATGAACATCCTCACCAAATTGAATAAAGACGGTCGAACCATTATCATGGTCACTCATAATCCCGAGATAACCGAGAATTGCAGCCGCGTCATCCGTCTCAGAGACGGGCGCATCCTGGAGAACGCATAAATGAATAAGTATCTTCAATTTTTCTTCCTGCTTCTGCTGGTGGCAGACTCAGCAGCCGCTTATGAATATCGCATGCCTGTCAATGTACAATGCACATCAAATCCCGCCGTGCTCATGCCCGGCGACGAGGCCCTGCTGGCTGTCGAGATGCAGAGCGGGTCTGCATCCTACGGCGTGGGAAAAGATGCCGGATCGGGCAGCACGGCTCAGAGTGCTCTCTTGTCCACGCCCATCAATAAGACGGTCCTCAAAGGCACACAAAACCTGAAGGTGCTCACAGCCGACTACACCAATCTGGGCATGATTGGCCCAGACGACAAGATCACTGCCTACTACAAGATCAAGGCCTCCGACAACATCACCAGCGGGACATATCTGCTGGGCTTCCAGGTTGAAGGCGGCTACGACATGATCACCATAAACCGCGAGCTTCCCATCAAGGTTGATTTTGCAACCGTGAACATGGCTCGCGCCGAGGCCTCGACCACCAAGCAGATCTTCAACCTGAATGTGGCCAACCCACGCGAGAATACTCTCAACGCTGTGACCATCGTGCCGTCGGCCAAGGAAATCAAGTTCTCGCCGGACGAGTACTACATCGGCACCATGGATCCGGACGAAGTATTCACCATCAGTTTCAGCCTGGAGTCCCTAGATCCATCCAAGCAGATCAAGGGCGCGACAAACGTCAGCTTTGTAGCCAAGTTCAAGAACGGGGATACATGGCACCAGTCTCTGCCTTATGTTAGCAGCTATACTCCGCCGGTGGATAATACCAATCAGAATAGCTACCTTATACCCGCAGGCATTGTGGTCGTGATCTTATTTGCTGCCGGTGTATATCTGTATCGCAAGAATAAGCTCCCCATCAAGCCAAAGAATGGATCCTGCCAGACTTGAACTAATGGAGGACGCAAATGAAAATACCTGATATGCTGGAGTTCATTGCCGTAGGCTTCAAGGCCGACAGGTTCAAGACGCTCATGTCCTCCCTCGGGATCATCATAGGCGTCATGGCCATTGTGGTGATGATGTCGATAGGCGAAGGGCTTTACTCTGGTGTATCTTCGCAGTTTTCCAGCCTTGATCTGGATGTGATTTATGTGGTACCGGGAAATTTCGACGGACCCGGCCAGTTCAACAAAAATCTGGCGGAACCTGCCAAGTTCACAGACAAGGACACGAAGGTGCTGGAGAATGTGGTGGGAGTCAAGAATGTGGCTCCTGAGACATCGGCCAACGTTGTAGTGGCCTTTCGCAACACAAATGCATCTGCCAGCCTTACAGGCGTGGATCCGGACAAGGAGACGGCGATCAAAGAAAAAGTGGTGCAGGGAAAGTTCCTGACATCATCCGATTACAAATCGATCGTCATCGGCCAAGGCGTGTCGCAGAAGCTCTTCCGCATGAAGATAACGCCTGGAAACAAGATCCGCCTTTACCACAAAGATCGCTACATGGACTTCAAGGTGGTCGGCGTGCTGGAGGAAGCAAAGCAGACCTCCTTTGGCGGCCCGGGCAGCGACGAGAACAACCTGATGTACATCACGCATAAAGCCATGGATGAACTGATAGGCGAAGACAATTACTACTATGGCATTTTCAAGGTGACGGTCGAGGACCCAGAACAGGTTGACAATATCATTGAGAAGATCAAGAGCAACCTTAAGAGGTATCACAAGAATGAGGCATATGATGCCACCACAGCGCGCGATATGCTCGCCTCGCTCATGAGCGTCCTCTCCATGATCAAGTATGCTCTGGCTGGAATCGGGGCCATATCGCTGGTGGTGGGGGGAATTGGCATTGCCAACGTCATGATGCTGACCGTGAAAGAGCGCATCCGGGAGATAGGCGTTATGAAGGCTCTCGGTGCGACGATGCGTGATATCAGGATGCAGTATCTGCTCGAAGCCGGTGTGCTGGGCGTCGTGAGCAGCGTCATCGGAATTGTCGTTGGCGTGATCATATCTTCTGCTATTGGATCGTTAGCAGGGTTCCCTTCGGCAATTACGCCCACGTCCATCCTGCTTGGGCTCTTGTTCGGCGTGCTAACGACCACAATTGCAGGGGTTTATCCGGCCAACAAGGCGGCCAAGCTCGACCCTATTGAGGCGCTGCGAGCGGAGTAGAGCCTTTCATTCTTGCCGCACAAAACACGGCAAACTGTTTATATAATCGTTATAGATAAAGAGCGGTTGGAGGGAAAGGCTATTAGAGCATCGTCCACCACCTGAGAAGGCTCGGCCAAAGACACCTGTTCTGGCCGATGGAGCTCTGAAAAAATTGGCTAAGAAAGCTAAGCATAGTGATGCCATCATGACCGGCATTCTCGTTACCAAGTTCAAGATGGGCCAGATAAATGTAGAAGATCTGGTGCGGATGGCAGCCGATGCCACCAAGGTAGAGAGGTGCTCGGCGGCAAAGAAGGTTCTGGAAGCGGTGAGGGACTCGCCCGACTTTCTGCGCCAAGAAGCTTTGCTGGCAAACAGAGAGGAATTAATTGGAGAACCGCGATAGGCGGAGAAGTTGTGGAGTTTAAAACCGTGGGGTTTCTCTGCCCCCCGCACCCCAACCATCCTAAAAAAGTATAGCCATATCTGAAGAATTGGAAATGAGAACGCATTCCACCAACGGAACGCCTTCTCTATACTATTTCTTGGATGCTTGCTTCGTGCACTTGCCCAGGGCTACCACGACCAAAATCCCCTGTCTCTTCAGCTCTTCGCTAACCACAGCCTCCACCTCGTCCTCAGAAGAGGGCAGCTCCAGACGGCGCGTCGGCACCAGCGCTTCCACCAGCTTCGTCAGGTCGGGCGCTTCCTGCCCACCAGTCATGGCCGCCACATCGTTCTTGAGGACGATGACGAGAACATCGCGCTTCTGCCAGACGGCATTGATCAGGCCCTGCAGACCCGAGTGGGCCAGAGCATAGTCACCCACCACGGCAATGCCCTTTTTGGCAAAACCCGAGGCTACGCCCACCGATGACCCCAGGCCGTAGACCACGTCCACTGATTGGTAGGGCTCGCGTGTGGCACGAATGGCGCAGCCCGCATCCCCGGCTACGGTGACGTCGATTTTGCCCAGCGCCCGGAAAAGGGATATGAAGGGACAGTCCTCACAAACGCCCGTGTAGCCCCTTTCTGCCAGGCTCTCGTAGACCTCTGGCTTTTTCTCCGGTGTCTCTTCCAAACCCTCCAGCGCCCGGATGATGTCTGCCCTCCCCAGAGGCCCGCGAGGCAGGTGGCCGGTGAGCTTGCCTTTGACTTTCGGGCTCATGGCAAGCTGCGACTCAATGAAAGGCTCCGGCTCCTCTGCCACCAGGATAAGACGATGACCATCTATGAAGCGGCGCAGGAGCTTTACCGGCAGAGGGTTGCTGTAGCCTACACAGAGCAGCGAGACTCCCAGGCCTTCGGCGAGAGCCGCCGGGCGGCCGCCGGCTATGATGCCCACGTCCCCGGATATCGCCATCCTGTTTAGGCTCGTGGACTCGGAGGCATACTCTGCATCGGCCAGGATGCGGTCGTGGTGCCTCTGATGCCGGCCGCGCATGGTCAACTCCAGGGCCCCTTTCTCGAACTGCTGGGCAGCACCCTTGTTGGGCTGCGCCGGGATTAATGGCCCCTCGTCGGCCAGAAGGCGTGCTGTCACCCGGACGATAACCGGAATTCTCAGCCGCTCGGAGAGGGTAAAGGACTCCAGAATAGATGCGTGCAAAGCGGCCGGGCTGCAGGGATCAAGCACCGGAATCTCAGATAGTGGCCCATAGAATCTGCTATCCATCTCCGCCTGTGAAAACCTCGGCCCCAGATCATCTCCGGCGATGATCACCAGCCCCGAGCCAATGGTGTGCGTGGCCGAGATGACCAGTGGATCGGCCAGAATATTCATGCCCACCTGCTTGACGATGACCAGGGCGCGTCGGCCCGTAGCTGACGCCCCCAGGGCGATTTCCAGGGCCACCTTTTCATTAACCGAGATCTCGGCCTTAAGAGCGGCCGCCAGATCAGTTATGGGATAACCGGGAACGTAGGTTCGAACCCATGCTGCTGCATCTTCAGCCGCCTGGACCGCTGCCCACAGGCCGTTCATCGACTTCATGGAATTGCAGGCACAATGGACTCATCCGGCTGAGCAGAGAAGGGCAATGCCGCCACGGCACCAATCAATCCCTGGCCGTCCATCATGATCTGAACTCCATTCTCCCGTGCCGCTTCCAGAGCATCCTCGTACTGCACCCTCTCTCGCTTGCACCTCTGGCCAAAGGCCAGAAGAGAGATGGGATCAAAGTCCCGGAAGACGGCCATGCCCGTCTGTTCGGAGACGGAATACTTCCTCAGCAGTGCTTTGAAATCAGAGAGCATGGCTTCTGCTTGGCCGGGCAGGCAGGCGAACTCCACTGCCGTGGAGACGCAGTTCTGGGTCTTTGTCGGCACGGGAAAGAGCTGTACCAGGGAGTGAGAGATATAGCGCGCCATAGGTCGATCAACCTTGCGAGAGATGTTGTGAATAAGAGACCATGTCGCTCCCTCTGTCTTGGAATCAGTATCATCAACTCCAATGATCAGCCTCTCTCTTCGAGGCATTACGATGGTGCCGCGGGCGACGCGCCCTCCGCCGCACTCCGTTACATCATAGCGCAAGACGTCCTCCGCCTTTGCACGGGAGAGGGTAGCGCCTACGCCGCCCCCGCCTAGACCGGCATAAGTCACCTCCACCTCCTTGCTGTTGACGATTACCGACTCGATGCCCGCCGATCTCTTGGAGGAGACAAGATCCAAATCGACCTTGCCAGGTGTTATCATATAGCGGAACCATTCGCCCAAATTGCGAGAGCTTTTCACCAAGGGTCCCTTAGAGTAATGGTATCTGGCCCAGGCTGATCCACCGTAGCAACGGGAGCGTTCCATGAGCTCTACCCGGCTGCCTTCATCATCAACCACGGCATGGATCTGCTTGTAGACCACAACGTATGGATCATCTAATTCTAGTTGCAAGGCACATTCCTCTTCATATACTCTCTCAATACTACTGTGGCATAGCTTCCTTTGGGCAGAACGAACTGCAGCTCTGCTCGGTTTTCCTCTACAGTGATTTGCGGTTTGACAGGGCATTGGGCAGCGCGCCTTGTGCCTCTTGAACCCAGGTCCAAATTTTCCGGAATATTAAAATTCTCAGGTGAAATGCCTTCTGCCCTAAGGATATCCCTCTCGATTTCACCCTGTGCGCCTTCCGCCAAAATTGTCTCAAATCCGATAAGCGGAAGAGTGAGAAATGCTCTGCCCCTCCCGGCCAGCCGGTCTATGGCTTCCAGGTTTTCAGTGGTTACTTTCTGCACTTTATCCATATCAGGCATGCCGTCTTTGGCAAAGCAGACCACATCGCCCACCACTGCCCTATGCAGCGGCATTGCAGCAGCCAGACGGCAACTGAGAATCCGATTGAAGAGATAGGACTGGTAAGCATGTACAAAGAGTCGCTTTAAATTGACGGAAAGAACATCAAAAGAGTGAGCATAATCGCCGGGATGCTCCGCCAAAAAGTTTAGCATGGCCACCTCGTAACGCAGGTACTCAGGGAACTCCTTTAGGGCGGCAGGAATGTCTCGATTGACCCAGAGCTTCTCCCGGGCCTCCCTCGTCCGATCCAGCTCGCCGGGAAAAGGCAGAGCCAGATAGATAAAGACCGCTTCTTCGATATTGCCTCTTGCCAGAGCCTCGCCTACTTTATGGGTGACTGGCCTGATGTCCCCGAACCTCTGCACGCCGAAGTAGTTGGGAACGCCCCTTTGTTTCTCTATCTCCTCGGTGATGCCAGTCATTCGGGCGGCAGGATCCGGGCAACATAGCTCTCTAATCGTGATGCGAAAACTATTGCCCAGTAGATCTCCCAGGCCCACAGCCCGGTTTGTCCTGCCGAGCACCTTTATTTTCAGATCAGGCAAGTTAATCTTTGTGAGCTCCGATTCATCCAGGTTCATGATGCTGATGCGCTGGCTTGTTACCGCCCTTTTGTCTTTGGTGCCGGCCCAGCCGAATCTCTTCTGGCTGATACGAAGCTTTCTGGCCATCTCCCGGACGAGGTGATGCATATCCCAGTTGGTCTTCTCCACATCTAAGACCAGATACCTTCCGCCTTCGTAGCCCAGCTCTTCGAATACCTCAGAAACTTGGAAGTCCTCAGCACAGCTCTTAATGACGCCCCCGCAGCCAAGGCTATCTGTGATGTAATAATCCATGCCCAAGGCACGGTCCCAATCACTTGCCGAAATCATTCACGCCTCGGAGATCAAAAATGTCATCATGCGCATCAGACAAGCTTGAGCTTGCTCGTCACTTTGTCCATCAACTTTCCGCGAGCCGGACCCAGGCCCAGTGCGGTTATGGTACCGGCAGGAATCTCGGTCAGCCCGGCATCGGCAACAATGGCACAGGCTATCCCCGCCCTCTCTGCGTCCTCTCGCAATCGGAAAAGGTCGGGCACCCCCGGCACCTTCAGAACAACCTTTTTTTGGCCCTCAGCCTTCCATTCCGAGACCGTGGATCGGTCCATTTTTTCAGCTCTTTCTACAGCCATAACTGCAGCATGGGCCACCTGCACTGCCAGCTTTCCCGCCGAGAGCTTCAGATCCTCTCTAATCACAATGCATTGCTTGAACTCCATCAGATGTAACCTCACTTACAAAAATGTGCTAAAAAGGTGAAGGAAAAGAGGCGAGAATGCTAAGCCTCTTTGGTTAGAACCTTAACGCAGGACGGGCTCTTGGCAATATTTCCCATCTTGGCGCCGATGAGATATTCCAGGCCCTTATCCGCAGCTATGTCTAAGATGCGCTGCGTTACGACGCCATCGAAGATCACGCCGTTCACGTCCCCATTTGTTTCCTTCAGTTCTCTGGCCAGATCTCTTACTGCTACCTCCCGAAGGACATTTTGATTTCGATCCATTATCCTGGCACAAAGAGTTCCATCCAGTTCATCTACATGCTGTCGGAACCATTCTCTCGGTGGCTCGGGCTCAGGAACAGGTTCAGAAGCCGCAACAATTACTTCTTCTATTACGGGGACCAGAGCTGGGACAAATTTAGGCACGACTTCGCGAGGCACGACCCGACGCGGCGCGATGGCCTCGGCCCTCTCCGCCGTGTTTCGCACGCAGAAGGGCTTCTCGCGGATGAGGCTCTTTCTCTTGGTGGTGATCTCACGCCTTTTCTTTGGTTGGTTTTTGATCTTATATTGATCCAGCACCTGCTCCACAGGGATCTTCTGGCGCAGCGCCCGGACAATCTCTTTTTGGGTCATGTCCTCTACGCTCTTTCCCTCCGGAGCCCTGGCCACAAAGTCGATGTCTGCTACCTGAAGAAGCTCTTTAATGATCAGCTCTCCGCCCCGGTCGCCATCAGTGAAGGCGGTAACGACCTTCTTAGCACACAGATCGGCGATGGTTGGCGGCACATTGGTTCCGCCTACGGCCACGGCGTTCTTGATGCCGTACTTGAGCAGATTAAGCACATCCGCCCGACCCTCAACCACTAGAATGGCATCGGAGTCCAGTACATTGGGACCGGCAGGCAAGTTGTCTTTGCCCAGGTGAGTTATCTCCTCCACGCGAACGGACTGCTTTATCTCCTCGGTGATCTCTTCCGTCTCCAGGATGTTCTCGTCGAACATCTCCACCAGGATGCGCTTGGCCCGTTCTATGACATATCTCCTCTTGGCGGCGCGCACATCTTCGATGCGATTTACAGCGATGCGAGCGATGCAGGGTCCCACTCGGTCTATGGTCTCCAGGGCGGCAGCCAATATGGCCGTCTCGACCTTATCAAAGCTGGAAGGAATAGAAATGGTGCCGCTGGACTTTCCGCCGCTGGATGTAATCTGGACGTCGATCCTGCCTAACCTTCCCGTTTTTTGGAGATCCCTTAGATCAAGGTCGCTTCCCAGAAGGCCCTCGGTCTGGCCGAAGATAGCGCCGACCACGTCCGGCCGCTCCACTATCCCCTCCGCCGTTATATCCGCATAAATAACATATTTAGTTGTATCAACATTTTGCATATAAGACACCTCTTATTTTAAAATAGATAGATAAAATTCACACTCAAACCCAAAGAGCCAAAGCTATCTGCGGCCTACAGAGGCCAATTCGCGACTCATTGTCGCAATTGTAGCCATGCCGTATTACAGGCAGGCAGTAAGCAGTGAATGATGGTGAATATGAGGTTCATCTAACTATTTCAGTGTCCATTTACCAATATCATGGAGCATCTGATAGAAATGCCCACACATGAGCCATTTTATCCCCACTTAGCTGGCATTCCATCGCCCAAAGTTCCACCCAGGGCTTAATTATCATGTGATTTGTTGCTCAAATGCGTGCTTCTACCACTTAAAAATGTACGAAACTAGTTTAAGAACCTTGTGGTGGATATAGAGTCTGCAAACTTAATCCCGATAGATAAAAGTTACTACAATACTATAAATCCATCCGCTGTTCTTACTACCTTTACCTCTTCTCCGGGCTCAACCTGCAAATCCCTGGGACGAGCCGCGAAAGCTGTCCTGTAAGTCTCCGGATCCATGATCTCCAGAACGTCATCATCTTTGGATATCACAGTCGCTGCTAGCGCATCGGCAGTATTCCCCAAAATCACTACCGTCTCTGAGTCCTCCTCGTTCATGGAAGACCTGCGGCGCTCTCGAAGAGAGGAGATGAGCGTCGCTTTGCCGTCAAAGCCGGCCACAGAGAAGAACGATCCCCGGAAAGATACAATGTCACCTCGCTTAAGTCTTGGTAACCTGATCAACAGGGTAGAGCGGTACACATTGCGACTGTCCTTTTTGCCTACCAGCTTGGCAGTTTCCAGGAGCCTGCCGCCAAAGCGCTCGACAAATGCACGGGCCATGCGTCTGCCTAGCTGCGTTGAGCCCAGGATGATATCCAAGCCGCCTTTGACCTCCTTCATCTCCTGGATAAAGGATAGATGGTCTCCCCCGTGATAACCGGAGTTTGCCATATCCTGGGCGGTCTTCTTGCCCTCTTCAATCTCTCTTTGTGTCATGGATCGGACGGTATTTCCGCGTAGTTGGACTGTGGACTGGAAGTACTTGCCGGCCATGCGGCTACAGCGATCGCAGGCCATCAGTTTAATGCGGACAGGAATTTCGCATTGCTCACTTATGCTCTGGCCCCTGAAACTGCCATTGATATTGATTTTTGCCAGATATCGGGTGGCTCCAACTTTTCGGAGGTCAAGCTCAATCTGCGGCTCTGCTAACTCTTTATGAAGACAAAGTGCATCTATTGCCGCTTGATGGGCCTGCTCCTCCACAGAGCGGCTGTCTGGAAGCTGCCACCTGGCTTTTGCCTGCCGGGCGCCGCAAACGGAACAGATGACCACTTCGACCTGGTCGGGACAGATAACCATCTTTGCTTTTTCCAGGGTGCATTGTCGGCAGAGCCCTTCATCAGTTGGCAGGCCGCACCGGTGACAGATGGCTTGCATCACATTCTCACCATCTGAGCGTAAAGAACTCCATTGATGGAGAGGACACAGTCTCTCTCCACGTAGCCCAGGGAGATGGCATGCTCGACGGTTTTGCAGCCCACGAAGTTGGCCATTGTTGCCGCAGCGAGTGCCGCTTCAACCTCGGTACTAGAGGCCTTTTCGCCTCCAAAAAAATCAGGGCTGACATCTATGCACAAATGGCCCTCGGAAAATTTCTTTCCCATGATATCGCAGTCACAGACTGCAATGAGGGTATGTGCTCCATGTTGGTGGCTTTTCAAATACATCTCTTTCCTTTCCGTCTCTTCAGGCATATCGGACATGGCAATCATGATGAATTAGTTTATTGGCTCTTATTTGCCGTTTTTTAGTTTCCGGCTCTATGAGATACCACAATCATTCCTTTGCTTGTATTTAAGGCAGCTTGAGCATTCCCGGTCGGGGCTCAAATACATCCCCATCTCTTCTCATGCGGTCGATGATCTCTTCCGCTTTAGCTCTTTCTATGCCAAGCTCCACGGCTCTGTCCAGGACGGCGTCCCTGGGGGCCGGGCCCTGTTGCTCACGGCTCACATCCCTTATGATGTCGATCACCGATTTAGTTCTATCTCTGCTGCTCTTGGTGGTGCCTGAGGCAATGATGTCCGCATCCAAAAAGCCCGTCTCCGGATCGACGCCAACTTTCCGCAGACATGCTTCCAGGATCTTGACTACCCGCTTGGCATCATCCAGGGTGACTTTATCGGAGAGGCGAAGGCGAGCGCTGGCCTCACCCAGGCGTATGAGCGCCTCCAGTTGCCGGGCGGTGACGGGCACAGGCTTGTTGGAGTCCTGGCCCTGGCTCCGGAGACCGACGTAGTACTTGAGGAAGTAATCTTTGGCCCCATCACTCAAGGTTGGGAATATGTTCTTTCGGGCATAGGCCACATACTTTCGCAGCATCTCCGGATCAATGACCGGCATTATCACCATCAGGGCGTTGTCGATGTCCTCTTGAGATATATCCGGGTTCCAGGCGGCTTGGGTGGCCAGCTCACCCGCATAGTTGCTCTTCAGGATGTGTTGAGCGATGGCCGAATCCCTCTTGGTGTCCGGATCGTCGGTCAAAACGAAGATCAGATCGAAACGGGACATGAGTGCAGGGGTGAGGTTGATCTGGGGGGCGATGGGCTCGAACTTGTCGAAGCGGCCAAGCTTGGGATTGGCGGCGGCGAGCAGTGAGCAGCGCGACTTAAGGGTGGCCATGACACCGGCCTTGGCGACGCTGATCGTGTTATGGAGAACAAGGCCCTGGGAGATGAAGGTATGGGTGGGCTCGACGGTTACATCATAAACGAAATCGGTAAAGTGCTCGCCCTGATTTGCGACTACTTTAACATCAATGATTTTCAGAGATCCTATCTCATTTGATTTCAATGCAGGGACGATATCTCCTGCTTTTATCTGGCAGGCTGGGATGCAAGCGATCCCATCTTTAGCAACATAAACGGGGTGTTCAGGGGTAACCAAGATCTCTTTGCCATTGGAGAAAGTTATAGCAATGAAATGGTCTGGGGCCCCGTGCCTGCTCACTCTATCAACCGGCAGATCGAAGATTCGGCTCATGTCGGTGCTTTTTATTTTAACATCCTCATGGAGCGGCAGTATCTCGCAGTCCTTTCCGGGAATTATCTCTAAAGGCCGGTCCGCCATCATCCGGTCTATAAACTCGCCGATCTGCACCTTTCGCCCGTCGGCTAGCTGGATCTCTGTTAGAGGATGATAGCTCTGCTGCTCCATGGCCTCGTGCAGTGCGCTCTTGTCCTCGTTGTCCATCTTGTCCATCTCGTCTATGGCGGCGATGCCCTTGTCCGCCAGGACCAGTGCTCCGGCCTCGATGGTCCATCGTCCGTCGCCCAGCTCATCCTTGACCGCAGTGGCTGTCAGGCCGGCGGAGGTGGAGCTCTTGCCCGAAGTGTAGATGCCGCGAGGCGAGATCTTGATCATGTAACGCAAAAGCTGAGATTTGGCTATCCCAGGATCGCCCACCAGCAAGATGTGGATGTCGCCACGGATGCGCGCTCCGTCCGGCAGGTGCTTTTCGAAGCCCGAGACCAACTGCAGCGCTAACGCCTCTTTCACATCGTCGTAGCCGTAGATGGAGGGAGCGATGGATCCCCTGATCTTTTCGTAGATCTCCGGATCACAGGACATCTCCATGATCTGCCTCTCCTCCTCGGGATCGATCTCAATATCCTCGAACTCCTGCTCCGTCATCTCCACACTGATGCCTTTGTGAACGAGGTCGAAGTAGGTGCTCTTGCCCTGCTGAGGAGATGAGCGCTGATAGGACCGGAGTATGCCGTTGACGATAACGCGGTCGCCGGGAAAGATCCTGCCGGCCAGGTCGTCCTCCAGCTCGACGTCGAGCGTCTGCGGCTGCGCTCCGCCCCGCAGGTCCTCAGGGGACTCCTGCACCCTGATCTTCTGGGCATCCACGAACTTGGACTGGGCCAGCAAGAGCTTGAAGGGGCCGCCCCGGTCACAGGCCTGGTTCATGCACTTGAGACTCTGGTCCTCGAATTTGTTGCCCGCCTGCTCCTTGAAGAAGGTGAAGCCGCACCTCTGGCACTGGAAGGCGGCAGAGATGATTTTGGGCCGGACCTCGGTGGCGGTGCGCACCAGCCCGTCGATGGCCAGCAATTTGCCGATGTGGTCGGAACGAAGCTCCCGGGTTTTGAAATGACGAGGCAACTCCGCGATGCGCACATGGGCCCGGTCCATGTAAACATCCATGGGCAGGTCCAGCTCCAGGAGGGCAGCGTGGGCCGCTTCCAGGATCTGCTCCGGATTTTCCAGCAGCTCCTCGGCGAATTCGGAATCGAACTTGTCAATGTCAGAGAAGCGAATCTTCAGGCTGCGCTCGTCGGGGTAAGAGTCGGCCAGCTTCAGCAGCTCATCCCAGTAACGGGAGCGGAGGAACTCCGCCCATTTGGCAACAGGATCGGCGGGCATTATCAGAGTGGTGGTAAGAAGACAAAGTATCTAAAGCTATGCGGTGCGGGGCGAAGGTAACCACTCTTTGCAAGACCTACTTTTTGGTTAACCTAAGCCAAAAATAATATCTTTCTTTTCTCTTAAATAATTTCCGGGACCGGTTGTCACATATGCTGCGACAAGTATTTTCTCAAGAGCATTTTGTATGTTGTCCTTGGACTCAATCCTGTCTGCAAGGAGCTTAAGCCCATCGCAAATCTCTTCAAAAAGAATATCATCAAGCGGTACAGTTTTATCGCCGGCCTTGAGACGATTTAGCCTATCTGTCAGAAGGTTGTATGCACCCTGGAGGACAAAATCAGCTAAAAGGAAGTCTTTGGTGAAGGAATATCTGAATGTCCTGCTGGTTATGCCATATGCTGCCGAAAAGTAGTATATCTTTTTTTCAACTGAGCTTTCACGCCGCATTAAATTCTCAACACGCCTAAGCTCCTGTACGAGCTCTCTCCGGAAAAAATCATCATGCTGCATCTGTTACACCCATCGTAATTATGCTGTTCGGAAAATCCCGAGCATCTCTGAAGATTGCACTCTCCTTTACCTCGGTCTGACTTTCGAATGGTTCCCTAATCCAGCTTGCAACCTCCTCTGAGAGGGGCAGGGGCTTAGGAGTGCAAACCGGAGTATGATGCATTCTGTATTCTCCGATCTGGTATAGCATCTCTTCACCCAGCATCTGCTCTACCAAGCGATTGTTGAGATTCTCGAATACTTCAATAAAGTCCGAGTTTTCATTCAAGGAGTAATATTTGGTTCTGCCATGTGTGCTAGCAACCTTCATCAATCCCCATTTCGCGAACTTTTTTACTATGCGATCCACTGTGGGCCTGGATACACTAATCTCCTCCGATAGCTCAGATAGATTAAACTCCAATCCCTTTAACGGGAGAAGAAATTCGATTATCTTTAGCTCGCAGCCATTTCCCAGCAGGCCCTCGAAAGGCATTGCCACTAGTCTCACCAAATGAACCTTATCTTTTTTTAGTATATAGCTATTTTGCTATTATGTAAAATCAATTTTACAATCTCCTGATCCGCCCTTGTGTTACTGAGTAGTCATGCTGAGCAAGCGCAGAAAATGCTTTTGGTTTGTCACAAATGTAATATTTGGGAGGACTTTTTCCTATCGACGATAGATAGCCCTCATTTACAAGTCTCTTAATGACGTCCTTCGCATCTTTGTTGAACTTTTTCCGAAAGAGCTTGTTCAGTTTATCTGAATGATAGCCGGCATCCGATTTAAAATTGCGCTTTAAATAGAGCAGATTTATGATAAATAATTCCTCATCACCCAAGTTACAAGTCATTATTTCCAGCCATTGTTCTTCAAATTCTCTTTACATATTTAATTAGCGATGCGGCGGGCGAAATCCATGCCCACCCCCTGCTTTACCCGCCCCCCAATATCTCCCTAATCGCCCTCTGGCTCTCTTCAGGCGTCCCTCTGGTGTTGACCTCATGTACCTTTGCTCGGGCAAAGAGTGCCTGGAAGAAGTGGCTTCGGAGGTGCATCTTGAAGTCGCTTTTTACCAGCAAATGAGGATTAAAGTAGCCGTTTGCTTCCAGTATAGCCAGCGCCTCCTTGCCGTCCAGCTCGCGCACAGTCTCCTCCTGGCTGGGATCGCGCCTCAGCAGGATCACATTCTCCAGCGTCGTCAGTGGCAGGATGCGACCCTTGCCGATTACCCAGCGTAGATCCACCACCGCCCGCCCCAAATCATCGAAGACGGCTTTATCGACCAGCCCGGAAAATTCCTTCCAGATATCGGCCAGATCGGCACGAATGTAGAAGTTCTTCTCCGATCCGTAGGCTAAGATCTCCCCCCCAAAAATTCTCGCAAAGAACCAGTCATCGGAGACGACTCGTGCTTTAGGGCTTCTCAGCAGCCCGTAGGTGTGAGTGGTCTTGCCCGCCCCCGATCCGCCCAGAATGCAGACTCCCTGGCCCCGTATATCCAGACAGGCACCGTGCACGGAGTAGATGCCGTGATTGTCCTCCAGGATGTCTCCGGCCACGGAGAGCGCCAGGGACTTTATCCATCCGTAATAGTCCATATTGAACAAAAAGCAGCTCTTGGAATGGGGATCGTAGTAGACCTGGTTATCCCGGATCGATTTGTCCACCAGAACATAAAGCCGCCCGTGGGAGCGAACGTTCTGGGAGTCAAAATAGAAGCTCTCTTCCCAGGCATTCTTGACGGAAGAGCTGCCCGTGAGAAGCTTGATGCAGCATCCGTAAATCTCCGACTTGATCTCGTAGAGCACCTGATTGCCGTATTTCTCAACCAGCTTTTCCTTTTGTTCCATAGATATGATCTCTACTGCATAAGCCATTCCTGACACTCTCCTAAATTACGTCTCTGTGCGTACTTTGTGAGTTCTGTGAACTCTGTGGTTAAATTCCGTGGTCGTTGTTTGGTTATCGGAATCTCCGATAAAACCACGTTTGGCCGTTCTTATTCTTCTTTTTTTCCGCCAGTCTGCAAGCTTCCCAGATATCTGCGGCCCACGAGGCGCATCTGATCATCCAGCTCATAGACCAGAGGCCGGGCCGTGGCGATCTCCACCCCCTCGATCTCCTGATCAGAGATGTTTTCCAGATGCTTAACCAGGGCGCGAATGGTGTTTCCATGCGAGACCACCAGCACGTTCTTGCCCTTCTCCAGCTCCGGGGCAATCAGGGCCCGCCAGAAGGGCAGCACGCGCTCCTGCGTGTCCTGCAGGGACTCGGTTTTAGGCAGCAGGCTCTCCTGCACATCCCTGTAACGATCATCCCTGCCAGGATAGCGATCGTCATCGAGGGCAACAGCCGGCGGCCTCTCCGAAAAGCTTCTCCTCCAGCTCTGCACCTGCGCCATCCCGTACCGCTCCTCCGTCTCCTGCTTGCTCTTGCCCTGCAGCTCTCCATAAAAGCGCTCATTGAGCCGCCAGCAGGGGAGAGCCGGAATCCACATCAGATCCATTTCATCCAGCACGATCCAAAGCGTCCTGATGGCGCGCTTCAAGACCGAGGTAAAGGCGATGTCAAAGGCAAGGCCGGAACTCTTCATGAGCCAGCCGGCTTCCCCGGCCTCCGCTCTGCCCCTCTCGGACAGATCAATATCTAACCAGCCTGTGAACCTGCCCTCCAGGTTGAAGAGGCTCTGGCCGTGCCGCAGCAATACCAGCTTCGCCATTTTCGTTACCCTCTAACTTGGTCTTAAGCATCTTGATTTTAGTCTCCCAGATAGATCTTGTAGGCCTCATCCACGCCAGCATTCTCCACGGTTATAGCGTAAATGGCGTTGCACAGACGCACTGCTTCTGCCAGTGGCCTCTGGTGGATGTTTCGGCCTGTGGCATTTCCTGCCGCGCCGCTGATGTGGATCTGGTCATGAAGCCTCTGTAGAAACTCCTGTGGGTCTGTGCTCTCTCCTCCGGCGCAGACCACCTTTGTGCGGCCTGCTGCCTGCACCGCCTCCCGGAAGATCAAAGCCGAATCCTCTCCTGCCTTCTCTGGATAGTTGACCTTGACAAAGTCGGAGCCAAGTGTGGCCGCAACACCGGCCGCTCCGGCGATGAGGTGGGGATCTTTCTCGTCCTTTACCGCTTTGCCGCGGGGATAGATCCAGAGCACCGTCACCAGTCCCGCCTGATGGGCCTGGAAGACCAGTTGTGCCGCCTCGCGCAGCATCGCTCCTTCATGCTCACTTCCTAAGTAGATGGTATAGCCCACGCCCAGGATGTTGAGGCGGCTGCTCTCCTTAAAATCGACAACCTGGGAAATATCGATCCACTGCGGACTGGAGGGCTCTCTCTGGGCCGTCTTCACCAGATTGGTTTTGGAGTTGATCTTGACCAGATACGGCACACTGGAATAGTCCATGCCAAAGCGAGCCATGAGGCCGAGCTGAGCGGCAAAGACGCCGACGTTGGCTTTGGCCGCGATGCGGAAAAGATGCTCGGGATCATTATCTTGCGAGTCTATCCCCGGCCCGAAAAAATCGTCATTGAGATGCTCTGCTTTCTGATCTCCAGCAAAGAGCATCAACCGTCCGCTGCCTTTGGTGATCTGGAGATAGTTATCCCTGTATTTGGAGCGGCATTCTTCCGACACATCCAGAGGAACTATGATATTATCTGCCATTATGCCCTCTCGGAGAGTACGGTCAGCTTCACCTGTGGCACCAACCGCTCGAAATCTTCCTTTTGGGCCAGGGCCGTACCCTGATGCAGAGTGGTAGCCGTCCCGGCTGCGGCGGCATAGACCAGGCACTCTTTCAGACTCTTGCCCTTTATCAGGCCGCTTATGAAGCCTGCCACGGAGGAGTCTCCCGCTCCAATGGTGCTCTGCACATCCACATTGGGCGGCACGGCCAGATACTCATGACCTTCCGAGACCAGCAGGATGCCTTTTCCCCCCATGGATACGAGAACGATTCTTACGCCCTGCCGGTTGATCTCTCGGGCGGCAGCGCAAATCTCATCCAGCCCCTTAAGCTCTCGGCCCACCAGCTCGGACAGCTCATGAATATTGGGTTTGATGACATCAGGTCGGGCCAAAATTCCGGCGCGAAGGGCAACGCCATCCACATCCAGCACCACGGTGGACTGGCACCTCTTTACTATTGTTATGATCTTTCGGTAAATCTCAGGGGTGACGCCCAGGGGAAGGCTGCCCCCAATGGCCACCAGATCGCTGCAAGGCAGCCTTTCCAGCAGCTCCACGAACTCCATAAGCTCGGACGCCTTTATCTCCGGGCCACGGGCATTGAAGGCCAGTTGTTTTCCCGTCTCCTTCTCGTGGATGATGATGTTGGTGCGCGTCTCACCTGAGACATGAACGAAATCCGTCTGAATGCCCTCGTTGAGCAATCTACCCTCCAGCTCCCGACCGGCGAAGCCTCCCACGAATCCTAACGCTATGTTGTCCACGCCCAGGTTCTTGAGCACTTTAGAGACATCAACGCTTTTGCCTCCTGCGAAGCTCTTCTCCTCCAAGATGCGATTGGATACATCATCGCGTACCTTCTGGATCCAGAGGGTGCGGTCGAGGGCCGGATTGAGGGTAATCGTGTAGATCATAATTGATTATCTCTGCGGCAAATGTATTGACTCTTTTGCCTGATTCGAGAGCTTTTGGAGCGCCAGATGCAAGAAAGGCTTTTTCAGACCGATAATCTTATATTCGTTTAATGTCGTTATGACTTTAAGCAAAGGTCGAAAGATCACAATCCCTCCCAAGGAATCGACTTTTGCTCCCTCCCATTATCAACCACGTCGATCACCTAAGGCGAAAAGCTTATATTCGTCAGGCGTCGTAACTAATATTGGCAAAAGTCAAGCATTTTATTCCCTCCTACATCATTGGCTTTTGCTGTTCCTCTTTATTCGCCAGTTTTTAATATCGCAGGCACCGTAGCCACCTTTTTATGCCAGATCCCCGCAAAAAGATACAGCTCCTTATATCATCCCTGGAGGAGCTCCGGCTGCACGTGGGCAGAAAGGATCTTGCCGTCGGCAAGCAAAGGGTTAACGCTCTGCTCTTTTTCTCCCTGGCCAATGCCTGCCTGCGGGGCCGCTGCGTACTCCTCTACGGCGGCATGGGCGCCAACAAGACCACTCTTGTCAATTTGCTGGGCTCTTCCTTCCTCTCTTTGAGTCTGGATGAGGTAGAAGATATGATGGTGACCGGCCATCCGGAGCAGACGGAAGAGAAAATAGTGGGCTTTCTTGATCCCAGGCAGTGGACCGCTGCCGCTGCTGCGGAATCTACACAGGTGCTCTGGACGGCCTGGGCAAAGTCAAATTGGAAGCTCATCAATGAGATCAATCGCTTTCCCAGCGGCAAGCAGAACCTATTCCTGGAGATACTGCAAAAGAGAAAGATCAGCTACGCGGGACAGATCTGCCGGCCAGGAGACACCTGCTATTTTGCCACCATGAATCCGGAATTTTCTGCCACCTACCCCCTGGACGAGGCCCTGCTGGATAGAATCTCCGCCTCTGTGCCTGCCGCCCAGCCCGATTTTCTGGCAGGCCTTCTCCTCTCCGAACGCGAGCAAGAGGTTCGGGATCTGGCCAGCATGCTGCCCCGCCTGACGCCCCAGGAGTTTTCGTCCCTGCCGGAAAAAGTGGCGGAAAAGCCGCTTACCGGTCAGGTGGAGCTGGCCATCCTCTGTCTGATCAGGGACTTTACCCTCTGCGAGAGAGCCCCGGCCTACGACAAGACCCAGCTTTCTCTAGCCAAGCCATCTTTAGGCCTGTGTTCCGGCTGCCACTACCACAACAATCCCGAGGCTATCTGCTGGCAGGTGGATGAAGGGCTGTCCGACCGGGTGCGACAGGACCTGAGGGCCTTTTGCCGGGCTTTTGCCTATCTGCTGGATCGAGATGCCGACCTGCCTGTTCTTAAGGCCATAGCGCCTTACATCATCTGGCACCGGACCACGCCTCTACGATCCGCCCTGGAGAGACCCCCTTATTTTGGGGCAGGAAAGCTGGCCTATGTGGCCGAGCTGGTGGAAAAGAGCATAAATCGCACCATGAACGAGAGGGCGGAGATGAACCAGATCTTTTCCCGGGCAGTGGACGGCGAGCTGGCCGCCGCCCAGGCCGTTGAGGAGCTATCGACTTTTGACGATCCCATTGCCCGGCTGGACTTCATTCCCACTCTGGAGCAAATGCGATGAAGCTTGTCCGCTTCATGGATGCTGCCTACCAGGGAAAGGCATCCGGCCGCAAGTTGAAGACGCGTCCGGGAGATATGATCTTCAGCCTGGAGGATCTGGCCGATCAGGTGGGTGTGAAGCCCACGCGCGCCGAGGTAGAGCAATTTGTGCCGCAAGACAAAAACCAGCTTGACATGCTTATTTCCCTAGATTCGGGAAAGAGGTACAGCCTTCTCTGGGGCTATCTCACCAGCCTTGCCGCCGAGAGGAGCACGGTCCCACTGCTGCTACCTTGCCGGGATTATGCGGGACTGGAGCTCATGCAGGGCACCATCATCATGCAAGAGGCCGGGGCCCATGTGGGAGAGAGGATGAAAGGCGGCAAGATCCTCGTGCGAGGGAGCGCGGGCGACTACCTGGGCCAGGAGATGGAGGGTGGAGGGATCGTAGCTTTAGGCTGCCGGGATTATGCATTTCGAAACATGCGGGGCGGCTATGGCGTGGTGCGGGGCGACGGCGGCAAGTTCACGGGCCTTGGCAACTCTGGAGGGCGGATAGTCGTGCAGGGCAGCTGCGACGAGAGAGCCGGTTGGCTCATGCGCTCCGGCAGCCTTTATGTGCGCGGTGACGCCGGCGACTATCTGGGGCTTCTTATGAGCGGCGGCAAAATTACGGTCAGGGGAAAGGCGGCCAGGAGGGCGGGATGGCGCAAGAAGGGAGGAAGTATAATGGCGGCAAGCTTTGGGCCCGAGGCGGCGGATGATGTCCTGGAAATGGACTGATGTCTGGCATAGGTCTCGCGAAAGCTGGCACTGGCCCCTTCTTCCCCCACCGCGCCCGGGGCCGTCGCAGAATGCAGGCGAGTTTCCCTTCCAGAACTACTGCATAACCATAGATGAGAAGACGCTGGCCCTGGGGCCGGTTTACTTGGAGAACCTTTTTGACCACCTCATCGTCCACTACATATTCTGTCCCCGTTCGTTGGAAGAGGCCGGCCTGCTGGCTCTTGCGGCATTAAAAGGGCTGGTGCAGCCCGATATCAGCCGGGCGCGCTGTCTGGTCAATATATTCACAGATATTGTGGTGGACTCCTTCCGGCTGGAGAGAAGCCCTGATGATGAAAAGAAGGTGCTGCTGGGCTGGAAGAGGCTCGCGGAGCAGGCTGATCTCATGCCCCTGGACAAGGTGATTCTGGGATTTTTGAGGGATTATTGGGGGACGGCCCTCCCATCATGCTCGCGACCGGAGGTGGATCTTTTAGGACGGGTCTTTTCTCCGGGCATTAGAGAACGTAGCCTCTGGCAGAGGCAGTGCCGCCAGACGGCAAAGATCCTGGAGCCGTTTCTGCCCGGCATCCTGGGGCGCGGTCAGATCAGGTGCCTGGAGATCTTGAACGGCAACGCGAATAACGCGCCCCTGAATTATGCCGCGGGCCTTGACCTTCGCCAGTACGAAGAGGTGCTGGCCGTTCTGGGCCTGAAGGGGGACCTTCAGCGCTGGTATCGCGATCAAAGCTACTGCATTGAGATTAGGGAAACGCCCCGCTCTCGCCGCGAGAGTTATCCTTCTGCACCTGTCAAATGGAGGTTGACTGATCCCTGTAGCGAGCTGGACTATGCCTACTCCCAAAGCCTCGCCCCCCGGCTAATCCCGGGCGTCACCACCTACAAGAGAGGAAAGGAGACGGGGCGGCTCGCGCCAGCCGGCGCGAATGTACCCGATCTGCTTGTGGTCCTGGACAGCAGCCGCTCCATGGAAGGGCCAAAGATAGGGACCAAGACCCACAAAGCCACCTTAGCCGCCTTTAAAGCCTGCTGGTTTGCCCACAGCAAAGGGGCTGAGATCGCGGCCATAAATTTCAGCGAAAAATATCTGGCCCTTCCCTGGACACGAGATCTTAACGCCGTGGAGGATGTGCTGGTAGAGTTCTTCTCCACTCGCACCCACATACCGGGAAAGGCGATTAGAGAGTTCGCGGAGCAGCGTCCCGGCTGCCTGATCCTGTGCATCACCGACACGCACATTCAAAACCTCTACCAGGAATGGGATGACATCAAGAAAGCCTCGGAGGCGGGCAATTTCGTGCTCTTCTGCATCGATCAGGCTTACAAGGATAAGCACGTGGAAGAAGCTCTGGCCAGCTTGGGCCACGTCTACTACATCAACCGCCTGGAAGATCTTGTTTCTCTGGTGGTGGATGTCACAGGGCGAGCCTATTCCGGGGAAAGTTTTATCTCCTCGCAGTAGACTGCAATTGTGGCGTGCCGGGATAGGGTAGTGGTTATCCTGAGGGGCTGTGGATCCCTCGAGCTGGGTTCGAATCCCGGTCCCGGCCCCTATTTTGCAAATAGATCACCACAGGGCCATCGTTTCCTGAACCACTGCGGTCTGGCCTGCCGGAAATAGAAACTCGTAACCTATTACTATTAGGTCCTTGGGATTGAGCTTTGCATATCTTCTCTTCTCGTGGCGGCTTTTTTCGATCTTGTATCTCTGGAAGAGAGTTCTGAGGGAGGAGAGCAAAACACCGGCATCTGGATGAATTCTATACTCCTGGTGGATTTCCAAAAATTCGTCCTCCCAGGCAACCAGGTTCTGCCTATTCAGTATGGCGTAAATATCGGATGCATCTTTTTGTGAGATCTTGCCTGCGCTAAGGGCGGCAAGAATCATTCCCTTAAGCTCTCTTTGATGCTTGGAGCCAGTCTTTTGAGCATTTTTTGCATCTATCGGAGAATTGATGATGGATATCAACTCATCTCTAGCTTTGCCATCGATCTCTTTAAACAGCCGGAAAGCCTCAAAGCCTTTCATAGGAATATGCAGCGGCTCGGCCTCATTGCATTCCATTTCTCGAAAGACCCAGCTCACATCATTGTAGTGCTCAAACCGTTTCCTCTTGAAATCATAGTGCAGAAGGTGTATTCCCTCCAGGGATTTGATCTCCCTGTAAAATATGACAAGACCATTCTCTTTTGAGATCTTACCGCTTCTTTTTCCTGAGCTTATCCCCTTTAGGCCCTTTTCTCCTTCTTTTCTCAAATGGGTCAGAATCATCTGATAGGGCGTTCGCGCAGGCAGAAGCTCTGAAGCTCTCTCCATATCATCCAGAACGGTTTGATCCTGTTTTGCAATCCTAGCCAGGGCATTGAAGTTCTTAGGATTTGCCGCCTCCCCAAGGATAGGTGATTCTAAGCCTACTACTTCAGAGATCTTTGTTATTTTCTCTTCCAATCGCCTCATCAGGCCGAGGATGTCCTCTAAAGCATTCTCCGGCCAGAAGACCGCGGCGGTCACAGTTTCGTATTCGCTGCCTATCCGGTCTACCCGGCCAACCCTCTGGACTATTCTCATGGGGTTCCAGGGAAGATCGTAGTTTACGACGTAGTTGGCATCTTGAAGGTTTTGGCCCTCGGATAGAACGTCGGTGCTGATGAGAAGATCCGTCTCCGGGACAAGGCCGGCCTGCAGCTTATTGGCCTTGGGAGCAAAGGCCATGATGATCTTCTCCCGCTCTTTGGAGGCTGTCTTTCCGGAAAGAATGCTGATTTTTCGGCCCTGCTTTTCCATCTGCTCTTTGAGATTTCTATAAATATATTCAGCAGTGTCCATGTACTGGGTGAAAACCAGACACTTCTTCCCATCATTCTCAAAGACTCTATCCTTAACCAGAAGCTCTCCCAAGGCCTGGAGCTTTCTGTCGGCATAGGCAGGTATGCGATCCAGATCAAGTTTTAGAGCGTTCAACTTCTCCAGATCTTCTTTGATGTCCCTTTTCATCTGGGGCTTGTCGTATTCTGCCGTCAGAGAAACGAGTTCAATCTTCTCGATTTCTGCAAAGAAAGCAGCTTCGTCCTCCAGAGAATTGCCTATTTGGTTTAGGGCCTTTTGGAAGGCGTGGCTCTTCAGGATCTTTCCCGAAGCCAGCATTTTTTCAAAGTACTCATAAAACTTTACCAGCCGGTTAATGCTGGTTCTTATGGCCTCAACGCTGCTTTCAAATCTCTTGAGAAGGCCAAACTTCTGCAGCTCGGCCCGAAGAGTTGCTTCTTTTCGCGCTTTGTCCTCCAGAGTCTTGATGTAGGAGTCGGCCCGGTAAGGCACAAGGTGCAGCTCCTCGATGGTATCCAGCACTTTCTTGTAGATCTGATCTCCGAAGAGAGCCGTGAGGCTGTATTCCACCTTGCGAAGCCTTCTTTTGGGAAAGTGGACGGGCTTGCCGTTGATGGTAGTCTCAGGATAGTTATCGACAATGAACTGCCGGGTCCTTCTGATCATGATCTCGTCCAAAAGGCGCACTATTTGTTCAATTCCCTCGGTCAGCTCCTTTCGTTCAGCCGAGAGGAAATGGGCTCTAAGATCAGGAATTCCCAGGTCTGCGAAATAGGCATCATCTCCGGCAGTGATCAGAGTGAGCTGATGATAGAGATCGAGCAAGGAGTTGTTTACCGGGGTGGCGGTCATGAGCACCACCATTTTTTTCTTTCCGCCTGCAATGAGCTTGAGCAGATTTGCGTACCTGTTGGTGGAAG